>JADZDN010000176.1 GCA_020851015.1 Alphaproteobacteria bacterium | reverse complement strand
GATAGCGCATGGTCTTGTAGTCGATGTTGTCGATCTTCCCCAGGAACGTCTCGCACATCGTGCCCAAGCCGCCCGAGGTGGTGAAGGCCTCCAGCTTTACGCCGTTGACGTAGACCGTCTCGAGCCATTCCATCGGCGAGACCATCTTGCGCACGCCTTCCTCGATCACCTCGCAATCGTTCAGGTACTCGTTCACCACGCCCTCGGGCGACCAGTTGAAGGCATAGCCCAGCAGCCCCGTGGGGTGCTGCGGCAGCGCGCCGACCCGCATGCGGATCGACCGGCAGGGCTTGAACGCGCGCGACAGGCTGGCGCCGACGATGCCGATGAAGCCGGGGGCGAGGCCGCATTGCGGCGCCATCAGCCCCTTGGCGCTGCCGCTCATCTCGCGGATGGCGTTGGTGGTCGGCACGTCCTCGGTCAGGTCGAAATAGTGGATGCCCAGCCGGTGCGCCGCCGACGCGACGCCGATGTTCAGGTGGTAGGGCAGGCAGGACAGCACGGCCTCGAAGCCCGCCAGCGCCGCCGCCAGCGCCTCGAGCGTCGCGACATCGACCGGCCGCACGGGATAGGCCGGCGCGGCTTGCGGCGGATGCGCGTCGAACCCCGTCACCGCGAAGCCCGCTTCGTGCAGCATGGCGGCGGCCAGCGCGCCGACCCGCCCCAGCCCCAGCACGGCGATCCGATCGAATGCCATGGCGATCTGCTCCTTACTTGCCGGGCGCCGGCGCCGGCGCAACGTCGAGCCGCGCCACGATGCCCTGAAGCGCGGGCTGGGGGGCGGGGTAGAGCTGCATCACCAGCGGGTCGTGGCCGGGAATGATGTGGTCGGGCGAATCCGCCAGCGCCTCCAGCTTTCGATAGCCCTCGAGCATGTCGGCGATGTTGTAGGCGATCGGGAACACGCGTTTCTCGCGCATGTGTTCGTAGTAGTGGCTGGCGTCCGACGCCAGCACCACCCAGCCGCGCGCGGTGCGCACGCGCACGGCCTGCAGCCCCGGCGTGTGGCCGCCGATGAAGTGCAGCGACACGCCCGGTGCCAGCGCATGGTCGCCGTCGTGGAACGCGACCCGGCCCTTGAAGTTCATCCGCACCATGCCCACGACGTCCTCGACCTCGAAGGCGTGGCGGAAGGTCGCGTGGCGCATGTGCCGGCCGGTCACGAAGTTCATCTCGCGGTCCTGCAGGTGGAACCGCGCGGCGGGGAACTTGTGGAAGTTGCCGACGTGGTCGTAGTGCAGGTGGGTCACGATCACGTCGCCGACGGTCCTTGCGTCGAGCCCGACCAGCGCCAGGCTTTCCGCCGGGCAGCGCAGGTGCTCGCGCGTGCGCCTGGCCGCCACCTCGGCGGTGAAGCCGGTGTCGACGACGAAGCTGCGCTCCTGGCCCACCACCGCCCAGGTGAAGTAGTCCATCGCCATCGGCGCATCGTGCGGATCGCCGCCGATGAAATGCTCGGGCCGGCGAGCGTCGCGCCTGGCGTAGCGGATCGCGTAGACTGCGTATTCGGGCTCGGCCATCGGTTCCCCCCGTGCCCGCGAGGCTAGTCGTTTTCGTGGCCCCGGCTCAAGGCGCTATAGTGCGACGATCGCGCGGCGTTGAGGGGGAAGAACCGACATGGCGGAAGCGGTGCTGGGTTTCATCGGGCTTGGCCGCATGGGCGGGCCGATGTCGTCGCGCCTCGTCGATGCCGGCTACACGCTGTGCGTCCACGACAGCAACGCCGCGGCGATGCAGCCCCTCGTGGCGCGCGGGGCGAAGGCCGCGTCGTCGCCGGCCGAAGTCGCCTCGGCCGCGGCGACCGTGCTGATGAGCCTGCCCACGCCGCCGGTCGTGCAGGCGGTGGCGCTCGGCGAGCGGGGCATCGCTTCCGGCGCGGCGGTCAGGACCGTGATCGACCTGTCGACCACCGGGCCCGGGATCGCCGCTTCCGTCGCCCGCGGCCTGGCGGACAAGAACATCGCGCTGGTCGACGCGCCGGTCAGCGGCGGCGTGGCCGGCGCCAAGGCCGGCACGCTCGCGGTCATGGTGTCCTGCCCGAAGCCCTCCTATGCGGCGGTCGAGCCGATCCTGAAGCATTTCGGCCGGCTGTTCTTCACCGGCGAGAAGCCGGGCCTGGCGCAGACCGCCAAGCTCGCCAACAACCTCTTGTCCGCCGCCGCCATGGCCGTCACCGCCGAGGCGATGGCGATGGGGGTCAAGGCCGGGCTCGATCCCAGGGTGCTGCTCGACATCGTCAACGCCGGCAGCGGGCGCAACACCGCCACGCAGGACAAGTTCCCGCGCGCGGTGCTGACCGGCAGGTTCGACTTCGGCTTCGCGACCGGGCTTTCCTACAAGGACGTGCGGCTGTGCGTCGACGAGGCCGAGGCGCTGGGCGTGCCGATGGTGGTGGGCGCCGCGGTGCGCCAGATGCTGGCCGTGACGAACGCGAAGTTCGGGCCCGACTCGGACTTCACCTCGATCGCGCGGGTGATCGAGGAATGGGCCGGCGTCGAGATCCGCGGCTGAGGCGCAAGCCTAGGCGAGCGCGGGCACGCGGCGCGGCTGGGTCAAGAGCCACAGCGCGATCGCCAGGTTGAGCAGGTTCCACGCGACGCCGTTGACGAAGGCGGCCTGGTAGCTGCCGGTCCAGTCGAAGATCGCGCCCGACAGCCAGCCGCCGAACGCCATGCCGAAGATCGTCATCATCAGCACCGCGCCGATCCGCGCGCCGGCCTCGCCG
>JADZDN010000175.1 GCA_020851015.1 Alphaproteobacteria bacterium | reverse complement strand
GTGCGGCGGAGTGGCCTAGTTCTTTACTCGGAGATTTGGCGATCGAAAGGCTCAAACTCATGCTCTTCGCTGCTGGTGGAAGAGCGATACGTCGGCATCGCCTGCCCACAGACCACTTATCAGTCTATCCGATTCCTGGCATGATTAATAGCAAATTTCAGTGCCGCCCATGGCCATGGTTTGTTCCAGACATCCGATTTCCGTGATAGGCTTTAACCGATGCCTGACGATCGTCCGCTTTCGCCGAGCGCCCAGTTCATTGCGCGCGGGCTTTGCCGCTACCTCGGCCAGGCCGGATTTAGCACGCTGACCGAGCTGATCCTGCCCAATGGCCGTCGCGTAGATGTGATCGGCATCGATCGTGCGGGGACGATCGTCGTTGCCGAGGTCAAATCCTCGCCGGCCGACTACCGATCCGATCGCAAATGGCAGGACTACCTGGAGTACTGCGACCGGTTCTACTTTGCCGTCGCCGAAGGATTTCCAACGGCCCTCATCCCCGAGCGATGCGGCCTGTATGTTACCGATGCGTACGGCGCGGCCTTGATCCGAGAAACCGAAACCGCCCCGATAGCCGCGGCCCGGCGGCGGTCTCTCCTGCTGCGTTTTGCGATGATCGCGGCCGACCGCTTGCGCGGAGTGTCGGATCCGGAGTCTTCCAAAATTTGAACAGAGACAGCAGCTTATCCGGATAGCCGCTTGATCGTCGCGCTGGTGCTGTGGCCCGGCACGATGTCCGCCAGCACGACCTTGCCGCCGTATGCCTGTACGATGTCGGCCCCCACCACGGTCGCGACCGTATAGTCAGCGCCCTTGATCAGCACGTCCGGGCGGATCGCCCGGATCAGCTCGAGCGGCGTGTCGTCGGCGAAGACAACGACCATGTCCACCGACTGCAGCGACGCCAGAACCAGCGCCCGCGCCGCCTCGCCCTGGACCGGCCGTCCGGGACCCTTCAGCCTGGCCACCGAGCTGTCGCTGTTCAGGCCGACGATCAAGCGGTCGCATCCCGCCCTTGCCTGGGACAGCAGCGACACGTGGCCGGGGTGCAGAAGGTCGAAACAGCCATTGGTGAAACCGACGCGCAGTCCTTTGCGCCGCCAACGCGCGACCCGGTCCAGCGCCGCGTCGAGGCCCAGCACCTTGGCCTCGCCGCCCATCACTTCCTCGGCACGGAGCTGGTGCAGGATCTCGTCGGGATAGGCGACAGCGGTACCGACCTTGCCCACCACGATGCCCGCGACCGTGTTCGCCAGGCGCGCGGCTTCCGGCAGGGCCGCGCCGGCACCGAGCGCCGCCGCCATCACCGCGACCACCGTATCGCCCGCCCCCGAGACATCGAACACCTCGCGCGCCTCGGCCGCCAGGTGGACCGGCCGGCCGGCTTGCTGCACCAGGGTCATGCCCTGCTCGCTGCGCGTGACCAGCATGGCGTCGATGCCGCACTGCAGCAGCACGCGCCGCGCCGCCTGTTCGACCGCGGCATCGGCCTCCTCGCCCGCGGCCCGCGGCAGGCCGGTACCGGACGCAAGCTCCAGCTCGTGCCGGTTGGGCGTGACGACGCTGGCGCGGCGATAGCGGCGGTAATCGCTGCCACGCGGGTCGACGATCACCGGCTTGCCCTGGTCGCGGGCGCGATCGATCGCCCGGCGCACCAGCGCGTCCTCAAGCACCCCCTTGGCGTAGTCGGACAGCACGACGACCCCGGCCCAGGCGATCGCGCGCCCGACCGCTAAGTCCAGCGCCGCCTCGCTTTCCGCCGACAGGGCCAGCGCAGTCTCGCGGTCCGCGCGCAGCAATTGCTGCCCACCGGCCACGAAGCGCGTTTTCAGCGTGGTGGGGCGGCGGGGATCCACCACCAGGCCCGAGACCGCGTGCGGCAGCTCGCCCACCGCGCTGACCACTGCGGCGCCGTCCGCATCGGCGCCGATCACGCCGACCAGCGTGGTCGCGGCGCCCAGCGCCGACAGGTTGCGCGCGACGTTGCCGGCGCCGCCCAGCATGGCCTGCTCGCGCTCCACGCGCAGGACGGGGATCGGCGCCTCGGGCGACACGCGCTCGACCGCGCCATAGACGTAGCGGTCCAGCATCACGTCGCCGATCACGGCGACGCGCACGCCGCCCAGGCGGGCGACGATCTCGGCGAGATCCGATCGTTCGCTCATGCGCGCGTCACACCAGGCCCAGCTCGCGCTCCAGCGCGCCACAGAGCATCTGTCCCAGCAGGATGTGCATCTCCTGGATGCGCGCGGTCACCGTGGACGGCACGCAGACCAGCGGATCGCACAGCCCCTTCATCGCGCCGCCCGAAGCGCCGGTCAGCCCCGCCGCCACCGCGCCCATCTCGCGCGCGGCTTTCAGCCCCTCGATGACGTTGGGGCTGGTGCCCGAGGTCGATATGCCGATCGCCAGGTCGCCCTTGCGGCCCAGCGCGCGGACCTGGCGCGCGAAGACCTGGGCGAAGCCCAGGTCGTTGCCGATCGCCGTCAGGGCCGAGCTGTCGGTGGTCAGCGCGACCGCCGCGATCGGCGCGCGGTCCTTCACGTAGCGCACGGCAAGCTCGGTCGCCAGGTGTTGCGCGTCGCCGGCGCTGCCGCCATTGCCGAAGAACATCAGCTTGCCGCCGCCGCGCACGCTCGCGGCCGCTGCCCGCACCAGGGCGCCGAGCGGCATCGCGCAGGCCCCGCGCGTGGCCGCCAGAAGCTCGGCGTGCTGATCGAACTCCCGGGCGAAGAAGGCGTCGAAGTCCATCGCCATCGCTCAGACGAAGCGGCGGAAATAATCGATGGTGCGCTTCAACCCGGTCTCCAGATCGACCTTGGGCTCCCAGCCCAGCACCTGGCGCGCCTTGGCGATGTCGGGGCAGCGCTGCGTGGGATCGTTGACCGGCAGGGGCTTGAAGGTGAGCGTCGAGCGCGATCCGGTCAGCCGGATCACCCGCTCGGCCAGCTCGCGCACCGTCATTTCCGCCGGGTTGCCGATGTTGACCGGGCCGGTCACTTCGTCCGGCGCGCCCATCAGCCGGACCAGCCCGTCGATCAGGTCGTCGACATAGCAGAACGCGCGGGTCTGCGTGCCGTCGCCGAACAGCGTGATCGGCTCGCCCTGGAGCGCCTGCATGATGAAGTTCGAAACCACGCGCCCGTCGTTCGGGTGCATGCGCGGCCCTTAGGTGTTGAAGTGGCGCGCGAAGCGGATCTTCAGGCCGTGCTGGCGGTGATAGTCGAAGAACACTGTCTCGGCGCTGCGCTTGCCCTCGTCGGATCAGGCGCGCGGGCCGATCGGGTTGACGTTGCCCCAGTACTCCTCGTGCTGCGGATGTGCGGTGGGGTCGCCGTAGACCTCGCTGGTGGAGGCCTGCAGGATGCGCGCGCGCACGCGCTTGGCCAGGCCCAGCATGTTGATCGCGCCGTGCACCGAGGTCTTTGTGGTCTGCACCGGATCGAACTGGTAGTGGATCGGCGAGGCCGGGCAGGCGAGGTTGTAGATCTCGTCGACCTCGACGTAGAGCGGAAAGGTCACGTCGTGCCGCATCATCTCGAAATGCGGGTTCGCCAGCAGGCCCAGGATGTTGTCGCGCGTGCCGGTGAAGTAGTTGTCCGCGCACAGCACATCGTGGCCGTCGGCCAGCAGGCGCCCGCAGAGATGCGAGCCCAGGAAGCCCGCGCCGCCCGTCACCAACACCCGCTTGCGTGATTTCATGCCCCCGTTCCCGTCCGGACTGGAAATCCCGCCAGGGCGCGCGGCGCCGGCGGGTTGGGCACACTCCTAGCATCCGGCCGGGGCGGAATAAAGCCGCGCGACGGACCTAAAAGACGAACCGGGCCGGGGTTTGCGGCCCCGGCCCGGCTGGCGTTCTTCAAGGTTGCCCGGCTTTACGCGGCGCGGACCTTCTGGATGAACTTGTCGACCTCGACGGTCAGCACGTCGGCCTGCTTGGCCAGCTCCGACGCCGCGCCGTTCATCTGCGTGGCGGCCGAGCCCACCTCGCCCGAGGCCTGGGTGACGCTGACGATGTTCTTCGACACTTCCTGGGTGCCGTGGGCCGCCTGTTGCACGTTGCGGCTGATCTCCTGGGTGGCCGAGCCCTGCTCTTCCATCGCCGCGGCGATCGAGGCGACCTGCGTGCGGATGCTGGCCGCGACCTCCGTGATGCGCGCGATCGCCTCCACCGCGCGGCCCGTTTCGGCCTGGATCTCGCCCACCTGCGCGGCGATGTCCTCGGTCGCCTTGCCGGTCTGGTTGGCGAGCGTCTTCACTTCCGAAGCGACCACGGCGAAGCCCTTGCCGGCCTCGCCCGCGCGCGCCGCCTCGATGGTCGCATTGAGCGCCAGCAGGTTCGTCTGCGAGGCGATGCCGTTGATGAGATTGACCACTTCGCCGATGCGCTGGGCCGAGGCGTCGAGGCGCTGGATGAGTTC
>JADZDN010000174.1 GCA_020851015.1 Alphaproteobacteria bacterium | reverse complement strand
TCACCGCGCGCACCGCACGCGCCCTGCCCAGGAGCTTCCTGGACGGAAGGCGAAACAGCTTTTCGAGGTTGGTCGCCTCAAGCAGGACAGGGCGGCCGGCTGAAGCGGGCCCGGCCTTCGGCCGCGGCAGCGCAGGAGGCGCCGGCACCTGCCAGCGCGGGCAGCGCAGCCAATGGCCGGGCACGGCCTCGGCCAGCGGCGGCACCGCCGCGTTGCAGGCAGCAACCGCAAGCGCGCAGCGCGGCGCGAAGGCGCATCCGGGCGGGCGGGCACGCGGATCGGCCGGCTGGCCGGGAATTTCCTGAAGCCGTTCGGTTGCAGCGCCGGGCAATGCCGCCATCAGGCCACGCGTGTAGGGCATCAAGGGGGTGGCCAAGACGTCGCGCGCCGACCCTGATTCCACGATGCGGCCGCAATACATCACCGCGACCCGGTCCGCGATCTCCGCCACCGCGCCAAGGTCGTGCGAGATGAACAGCAAGCCCATCTGCCGGCTTGCCGCCAGGCCTTGAAGCATAAGCAGGATCTGTGCCTGCACCGTCGCGTCAAGCGCCGTGGTGGGTTCGTCAGCAACCAGGTAGCTCGGCTCGCCGCTGAGTGCGAGCGCGATCATCACACGTTGGCGCATCCCTCCCGACATCTGATGGATGTACTGACCGGCACGTCGGCCAGGATCCGGAATACCCACCTGGTTGAGCAGCGACACGGCTTCGGCACGCGCGGCCATGGCCGAGAAGCCCCGATGCACGCGAACGGATTCGGCGATCATGTCGCCGACGCGCAGCACTGGGTTGAGCGCGGTCATCGGCTCCTGGAAGACATATGCGATCTTCCGTCCGCGCAGCGCCTGCAGCCCGCGGCGGTCGAGCGACAGGACATCGACGTTATCCAGTTGGATCTTGCCCGATAGGGTGGCGCCAGGTTCTGGCAGCAGGCGCGCGAGGGCCAAACCAGTTACCGACTTGCCTGATCCGGACTCGCCCACCAGGGCGAGCGTCTCGCCCGGCCTAAGGGTGAAGCCTATTCCCTCAACAGCGTTGAACGGGCGATGGCCGGATCCGAATGCAATACGCAGGTCTTCGACGATGATCACAGCAGACGGGTCATGCACATGGGTTATGGATACTGGCCCCCACGCCGCTGATCGTCCAGCGAGGCTGGCAGTTTTGGGCTTCTCGCGGCAGAAGGCGCGTTCCGCTTTTCCGCGGCGCCGACAAGGCCGCGGCGGCGGCTTTCAAAAAGGATGGTACGACGCCGCGGTGGGGCGGGTGCGGCGGCGCATTGCGCCAAGCGGGTCACACTCTGGCCCGAGGACGAGGCCCGCATTCGCCGGTACGGGCGCGTCTGTCATCGCGGTTGGCGACGCGGCAAGCGCGCGCCGGGGCCGGCGCCTTCCTCTCCCGCCCGATCGAGGGCGAGTGGCCCTATCTGTGGCTCGACGCCACCTATGTGCTTGTTGTCCAGCAGGTCCAGCATACGCAGCTAGGTGGTGAACCGGGAGCGGTGCTGGATGCTGGCGGGCGTCATGCCGTC
Organism: Alphaproteobacteria bacterium; assembly: GCA_020851015.1. The sequence goes on along the minus strand of JADZDN010000174.1, from coordinate 1,020 downwards.
ATCGACCAGCCGGAAGGTCGGGTCGATGACGATGTTGGCGCAGCGGCCATTGCGCCAGCGCGACAGGCGAAACTGCGCGTCCACGCCACAGGCCGACAGGTGCTCGGCGATCTCAGCGTCGTCCTCATGGACGCTGACATGGTTCATGATCGAGGAGCCGTCGCCCAGCCAGACGCCGAGCACGTAGGGCGGGATCACCAGGTCCTGCTTGGGGAGCTCGGCCGGTGCGCAGCAGTCAATGGCGTAGCGGTAGCGGGGTCCGGCACCGATGCGCACGCGCCCCTGCATCTCCTCGGTCCCGAGCAGGCGCTCGACCGGGCGCTCATTGTTGGTGAAGTCCCAGACCGGCCAGCGATGGGTGCCGTCGCAGACGATGTGCTCGCCATCGTCGAACGCGATGGTGTAACAGCGGCGGCCGATAATGATTCGCGAGACGCCGGTGACGCGGCAGGGCTGCCCCAGTTCGTCGAACAGGGTGTCACCGACCAGCAGTGCGCCCATGGTCGCCCAACCCTCGGCAGTCGGGACGCGCTCGGCGGCGACGACGGTGATGCCCTTGCGCTTGAGGTCGGCAAAGAATCCGCGCACCGTGTGCTGCTCCCAGGCCATTGCCTCGGCGATCTGGGCCACGGTCGCACCCTCGGGTCGGCGCAGCATGGCCAGCACCGCCTCCTGCTTCGTCCCCTCGCGCGGCTTGCGTGGGGTGTTCGGGTGGCGGGCCGGCTTCGTGGTGAGCGCAGCGCGCAGCTGCTCGATCGCGGCGGCGACGCCGTCGTCGCGGCCCTCGGTGCCTTCACCCATCCGGCGCGCGGCACCCTCGTCCCAGGCCTGGAGCAGGGCGGCTGCCGCGTCCTTCAGGCTCGCGCGCGCCCGCGCGATGGGGTGGAGGCCGCCATTGTCCTCGTCGGCGGGGCCATAGACCAGGTCGTCCGAGACCCCGTTCCGCTCGTGCCGAGGGCGGTCGTCGTCCTCCTCGGCGTCCGTGGCCAGGGGCGCGGCGTGGCTGGCCTCGGCCGGCTC
>JADZDN010000173.1 GCA_020851015.1 Alphaproteobacteria bacterium | reverse complement strand
GTGCGGTCCCCCCTCCCCTTGCGGGGGGGGGTTAGGGGGCGGGGGCCGCGCGCGCCGTCGTCACGCGTCGGTTCGCCTTCTATCCAGAAATCACCAAGACACCAAGGCGCCAAGAAGACTTGAACCGCGATGCCGCCACGGCATCGCCGGCCAGGTGTCCGTCATGGCGTGCGGTGGGGGCAAAGCGTCGTTCTTGCCTTGGTGTCTTGATGCCTTCGTGGTTTTTCGCGCGCCAGGCGTGCCGCGCCTCCCGGACGGTGGCGAAGATCCCCTCCCCCAACCCCTCCCGCAAGGGGAGGGGGGACACAAAAAATGAAGGGCGCATCGTCCGCCGCGAACCGGACAGCCATGGGCTTGTCCCGGCCATCCACGTCGGCCAGAGTGCCGGCAGCATGGCCGGCGGTTGGCTCTACATCATGACCAGCAAGGCAAATGGTCCGCTCTATGTGGGTGTGACCAGCAATCTCCCACGGCGCATCTACGAGCATCGAGAAGGGCTAGTCGAGGGATTTACCAAACGTTATGGCCTGAAGCGGCTGGTCTACTACGAGCGTTTCGATGACATTCGGGATGCAATTCAGCGCGAGAAGTCGGTAAAGCACTGGTCGCGAGCTTGGAAGGTCAATTTGATCATCGGGATGAATCCTGCTTGGGCAGACCTTCATGACTTGCTGGCCTGATGTCGCCGCTGCCTCGACGTGGATGGCCGGGACAAGCCCGGCCATGACGACTTGGCGGAGCCAAGGAGCTAGGTAGACCAATGTCCGGTTACTGCAAGATCGCCCCCGGCCACGAGTTCCACGGGCCCTACCACGACACCGAGTACGGCTTCCCGTCCAAGGACGAGCGCGTGCTGTTCGAGCGTCTGGCGCTGGAGATCATGCAGGCGGGCTTGAGCTGGCTGATCGTGCTCAAGAAGCGCCGGGGCATGAACGCGGCGTTCGATGCGTTCGAGGTCGACAAGGTGGCACGCTACGGCGAACGGCAGATCGCGCGGCTGCTCGAGGACGCGAACATCATCCGCAACCGGCTGAAGGTGGAGTCGATCATCGACAACGCCAGGCGTATCCAGGCGCTGCGCGCGAGCCATGGTGGCTTCGCGCAATGGCTCGACGCCCATCACCCGCAGGACAAGGACGCGTGGGTGAAGCTGTTCAAGAAGACGTTCCGCTTCACGGGCGGCGAGGTGGTGGGCGAGTTCCTGATGAGCCTCGGCTACCTGCCGGGCGCGCATCACGAGGCCTGCCCGGTCTATCGGCGAATCGAGCGCGCCGGGCCGCCTTGGGTGCGCGACAAAAAAGCGAAAAGACCTGAAACCAGCTCGCGGAAATAACCCTAGGATTAATACCAGTCACGCCGATCACGGCAAGGCTGGCGGTTGATCTTGCGCAATTCTGACAAAAAAAGTGGCAAGCCGTTCAACATGCTTGCCACCCCTGCGTCGTAGGCCGATAGTTTGCTTACGGAAGAGGCTTGTCTCCGCCTCTTCCTTCGCCTGATGGCGATTTCCTCCCTAAACTCGGGCCGCGTCGGGCCGCCGACGCGGCCTTCTTACGCAGCCCGAAGACTATAGTCGATGGGCCTTGCGAAGTCATCGAATTTCCACGGTTGCTTCCATTAAATCGCCACCTACAGCAGTCCGAACTTGACCAAGAACAAGGCAGCGATTGCGTAGACTGCCGGATGCACGTCGGTCAGGCGGCCGGCGAGGATTTTGCACCCCGCATAGGTGATGAACCCGAAGGCAATTCCGTGCGCGATGGAAAAGGTTAATGGCATGGCGAGCGCGCATACCACCGCCGGTGCGTATTCCGTCACGTCTTCCCAATCCACCTCGGTCAGGCCCCTTGCCATCAGGCAGGCGACGAACAGCAGCGCAGGCGCGGTCGCATAGGACGGGATGCTGAGCGCGAGGGGCGCGAAGAACAGCGCCAGTAGGAACAGGATCCCGACCACTACGGCGGTAAGCCCGGTGCGTCCGCCCGCCTTGATGCCCGACGCGCTTTCGATATAACTGGTCACGGTCGAGGTGCCGAGCGCGGCGCCGACCATGGCCGAGGTGCTGTCGGCCAGCAGCACGCGGTTCAGCCGCGGCACCCGGCCCTCCTTGTCCATCATGCCCCCGCGATAGGCGACGCCGATCAGCGTGCCGGCATTGTCGAAGAAGTCGACGAACAGGAAGGCGAAGACGATCCCGACCAGCCCGATCTCCAGCGCGCCCTTGATGTCCATCTGCAGCAGGGTCGGCATCAGGCTGGGCGGCGCGCTGGCGACGGTCTTGGGGAAGGGCGAGTAGCCCAGCGCCATGCCGGCCACGCTGACCGCCAGGATCGCGATGATGATCCCGCCGGTGACCTCGCGGCGGTCGAGCGCGATCATCAGCAGGAACCCGACGGTGGCCAGGATCACCGTCGGCTGCGTGATCTTGCCCAGCGTCACCAGGGTCGCCTGGTGCGCCACCACCACGCCCGCGTTCTCCAGCGCGATGATGCCGAGGAAGAGCCCGATGCCGGCCGAGATCGCCATCTTCAGCGAGCGCGGGATGGCGTTGATGATGTATTCGCGCAGCGGCGTGACGCTGAGCAGGAAGAACAGGATGCCCGACAAGAACACCGCGCCCAGCGCCACCTGCCACGTGTACTTCATGCCCAGCACGACGCCGTAGGTGAAATAGGCGTTGAGCCCCATGCCGGGCGCCAGCGCGATCGGGTAGTTGGCGTAGAGGCCCATGAGCAGCGTGCCGTAGGCCGCGCCGATGCAGGTGGCGGCGAAGACCGCCCCTTCGTCCATCCCCGTGGCCTTCAGGATCGAGGGGTTGACGAAGATGATGTAGGCCATGGTCAGGAAGGTGGTGACTCCCGCCATGACCTCGGTGCGCACGGTTGTCCGGTTTTCGGACAGCCGAAACAATGTCTCGAGCATTTGCGCTGGCCCCCGACCTTGGCAATCCCTGGCTCTACGCCTGGCCGGCACCCCCGCACCGGCCATCCCCATGCCCTGTTTAGGGCTTCTTAAGCCTGTCTGGCTAGGCTTGGCTGACGCAAAACCTGGGAATAACCCCATGCACGAGTTCACACTGCGCCCGAGCCCGGCAAGCTGGCGGGGGCGCGGCAGCCCGCGCTTCTTCCTGGCAGGGCCGCATGACAGCCCTCCTGTCTGGCCGGTTCTGGGCCTTGCCGTGGTGGCCTTGGCGGCCGCTGCCGGGCTGGCGGTATGGATGCTGACCCACTGGCCCGCCGCCTGAGGCCTGCGAGGGGGCGGATAGGCCGCTGGGCAGGCCATAGGCGCGCCCTGCGGGCCTGGGCGGCCCTGGCCCTGGGCCTGGCGGCACTGCCGGTCCTGGCGCAGGACGTCGCCCGCCGGCAGGTCAAGGCCAGTTGGGCCACCTGCCGCACCCTGGTCGAGCACGTGCCGGCGCCGGACGTCAAATACCGGCCGGGACCCGACCAGGCCGGCCGCAAGGTCGCGCCGGCCGACCTGAAGCCCCGACCGAACATCAAGATCCCCGAGACCATCACCATCCCGATCACGGTCGACCTGTGCCAGCGCTACAGCTCGACCGAGAACGTCAAGCTCTGCCATACGCCCTTCGCCAAGGACGGCGTCACGGCGCGGCCGTTTGACACCCACACCCCGCCGCCCCCCGGGGGGCGCCAGCCCTACGACGTCGAGGGCCCGCGCCAGCGCTATGACGCGCCGGCCTATATCGGCACCATCACGGTCAAGGGCGACGGGCGGCGCGTCTACCTGGACGGCGAGCCGCTGACCGATACGGACTCGGCCCTGCTGCGCGAGGCCTGCCTGCGCGAGTACAAGCGCATGCGCTGAGCGATGGGCCTTGCGCCCGTCGACGCATTGGTGCCGGCACGCCGCGGCGGCTAGACTCCGCCGCCATGTCGGTCGCCGCCCTTTCCCGGGCCCGGCTGTTCCAGCCCGGGCCGGTCGCCTTAGCATCGCTGTTCGGCCTGGAAACCATGGCGCGCGCCGTGATCTCGGTGATCGTGCCGGTCGAGGCGCTGCGCGTGCTGGGCGATGCGCGCGACGTCAGCGCCACCTTCGCGGCGACGACCTGCGCCGTGCTGGTGCTCAGCCAGGCGGTGCCGCTGCTGATCCGCGGAATCGGCCCGGGCTGGACCTACGTGATCGCGGCGCTGATGGGCATGCTGATGCCGCTCTGCCTGGCCGCGTCGAGCGTGGTCGGCGTGGCGGCGGCGATCCTGCTGCGCGGGCTCAGCCTGTCCTTGGCCGGCAATGCGCTGCAGATTCTCATCCTGTCGCATATCGAGCGCCGCGACCTGGCGCGAATGGAGCCGCTGCGCGTGGTCGCCGCCGCCGGAAGCTGGTCCATCCTGCCGACGGTCGGCATCGTCCTGTTCACCCAGGTGTCGGACTGGGCTGCCTATGGGCTGTCGATCGTCGCCAGCCTGATCCTGCTGCTCCATCTCGCGCTGTTGCGGCCGAGCGTGCCGGCGGCGCGCTGGGCGACCTCCGGCCGCGCCGCCTTCGCGCCGCTTCGGACCCTGAAGCGCTTCGTCGCCCAGCCGCGGCTGCGCCTCGCCTATGTCCTCAACCTGGCGCGCGAGAACTGGTGGTCGATGTTCTTCGTCTACGTGCCGATCTATGCCGTTTCGTCGGGCCTCGGCGCGACCGAGGGCGGCTATATCGTGTCGGCCGGCTCGGCGTTGCTGTTCGTGGTGCCGATTTTCGGCCGGTTGGCGCGGCGGATCGGCATGCGGCGGTTGATCGTCACGGGGTTCACGCTGTGCGGCGCCGCGGTGATTGGCGCGGCCGCCCTGGTGAACTGGCCGTTGGGCTTCGTCGGGTTGATCCTGGCTTCCGCCGTCGCGACCGTGGCGCTCGACTCGGTATGCATGGTGACGTTCCAGCGCGCGGTACGCGCGCGCGAGCGGCCCGAGATGACCACCGTCTTCACCACCTATCGCGACGTGGCGGCGCTGATATCGACCAGCGTGTTCAGCCTGCTGTTGACCTTTCTCGGCCTGTGGTCGGTGTTTGCCGCCACCGGGCTGTGGCTCATCTACTGCGCCTGGCTGGGGCGCCACGTGCCGCGGGGCATGTAGGCATAATGGGCGCTTGGCTGCTGCTCGGCCTGGTCACGCTGCAGCGCCTGGCGGAGCTGGCGCTGTCGCAGCGCAATGCCGCGCGGCTGCGCGCCGCCGGCGGCATCGAGGTGGGGCAGGGGCACTACGGGCCGCTGATCGGCCTGCACGTGGCCTGGCTCGCCGGCTTGTGGCTGCTGGCCTGGGACCGGCCGGTCGCGCCCGGCTGGCTTGCTGCCTACCTGCTGCTGCAGGCCGCGCGCTACTGGATCATCGGCACGCTGGGCCGGCGCTGGACCACGCGGGTGATCGTGCTGCCGGGTGCGCCGCTGGTGCGGCAGGGGCCGTATCGCTGGGTGCGCCACCCCAACTACCTGGTGCTGGCGGCGGAGGTGGCGCTGCTGCCGCTCGTCTTCGGCTTGTGGACCTGTGCCCTGGTGTTCTCGGCGCTGAACGCCGCGATCCTGGCCGTGCGCATCCGGGCCGAGAACCGCGCCTTGGCGGACGCGGCGCCCGGCGGACGGGCCTAGCCTTTACGCCCCTAGCCTTTACGCCCTCTGCCGCGCGGCTTGCCGGCGGTGCGGCCCAGGCCGATCTTCTTGGCGAAGGCCGAGCGCTGCGCGGCGTAGTTCGGCGCCACCATCGGATAGTCGGCGGGCAGGCCCCACTTGGTGCGGTATTCGTCGGGCGTCAGCCCGTAGGTCGTGCGCAGGTGGCGCTTCAGCATCTTCAGCTTCTTGCCGTCCTCCAGGCAGACGATGTAATCCGGCGCGATCGATTTCTTCAGCGGGACCGCCGGTTTCAAGGGCTCGGACTTGCTGTCCCCGCCCCCGGCATTGATCCCCGTCAGCGCGCCATAGACAGTATTGATCACGTCGGGGATCTGGGCCGAGGGAAGCATATTGTTGCCTAGATAGGAGGCGACCACCTCCGCCGTCATCCGCAGGATTTCGCTCTGCGAAGATTTCGTGTCGTTCTGGTCCGTCATGACAAGTATTTCCTGCTGTCTATGGTAAGTTAGGCACCCTTCGCACAAACCGTAACTGATGTCAATTTCATGGATTAGGGAAGAGTCAGCGGAATTGTACGCAATCAACCTGAAGGACGAATTGCGCTCAATTTGATATGAAATAATTCGTCAGGATTGCGGCCGGCGAATTCCCTGGTTGTATTGCGAATGGCGTGCCGAACGTTTCTGTTGAACGGTAATCATGGCCGCTTGCCATCTGCGATAACGGCAGGCAGGGCGACGGGAGACCGTTCCCGCCGCCCGCGTCTCGCGACATCTGGTGGTGATTTCGCGTTGATTCGCGATATGTTGTGCAGCTAGTATTACCGCCCTGTCGCCATTGCCAAGGAGACCGACCGCAAGGGTCGGCCATGCCGGATGACCGCCGATACCATCGCCATCGCCGCGGATCATGCCGGATTTGCATTGAAGCAGGCGTTGAAGGACGAGCTCGCGCGGGCGGGCCGCGACGTGCTCGACCTCGGCACCGACGGGCCGCAATCGGTCGACTATCCCGACTTCGCCGACAAGCTCGCCCAGGCGTTGAAGTCCGGCCGCGCGGGGCGCGGCGTGCTGGTCTGCGGCACGGGCATCGGCATCTCGATCGCCGCCAACCGCCACCGCCATGTGCGCGCCGCGGTGTGCCACGACGCGACGTCGGCGCGCCTGGCGCGCCAGCACAACGACGCCAACGTGCTGGCGCTGGGGGCAAGGCTGATCGGCGACGAGACGGCGAAGGACTGCCTGCGCGCGTTCCTGGAAACCGGGTTCGACGGCGGCGAGCGGCACGGCCGGCGCGTCGCCAAGCTGGGTTGAGAAGGAGGCCCCGGATGACCGCCACCGTCACGAAGCGCGCTGCGCCCGGCGAGAACGCCTTCTTCGCCCGCACGCTGGCCGAGGCCGACCCGGCGATCCAGAAGTCGATCCGCGACGAATTGGTGCGCCAGCAGGACGGTATCGAGCTGATCGCGTCGGAGAACATCGTCTCGCGCGCGGTGCTCGAGGCCCAGGGCTCGGTGATGACCAACAAATACGCCGAGGGCCTGCCGGGCAAGCGCTACTATGGCGGCTGCGAGTTCGTCGACGTGGCCGAGAACCTGGCGATCGAGCGGGCGTGCAAGCTGTTCGACTGCGGCTTCGCCAACGTGCAGCCGCATTCCGGCGCCCAGGCAAACGAAGCCGTGTTCATGGCGCTGCTCAATCCCGGCGACCCGATCATGGGCCTGTCGCTGGCCGCCGGCGGGCACCTGACCCATGGCGCCGCGCCCAACATCTCGGGCAAGTGGTTCAAGGCCGTGCAGTACGGCGTGCGGCGCGATACCCACCAGATCGACTTCGACGAGGTCGAGAAGCTGGCGGCCGAGCACAAGCCGAAGCTGATCATCGCCGGCGGCTCGGCCTATCCCCGCGTGATCGACTTCGCCCGCTTCCGCCAGATCGCCGACAAGGTCGGCGCCTACCTGATGGTCGACATGGCGCATTTCGCCGGGCTGGTGGCGGGCGGCGCGCATCCCAGCCCGATCCCGCACGCCCATGTCGTGACCACGACCACCCACAAGACGCTGCGCGGCCCGCGCGGCGGCATGATCCTGTCGCGCGACGCCGACCTCGGCAAGAAGATCAACTCGGCCGTGTTTCCCGGCCTGCAAGGCGGTCCCTTGATGCACGTGATCGCCGCCAAGGCGGCCGCCTTCGCCGAGGCGCTCGACCCGTCGTTCAAGGCCTACGCGCGCCAGGTGGTGGAGAACGCCCGCGCGCTGGCCGACACGCTGAAGCGCCGCGGCCTCGACATCGTGTCGGGCGGCACCGACACGCATCTGATGCTGGTCGACCTCAGGCCCAAGAAGCTGACGGGCAAGGCGGCCGAGGAAAGCCTGGGCCGCGCGCACTTGACCTGCAACAAGAACGGCGTGCCGTTCGACCCGGAGAAGCCCACGGTGACCTCGGGCATCCGGCTGGGCACGCCGGCCGGCACGACGCGGGGCTTGGGCGCGGCCGAGTTCAAGCAGGTGGGCGAGCTGATCGGCGACGTGCTGGACGGGCTCGTCGCCAATCCCAATGACAATGCGCGCGCCGAGGCCAAGGCGCGCGAGGCGGTATTCGATCTGTGCCGGCGCTTTCCGATCTATCCGGGGACCTGACCGGCGGGGGCACGATAGAAGGCAAGGGGGACGGGGATGCGTTGTCCATTTTGCGGACACGACGACACGCAGGTGAAGGATTCGCGGCCGACCGAGGACAATTCGGCGATCCGCCGCCGGCGCTTCTGCCCGAACTGCGGGGCGCGCTTCACGACCTTCGAGCGCATCCAGCTGCGCGAACTGACCGTGGTGAAGAAGGACGGCCAGCGCGAGCCGTTCGACCGCGAGAAGCTGGCGCGCTCGATGTTCACCGCCTTGCGCAAGCGCCCGGTCGACAACGAGCGCATCGAGCGGGTGGTCAACGGCATCGTGCGAAGGCTGGAAAGCTCGGGCGAAAGCGAGATACCGGCCACCGCGATCGGCGAGCTGGTGATGGAGGCGCTCAAGAACCTCGACCAGGTCGCCTATGTCCGCTTCGCCTCGGTCTACCGCAACTTCCGCGACGCCGCCGACTTCGAGGATTTCGTCGGCAAGCTGGGTGACACGAAGGACTAGGACGCCGTCAGCCGTCAGCCGTCAGCCGTCAGCCGTCAGCTCTCAGCCGGCTGAGAGCTGATTGCTGATCCCCCTCCTCAGGGAGGGGGTAGGGGGAGGGTCCTTGCGTCGCGCCGCACCCGCTCGTGCCGGTCGATGCCCCAGGGCGAACCACCAAGGCGCCAAGGCACCGGCCCCGATCGACCGAGCAACATCGGACGGCCACGGCCAACGCGCCTGTTGCCTTCGCGCCCCGGCCGAACCACCATATCCGTCCCGGGGTATGAACGAGAGGAGAAGACGATGTCGCTGAGAATAAATTCGGAAGCGCCCAACTTCACTGCCGAGACGACGCAGGGCAAGATCGACTTCCATAGCTGGATTGGCGACGGCTGGGCGATCCTGTTCTCGCACCCCAAGGATTTCACGCCGGTCTGCACGACCGAGCTCGGCTACATGGCGGGCCTGAAGCCCGAGTTCGACAAGCGCAACACCAAGATCATCGGCCTCAGCGTCGATCCGGTGGACAACCACAAGAAGTGGGAGAAGGACATCGAGGAGACCCAGGGCCACAAGGTCACCTATCCGATGATCGGCGACCCGCAGCTCAAGGTGGCGATGGCCTACGACATGCTGCCCGAGGGCGCCGGCGCCAGCTCGGAGGGCCGCACCGCCGCCGACAACGCCACGGTGCGCTCAGTGTTCGTGATCGGCCCGGACAAGAAGGTCAAGGCGATGCTGACCTACCCGATGTCCACCGGCCGCAACTTCGACGAGGTGCTGCGCCTGCTCGACAGCTGCCAGCTCACCGCGAAGCACACCGTGGCGACGCCGGTCAACTGGAAGCCCGGCCAGGACGTCATCATCCCGCCCTCGGTAAGCGATGACGCCGCGAAGACGAAGTTCCCGCAGGGCTGGAAAACGGTGAAGCCGTACCTGCGTGTGGTGAAGCAGCCGAAGTAGCGAAGCGCATGCCTCGAGCCTTCTCCCGTCGCGCAAGCGATGGGAGAGGGCGGCGCGGCTCTTTGATCTTCTCCGGCTTCGTCTCTTCGTGTCTTCGTGGTCAAGTATTTCGAATAACCACCAAGACACCAAGACACCAAGGAAAAGGGAAGCTACTACAGCGCTGTCATCTGCCCTTCGATCTCTGCCCTCTTCATCTGGATCCCTCGCCCCCGGAACGGGGGAGAGGGTTGCGCAGGCTTAGGGGCAAAGCCCCTTAGCCGAAGCTGGGTGAGGGGGGCTGCCCTTGCCCGAACCGCTGGCGCCCCGGCCCCGATGAACGCTATGCCGCACGACCCGCCCATCTTCGATGCCGCGTTCCGTGCCAAGCTGCGGCAGCTCTTGGAATGGCGGCGCGACGTTCGCCGCTTCCGCGCCCAGCCGCTGGAGCCGGCGCGCGTGCTGCGCCTGCTCGAACTCGCGCAACTCGCCCCGTCGGTGGGGCTCAGCCAGCCCTGGCGCTTCGTGACGGTGGAAGACCCGGTGCGCCGGCAGGCGATCGTCGCCGATTTCGAGAAATGCAACGCCGAGGCCCTGGCCGAATACAAGGCGGCCGACGCGGGCGAACGCGCGCATATCTATGCCGGCCTCAAGCTTGCCGGGCTGCGCGAGGCGCCTCTGCATCTCGCGGTCTTCGCCGACCGCGGCACGGGCCAGGGCCACGGCCTCGGCCGGCGCACGATGCCCGAGATGATCGACTATTCGGCCGTCCTCGCCGTCCACACGCTGTGGCTCGCCGCGCGGGCCGAGGGCATCGGGCTGGGCTGGGTCTCGATCCTTGACCCGGCCGCGGTGGCCCGCATCCTCGCGGTGCCGTCCGAATGGCGCTTCATCGCCTATCTCTGCCTGGGCTACCCGGAGACGGAAGAGCGCGCGCCGGAACTGGAGCGCGAGGGGTGGGAGACCAGGGCGGCGGTGGAGACGTTCCTGCTGAAGCGGTGACCGCGCCTCCGCTCGGACTTGTGCCGCGGGGAGAGCGATGCCCGTTTGGGCATCCATGCCGACCAATCATGCGGAATTGGAGGTTGGCGTGGCGCAGGCGCCGTGGAATCATTCGCTCACGATCATCAGTGAGCAGCCCATGACAAGAGTTCAAACCTCGGCCGAGACCCTCGTCGTCCAGGCAAACCACTACACCGACCCTCTGACGGGCGCCATCGTGCCGCCGGTAGCCGCCTCGAACACGTTCGCCCGCGACGAAGACTACCGACTACCGGCCGGGCTTCGCTACAGCCGCTATGGCAATCCGACGGTCATCCTGGCCGAGCAAGTGCTGGCAAAGCTGGAAGGCGGGAAAGAAGCGCGACTCTTCGGCTCCGGGCTTGCCGCATGCGCGGCGATCATCGGAACCTTGAAGGCGGGGGATCGCATTCTTGCGCCGCGCATCATGTATCACGGGGCGCAGGATCTGATCCGCAAGACGGCGCAAGAGCATCAGGCGGACGTAGACTTCTTCGACTCCGGCACGCCCGGCGCGTTGCGCGCCAACCTGCGCCCCAACACGGCGATCGTCTGGATCGAGTCGCCGATCAATCCGACCTGGGACGTGATCGACATCGTGGACTCGGCGCGCGCCGCGCACGAAGCGGGCGCCATACTCTGCATCGACAGTTCGGTCGCGCCGCCGGTGACGACGCGCCCCTTGGAACTTGGCGCGGACGTGGTGTTCCATTCGGCCACCAAGTACCTCAACGGCCACAGCGACGTGATGGCCGGAGCGCTGATCACCAATAGCCTCGATGAGCGGTGGAAGAGGGTCATCGAGACCCGAAATCTGACCGGCGGCATCTTGGGGGCGTTCGAGGCGTGGTTGCTGATCCGCGGCATGCGGACTCTCTTCCTTCGTTACGAGCGGTGCTCGGCCACGGCGCTCACCATCGCGAGGCATTTCGAGAACCATCCCGCCGTCGAGCAGGTCTTGTACCCGGGCCTGGAAAGCCACCCTGGGCATGTGATCGCGCGGCGGCAGATGACCGGCGGCTTTGGCGGAATGCTCTCCATCAAGGTGCATGGTGGCTTCGAGGCGGCGGCGCGGGTCGCAGCCAGCCTGCGCGTCTTTCTCGCGGCCGCATCGCTCGGCGGCGTCGAGAGTCTCGCCGAACACCGCGCCGCGGTCGAAGGGCCAAACAGCGTCGTGCCGCGGAATCTTCTTCGCCTCTCCGTCGGCATCGAAAGCGCGAAGGACCTGGTTGCCGACTTGTCACAGGCGCTGGATCAACTCATGCCGGTCCGTCCCGTCAAGGCGAAGGCGGGACATTCGTGAGCATGCGCGCGGTCCAGGCGATGTTGCGTGAACTGAGATCACGGCGTCTTTGTCCGGGCGCAGATGGGCTGGCATGCAGCCACGCGACAATCACTACGTGACGTTTCCCACCGAACCCACGCTCGGGCGGGCGAAACGGTTCAATTTGAGTGAGTTTATGTAGTTTATTGTAAGATTGTAAACTCACTAAACTCCGTATAAACTCCCTCCATGGACCCGATCAAGAACCCCTACGCCCCAGGTGCGGGCACGCCGCCGCCTGAGCTGGCCGGGCGCGATGATCTGCGCGAGGCCATACGGATTGCGCTGGCAAGAATGCGCGCGGGCCGTCCTGCCAAGAGCATTCTCATGGTCGGGTTGCGGGGCGTCGGAAAGACGGTCCTGCTCGATCGTATGCGCGACGACGCCGAGGCTGAGGGCATCCACACGATCCGGATCGAAGCGCCTGAGAACCGGTCCTTGCCCTCCATCCTAGCGCCGCAACTTCGCCAGGCATTGCTGCGTCTGTCCCAGATCAGCCGGGCAAAGAAGCTGGCGCAGCGAGCCTTGCGTGGCCTGGCCGGCTTTGCAAAAGCTCTGAAGATCAAATATCAGGACATCGAAGTTGGCTTCGATTTCGAACCGGAGCCCGGCTTGGCCGACAATGGCGATCTGGAGCACGACCTTCAAGCACTGTTGGAGGTGGCGGGGGAAGCGGCGAAAGCGGGAGGGACTGCACTCGCAATTTTCGTCGACGAGCTTCAGTACGTGAAGGAGCAGGAGTTGGCGGCGCTGATCACGGCGCTGCACCGAACCGCGCAGCGCAGTCTGCCGGTTGTACTCGTCGGCGCCGGCCTTCCTCAATTGCCGGGGCGCATGGGCCGCGCCAAGTCGTACGCGGAGCGCCTTTTCGATTTTCCCTTGGTTGGTCCGCTTTCTCCCGATGCCGCGCGCCTCGCGATCGCCAAGCCAGCCCGCGACCAAGGCGTCGCCATTGAGGAGGACGCCATGCAACGCATCTTCAAGGAAACGCACGGTTATCCGTATTTCCTCCAGGAATGGGGGAAGCATGCCTGGGACGCCGCGCGGTTCTCGCCGATCACCCTCCGCGATGTCGAGGTCGCCTCGAAGTCTGCCGTCGCGGCGCTGGATGAAAGCTTCTTCCGGGTACGCTTCGATCGTCTGACGCCGCTGGAAAAGAGGTATCTGCGCGCCATGGCGGAACTCGGACCCGGACCGCATCGCTCTGGCGATATTGCTGACGTGATGGACCGGGACGTTACCTCGCTCGGCCCGACGCGCGGCCAATTGATCGCAAAGGGCATGATCTGGAGCCCAAGCCACGGCGATACGGCGTTCACCGTGCCACTGTTCGATCAGTTCATGCGCAGGATCGTGCCGGGCGACGATTGGAAGCGATGACGATATCGCCAGCCACCGACCCCCGCCACATGCTCACCGCGTTCTCCCTCGCGCGGCGGGGGCTCGGCAATACCTGGCCGAACCCGGCGGTGGGGTGCGTCATCGTCAAGGGCGGCGTGGTCGTCGGGCGGGGCTGGACGCAGCCCGGCGGGCGGCCGCATGCGGAGGCGGAGGCGCTCGCGCGGGCGGGCGATCGGGCGCGCGGGGCGACGGCCTATGTGACGCTGGAGCCCTGCGCCCATCACGGCCAGACGCCGCCCTGCGCCGAAGCGCTGATCGCGGCCGGCATCGAGCGGGTGGTGTCGGCGCTCGAGGATCCCGATCCGCGCGTCGCGGGAAAGGGGCATGCGATGCTGCGGGCGGCCGGCGTCGCGGTCGAGGTCGGGCCTGGCGCGGCGGCGGCGCGGGCGGTGAACCGGGGCTTCCTGACCCGCCTTGCCCAGGGGCGGCCGATGGTGACGCTCAAGCTCGCGACCTCGCTCGACGGACGCATCGCCACGCGCACGGGCGACAGCAAGTGGATCACCGGCCCCGCCGCGCGCGAGCGCGCGCATCTGCTGCGCGCGACGCATGACGCGACGATGGTGGGCATCGGCACGGCGCTGGCCGACGATCCCGAGCTCACCTGCCGCCTGCCGGGACTCGCGTCGTCCCGCCAGGTGCGCGTGGTCATGGACAGCCAGGTGCGCCTGCCGCTCGCCGGCGCGCTCGCGTCCTCCGCGCGCGCGCAGCCCGTCTGGCTGGTTGCCGGCGCGGATGCCGATCCCGCCCGTATCGCCGCGCTGACGGCGGCCGGGGTCGAGGTGCTGCGTGTCCCCGCCGCGCCGGACGGGCGGGCGGCGGCGGGCGCGGCGCTGCTTGCGCTGGGCGAGCGGGGGCTGACGCGGCTGCTGGTGGAGGGCGGGGGGCGGCTGGCCGCGTCGCTGCTTCTGGCCGGGCTGGTCGACCGGCTGGTCTGGTTCCGCGCGCCGGTCGTGATCGGTGCTGACGGGGTGCCGGCGGTGGCCGGGCTCGACGTGGCGAGCCTCGCGCAAAGCCTCGGTTTCGCGCGGGTTTCGGTCGAGGCGGTCGGGGCCGACCTGATGGAGACCTACGACGTGGCATCCGCGGCGCGGGCGGGGTAGTCTCCGCGCCGCAATGTTCACGGGAATTGTCAGCTCGGTCGGCCGGGTCCGGCGCGTGGTCTCGCAGGGCGACACGCGGCTGGAGATCGACTGCGCCTACGATCCGGCGACGATCGACATCGGCGCGTCGATCGCGTGCTCGGGCTGCTGCCTGACGGTGATCGAAAAGGCGCCGGCCGCCGGTGGCGGCTGGTTCGCGGTGCAGGTTTCGGCCGAGACGCTGTCGAAGACCACGCTCGGCGCCTGGCGCGCGGGCACGCAGGTGAACCTCGAGCGCGCGCTCAAGCTCGGCGACGAGCTGGGCGGGCACATCGTCTCGGGCCATGTCGACGGGCTGGCCGAGCTGGTCGCGCGCACGGCCGAAGGCGACAGCTTGCGCCTGACCTTCGCTTTGCCGAAGTCGCTCGGGCGGTTCGTCGCGCCCAAGGGCTCGGTCGCGCTCGACGGCGTGTCGCTGACGGTCAACGAGGTAGCCGACCAGGGCGCCGAAACCCGCTTCGGGATCAACGTGATTCCGCATACCCAGACCGCCACGACGCTCGGGGCGCTGGCGACCGGCGACCGCGTCAATTTCGAGGTGGACATGCTCGCCCGGTACGTGCAGAGACTGGCCGAGGCCGCTGGCAGCAAAGGTTAAACGAGGGTGAGCGAGACGCCGCATATCATGATCGTCGAGGCGCGGTTCTACGACGACCTCGCCGACGAGCTGGTCAAGGGCGCGATCAAGGCGCTGGACGAGGTGAAGGCGACCTACGAGCGGGTCGAGGTGCCGGGCGCGTTCGAGATTC
>JADZDN010000172.1 GCA_020851015.1 Alphaproteobacteria bacterium | reverse complement strand
GCCCGCCGCAGGCGGGAGAGGGTGGCGAGCGAAGGCGAGCCGGGTGAGGGCATGGCGCGGTCTTGCCTCAGGCGGAAGGAGTCACGGCCGCGCGACGGCGGCGGCCCTCGCGTCTTCCGCCGCCGGCTTCCGCCGCGCCTTCCGGCGCGGGCTCGCGGAACTTCCTGATCCAGCGCGCGCAGTGCTCGTCGTGGCCCATCAGCACGTCGGCGCCCATCACGGCCATCATCTCCTCCGCGCGCAGCGGGTTCATGATGGCCGAGGTCATGCCGGCGCCGATCGCCATGCTGAGGAACGCCGCGTTCATGCCGTGGCGGTTCGGCAGGCCGAAGCTGATGTTAGACGCGCCGCAGCAGGTGTTGACCTTCAGCTCGTCGCGCAGGCGCCGGACGATCTTGAACGCGGTCGCGCCCGCGATGTTGATCGCGCCCACCGGCATCACCAGCGGATCGACCACGATGTCGGCCGGCTTGATGCCGAAGTCCTGCGCGCGGTTGACGATCTTCTTGGCGACCGCGAAGCGCATGTCGGGATCCTCGGAGATGCCGGTCTCGTCGTTCGAGATCGCGATCACCGCGCAGTCGTATTTCTTGATCAGGGGCAGCACGACTTCCAGCCGCTCCTCCTCGCCGGTCACGGAGTTGACCAGCGGCCGGCCCTTGTAGACGGCTAGGCCGGCTTCCAGCGCGGCCACGATCGAGCTGTCGATCGACAGCGGCGCGTCGGTCAGGGACTGCACGAGCTGGATCGCCTCGGCCAGGATCTTGGGCTCGTCGGCCAGCGGAATGCCGGCGTTGACGTCGAGCATCTGCGCGCCGGCCTCGATCTGCGCCAGCGCGTCGGCCTTGACGCGGCTCATGTCGCCCGCCGCCATCTCCGCCGCCAGCAGCTTGCGCCCGGTGGGATTGATGCGCTCGCCCACCACGACGAAGGGCCGCTCGAAGCCGATCACGACTTCCTTGGTCGCCGAGCTGATGACGGTATCGGTCACGTTGCTGCTCCCTGTGCAAGCCGGCGCCGGCGATTGGCCAGCACGCCCGAGGCCTGGATGATCTCGGACACGAACTCCTCCTGGCGATAGGCCATCACGTGCACGCCCGCGACGCCCGGCATCGCGCGCACCCGCTGGATCATCTCGACGCAGATCGCCTTGCCTTCGGCCTTCTGGTTCTTGGCTTTCTCCAGCCGGTCGATCACCGCGTCCGGGATGTGGATGCCCGGCACGTTCGAGCGCATCCAGCGCGCCGCCTTGGCCGAGGCCAGCGGCCCCACGCCCACCAGGATGAAGCATTGCCGGTCCAGCCCCAGATCGCGCACCCGCGACATGAAACGCTCCAACAGCGGCAGGTCGAAGCAGTACTGGGTCTGGACGAACTGCGCGCCGGCCGCGACCTTCTTGGCCAGGCGCTGCGTGCGGACGTCGTAGGGCGGCACGAACGGATTCTCTGCGGCGCCAAGGAACACGCGCGGCGGCACGGTGATCTTGCGGCCCGACAGGAATTTCCCGCCATCGCGCATCGTGCGGATCGTGTCGAGGAGCGCGGTGGAGTCGAGGTCGAACACCGGCTTGGCGCCGGGCTGGTCGCCCGCCTGCACCCCGTCGCCGGTCAGGCACAGGATGTTGGCGACGCCCATCGCCGCCGCGCCCAGCACGTCGCCCTGGATGGCGATGCGGTTGCGGTCGCGGCAGGAGATCTGCATCACCACCGCATAGCCCGCGCGCGTTAGCAGCGAGCAGATGCCGACGCTCGACATGTGCACGTTGGCGCCCGAAGCGTCGGTCGCGTTGATCGCATCCACCGCCTCGGACAGGACCAGCGCGCGCTGGTAGACCTCGCGCGGGTCGGCGCTGTCCGGCGGGTTAAGCTCGGCCGTGACGGCGAAGCGCCCCTCGCGCAGCAGCCGCTCCAGCCGCCCGCCCGAGGAGTGGCCGGGACGGATCGGGTAGGTGGCGGACGGGTCGCCGACCTCGGGGTTCAGGCTTGCCGTGCTCACGGGGCAGGGTCCATGCGCTGGTGGTCGCCGCGCGCCACGGCCAGCCAGGACGACCGGCCCCAGAGCCGGTTGTCGATCGGCTTCAGCGGCTGGCCGATCGTGCCGCCGCGCTTCATGCGCCGGCTGCCGGCATAGGCCTGGTCCCAGACGCAGCGCATCCCCGGCGTCACCTCGCAGAACCCGCCGGGCCGCACGCCGCCGCACGGTCCGTTGCGCAGCGACTTGGGGCAGTTCATCGGGCAGGCCATGCCGGTGGAGGAGAGCACGCATTGCCCGCACATCTTGCAGTCGAACAGGAAGCCCTTGGCCGCGCGCTCCACGGCCGCGACGGGTTTTTCGAGCCCTGCGTAGCCGATCTTCGCGAACAGGGGATGCAATGCCTTGAGCGCACGCTCGATGCCGGCATAGGCGGATTCGAGGAGCCTGGCCTGTCGCACGGACCAGAGCCTGACGGCGTACATCGTCTAGGCGCGCCCGCGACGCGCGGCCCTCACCCTCCCAGCGCTCGCGCGCTGGGCCCCTCCCTCTCCCGCTTTTGGCGGGAGAGGGTGCCCGGAGCGTGAGCGAAGGGCGGGTGAGGGCATGGCACAGCTATTTCGCTTCAGCGCCGCCGGAGGCGACGAGGGAACTCAAGCGCTCGTCGGTGAACTCGGCCTCGAGACGCGCGGCATGGGCGCTGGCCTCGGCTTCCAGGTCGTCGCCGCAATCCACCGGATCGCCGCGCCGCCATTCCGCCAGGTAGGAGTCGGTGTCCTTCTTGCCGGCGCGCATGGCCGCGCGGTCGATCGCCTTCTCGAAGCGCTCGGCGAGCTGGCGCTTGGCGCTTACGCGCCCGCGCTTGACGATCACCTGGGCGGGGATGTCACGCCAATAGACGATGGTCAGCGTGGCCATGCTCATTGTCCTTGCGGATTGTCTTAGCCATGAAGTCGGCCAGTTCGCCATAGCCGGTGAAGCGGCGCTCGAAGGCGAGGCCAAGGCGATCCGCCGCCGCCGCGGCCATGACGGTCAATGCCGGATCGTCGGTCTGCGCCAGGTAGACCAGGCGCTTGTAGTTTCCGAAATAGTCCGCCAGCAGCTCGGGGTGCCTGTCGATGCCCAGGCCCTCGATCACCAGCCGGTCGAAATGCCGGGTCAGGTAGTCGGTCAGGAAGAAGCTGCCGGCCTCCCGGTCCATCATCGCGTCGAAATTCGCTGCGCCGGCATAGAAGGAATAGCAATGCGGCCCGCCGATGCGCTCGACGCCTTCCTCGGCCAGGACCGCGTCCAGCAGGCCGCCCGTGCCGCAGTCGCCATAGAGCACCAGGATGCGCCCGAACCGCCCGCGCGCATCGCGTATCTTGCGGCGGACCGCGTCGGGGATGAGCTGCGGCGTGTTGTGCAGGTGTGCCGGCAGGCAGGCGACCGTCAGATGCGCCCATGAATTGGCCCGCGTGAGGAACACGATCTCGCGCGCCAACGCGCCGCAGGCGATCAGCAGGGTCCGGGGGGCGGTGGGCGCCTTGCCGCCCTGCCCCCGGACGGATGCGTCCGGGCGTCGGGCGGTCGCGGGCATGTCAGTTGCCGGCCGCGGCCGCCTGCTGTGCCGCCAGCGATCCCTGGCGGCGGGCCATCATCGACCTGGCCATCTCGACCGTGACAGCGGCGTCGCGGCAATAGGCATCGGCGCCGATCGCGTTGGCGAAGGCCTCATTCAAGGGCGCGCCGCCCACCAGCACGATGTAGTCGTTGCGCATGCCCTTTTCCTTCAGCGTGTCGATCACGACCTTCATGTAGGGCATGGTCGTCGTGAGCAGCGCGGACATGCCGAGGATGTCCGGCTTGTGCTGCTCGATCGCCTCCAGGTACTTCTCGACGCTGTTGTTGATGCCCAGGTCGATCACCTCGAACCCGGCACCTTCCATCATCATGCCCACGAGGTTCTTGCCGATGTCGTGGATGTCGCCCTTGACCGTGCCGATCACCATCTTGCCCATGCGCGGCGCGCCGGTTTCGATCAAAAGCGGGCGCAGGATCGCCATGCCTGCCTTCATGGCGTTGGCGGCCAGCAGCACTTCCGGCACGAACAGGATGCCGTCGCGGAAGTCGATGCCGACGATCCGCATGCCCTCCACCAGCGCCTTGGTCAGCGTGTCGTAGGGGGTCCAGCCGCGCTTCAACAGGATGTTGACGCCCTCCACAACCTCCTCCTTGAGGCCGTCGTAGAGGTCGTCGTGCATCTGCGGCACGAGCTCCTCGTCCGAGAGGGAATTCAGATCGAGCGGCTCTTCCGCGTCATCGGCCATCGCCTGGCTCCGTTCCGGTCGACCGCGGCCGCCCCATGGCGTCCGCTAAGTATTGATCTTCTAAGTATAAACTGTCCGCGTTGCAGGCTAATTCGCCCGCGACACGGGGTGACGGGAATGCGACAGGCGGCGTCAGTCGAGCAAATCGGCAAAGCCTTGCGAGGCACGATGGACCGTGACGCCTACCGCTTCAGCGATCTTCGCCATGCCTTCGTCGTCCGTCGCGAGCGGCGCGTCCAGCGACCGGGCCAATGCTATGTAGCACGCGTCGTAGAGCGATCCGCCATGACGATCCGCAATCGCATATGCAGCCGAAGCATGGTCTGTGGCAGGGAATGACCGTACCGGCGTACGGTCGAAGGTCCCGATTGCTTCGGTGGCGTCGCTCGGCGGCAGGCGCTTCGTGCGGACAGCCTTCAGGATGGCACTCCGCACTTCCAGGCGGATAAGGTCAACTGCAACCAATTCGCGGCTCGAGTCAAGCAAGTGTTGTGCAGAATCGCTACGCTCCTGCTCCAGCACCCATTGGACTGCCACGCTGGCATCGACAACTACGGTCAATGACTATCCCGGTCCTCACGGATCCATGCTGTCGTCTCGCCCGGCTTGCCAGGCTTCTGACGACTGCGGAACTCTGCAGCCCACCGCGCGAATTCGGCGCGGTCGGGCACGGACGCGGCTTCCAGGATCGACCGTGCCTCGGCTTCGAGCGAGCGCTTGTTGACTTTCGCCCGCTCCTTGAGGCGGGCATAAGCCTGATCGTCGAGGTTTCGGACCGTAAGCTGTGCCATGCCTAGATGCTAGCAGTAGCGCTAGCATTTTGCAAGCACTGCTGATGGCATCTGACATTTGACGACTGTGCCGCCAGCCGCGTATCCCTCGCCCATGTCCTCCGACCCGACTGCCGAGTTCGAACTGGTTTCCCCCTGCGTCGGCATCTGCCAGATGGACCCCGCCACCGGGCTTTGCCGGGGCTGCTGGCGTACGATCGACGAGATCGCGTCGTGGAGCGCCTTGGACCGCGACGGCCGGCTGGCGATCCTCCAGCGCCTGCGCGACCGCCGGCGGGCGGCCGGGCAGGACCGGCGAAGGGTCAATGCGCGGCGGGCGGGGCGTCCAAGCGTAGGCGAGGGCTGAAGCTCAGCCCGGATCGCCGACTAGGGCAAACGGCGCCCAGAAGAGCGGATGGGCGTAGCTGAACTTCAGCTTGCCCGCGCTGCCTTCGCCCGCCTTGCCGTCGATCATCGCCAGCATGGACTGGCGCAGCGCCTCGGAGCGGTTCGCCGCCTTTCCCGCGAAGAGGCCCGTCGTCAGCAGGCGGGCCGCCACCGTCTCGACGCCCCAGTGCGTCACCAGCAGCGAACGGGCGCCGGCGTAGAAGAAGGCGCTGGCCAGGCCGCTCAGCACCTCCGCGCCGGGCTGCACTTCGCCTGCCGTGTTGCAGGCCGACAGCAGCACCCAGTCGGCCGCCAGCCGCAGGTCCAGCACCTCGGACATGGTCAGCAGCCCGTCGTCCTTTTCGCCCGTGACCCGGGGCGAGGATAGGGCGAGGGCGGGTTGCAGCAGCCCGTCGACATCGCCCGCGGCGAGCCCATGGGTGGCGAAGGCGACCACCCGGAACTGGTCGAGCGCGGCGTGGCGGATCTCGCCTTCGCTGGCGCGCTTGCCCAGATACAGCTCGGTCTGAGGATTGGCGCCCAATTCCTTGGCAATCTGCTGCAATTCTATCCTGGTATCGGGCAGTTGCGGCAGACCTTCCAGGGCGCGGACGGCGACGCTGCGGTCGGGCGCGCGGGTCACCGCCGCGCGCACCGCCGGGCCCGTGCTGGCCGTGCGGAGGGCGGTTTCGGTGAAGACCGGGTCGCCGATGCCGACAAAGGGGCGCGG
The DNA here is from genome assembly GCA_020851015.1 of Alphaproteobacteria bacterium. The sequence goes on along the minus strand of JADZDN010000172.1, from coordinate 6,282 downwards.
AGCGACCGAGACGGGCGCCATGCGCCGGAGCGCGACTAGCGCGGTCGCCGAGGGCAGGTGGGCGACGGCCTGGCGGCGGATCAGCCAAGGCACCCGGCTGTACTCGGCGAAGCGCAGGCCCGCCGCGCCCGGAGCCGCTGCTGGGCTCGGCTCGGTCGGCAGCAGCGCCCAGGGTAGCTGGGCAAGGGGGCCGTCGGCGACCACCAGCAAGGACTTGGCGCCGGCGAAGGCAGGCTCCAGCGGCTTCAGCAGCGGCTGGTAGAGCTGGTCGTAGGCAACACGCAGGTCGTAGGGCGGGATCGCCTCGATGCCGCGGCCGCCGTCGGTCATGGCGCCGCGCAGACGCGCAACCGTCTCGGCCAGCGCCACCCGGCCCACGGGGGCTTCGAGCACGGTTGGCGCGCCTTGGGGCGTTAGCGCGATGACGAAGCTGCGCTCCTCGCCCACAAGGGTCGTCACCATCGCTTCGCCCGGCCGCAGCGCGGCGCGTAGGTCGGCGATGCCCACGGGCAGCGGCCGCGCCAGCCCGGCGACCGCCGGGCTGCGCTGGGCGATCGCGCGGTTCAGCTCGGCACGCTCGGCCTCCGCCGCGGCGATGTCGCGGCGCAGGGCTGCCTCGTCGGCCGGATTGCGCGCGTTGGCCGGCAGGGCGAACCAGCCGGCGAGGCTGTCGTAGAGCGCGACGGCACGGCGGGCGGCGTCCTGGTCGCGGCGCACCAGGTCGGCGAGCGCGCGGTCCTTGAGGCCAGAGCGCAGCGCGGCCGAGCTGACCGCGTCGATCAAAGCCCGGCTGCGCGCGGCTTCCATCGCGCGGAACATCTGGTCGACCGCCGCCAGGGTCTGCGGGCCGCTCGCCTGGGCCGGCACCGGCGCGGCGGCGATCCCCTGCGCCAATTGGTGCGCATAGGCTTCGACCATGACGCGCAGCCGCACGCCGCGCGCCCCGGACTCGCCGGCATAGGGGCCGGTGCTCGCCTCGATCAGGATCGGCATGGCGGTACGCCAGGCGGCCAGCGCGTCGGCGCGACGCCCGGCCGCCGCCAGCGCGGTGGCGCGCGCCGCGACGGCCTCGGCGGTCGCCGGGTGGCGCTCGCCGAACAGCGCGGCAGCCTGCCGCTGCGCGGCATCGGCCGCAGCGATCGCCTCGGGGCCGCGTCCGGCCTTGACCAGCGCCAGGGCATAGGTCGCATCGCCGCGCAGCGCCCGGGCGAAGCGCTGCGGGTCGCCGCCGAGGTCGAGCTTCAACTGCTCGAACGCGGCAAGGGCGTCGTCCCAGTCGCCCTCGGCCGCATTGGCCCGCGCCAGCGCGAGCTGCAGCTCGATGCGCAGCGCCGAGTCGCGCGCGCCGCCGGCGCCCGCGAGCGCGTTGACCGCGAGCCACGCGACCTTCGCCGCGTCGGTTGGCCGCCCTTCGGCCAAGAGCGCGTCGACGATGACCCGCGCGGCCGAAGCGATCTCGGCGATCTGGCCGCCGCCGGCTTCGTCGAGATCGGACAGCACCTGCCGCGCCAGCGCCTGGGCCTCGGCCGGCCGGCCGGCGCGGGCCAGCGCGTCCGCGCGCGCCAGCAGCGCCTCCAAGCGGATCTGCTCGATGCGGTCGGTCGGCAGCCAGCGGTTCTTCGGCCAGTCGTGATAGGTGGCGAGCGCTTCGATCGCCTGGCGGTGGAAGGCATCGGCGTCCGCCGCGTTGCCGCGCAGGTCAGCGCGCACCGCGCGGGCCTGGGCGAGCGCCGCCTGGCTGATCGCGATCTCGTGCGGCTGGGCGCGTCCCGGCTCCTTGGCGAGGCGCGCGAAGCCCGCTTCGGCGCGCGCCAGGGCGGCGTCGGCCGAGCCCATGTCGCCGGACGCGACATGGGTGCGGGCGAGGAAACCCTCCCAGACCACGGAGTGCCAAAGCAGGCGGTAGTCGTCGTCGTCGCTGCGCGCATTGATCGCCGCGCGCAGATCGCCGGCGGACTGCTTGAGCTGCGCCAGAGCCTGCGCGACGTCGCCGGTGCGGAACAGCGCCAGGCCCAGGTGGTACTGGTACCAGGTGCGGTCGAGCACCGGCAGCGCATTGCCCGCGCGCGCGATCTCGTAGGCGCGGCGGAAGTCCGCGACCGCCTGCGGGTTGCGCTCGAGCGACCAGGCGGCGAACGCGCGGCGCGCCAGGAAATCGGCGCGCTCCTCGGCCGATCCGCCGGGCTCGGGCGCCTCGGCCAGCTTGCGCAGCGCGGCGAGGCGCCGGTCGGCCGTCTCGCGTTCGCGCTGGAGCAGGGCCATGACGTCGTCGATGCGCGAGGAGACGAGCGGCAGCGACGGCGCGGCCAGCGCGATCATCGCCGGCGAGGGCTGCAGCGGCTTGGCCGGCGCCGCGCTCGTCGCGGCGGGCGCCGGCGCTGCCGCCACGCTGGGTGCGGCGCCGGGAGCCGAGGCCTGCAGCGTGCCGCTGCAGGAAACCTCGCCCCCGTCCGGCCGCAGGGTGAGGCCCCGGGGCGTGATCGTGCCGCGCAGATGCCCGACGCGCTCGTCGCGGCCCAGCGCGATGCCGATCGAGAAGCTGCCGCTCTTGTCCAGCGGGCGGCGCGTGGACAGCGCGCCGATCTTGATCGCGACCTGACCGTCCGCGGCGGTCGCCTCGGCCGCAACCGGCAGCGGATTGCCCCAGCCGTCGGTGCAGTTCAGCGTGCCGGCCCAGCGCTCTTCGGCCGCCTCGGCGGCGTGGAAGCCGAGGCAGATCGCCCCGGCAAGGACTGCAAGGCGCGACGTTCGGCGAAGCGAAGCGAGGCGTGGCGTCGTCATGGCGGCGGCGCTCCTTCCGGCGGATGTCCGCCGGCAGTTCGAATGCAGATTTGCCCGGATCATAGCCACCGGGCCCAAGCCCGCACTGTGAGCTGTTTCACCCAGCCCTCCGGGCCATTCCGGCTGGATTTGCCCCTGGGGCCGTCCAATGCCCGGCATTTAAAGGAAATTTAACCCCGCGACGGGGAGTATCGGCAATGAGGCGCAGTCGGCCCGGAAAGGCCGGCAGGGGCGCGCCGCCGGGGCATGATCGATCGGGACCGTTGTGGCCAAGCAGGACGCCAAGACCGCGCAGTCCGCTTTCGCTTTTCAGGCGGAGCCGCGCGCGACCGTGCCGGCGCTTGCCGGCCACGGGGAGCAGGGGACCGTCTACTGGATCACCGGGCTGGCGGCTGCCGGCAAGACGACGATTGCCACCAAGCTGTGCGAGCGCCTGCGGCGGGGCGGCCGTGCCGCCGTGCTGCTGGACGGCGACCGGCTGCGAGTCGTGCTGGATGCGGAGGCCGCCCACGCGCCGGAAGAACGCCGGCGTCTCGCCATGACCTATGGCCGGCTCTGCCGCGAGCTGGCGGGGCAGGGGATCGACGTGGTCTGCGCCACGATCTCGATGTTCCACGCGGTGCGCGACTGGAACCGGGCGCAGATCGGCCGCTATCGCGAGATCTATCTGCGTGTATCGCCTGAGGTGCTGCGCCGGCGCGATCCCAAGGGCATCTACGCGCGGCATGCCCGGGGCGCGCAGCAGCAGGTTGTCGGACAGGACATCGAGCCCGAGTTGCCGCATGCGCCGGACCTGGTGATCGACAATGACGGCGCGATGACGCCCGAGGCAGCGGTCGACCTTATCTTGACGGCGCAAGCGCCCGGTTGCCCGCGGGTGATCGCGTGAGCGCGGCGGTCCAGCTCCGGCACGGCGAGTTCACCGGGCTTGCCGAGGACTACGCAGCCTACCGTCCCGGCTACGCCGAGAGCGTGCTGGACGGGGTTCTGGGCCTGCTGAAGCGGCCGGCAAGCGAGCTTGACGCGGCCGATGTCGGCGCGGGCACCGGCATTTGGACGCGCATGCTGGCCGGCCGCGGGTTTCGACGCCTGACTGCCATCGAGCCCAACGACGACATGCGCCGCGCGGGCCGGCGCGACAGCCAGCACCTGGCGATCGACTGGCGGAAGGGGTCGGGCGAGCGCACCGGCCTGCCCGACGCCTCGGTCGACCTCGTCAGCATGGCCTCGTCGTTCCACTGGGTCGATTTCGAGGCGGGATTGCGCGAGTTCCACCGCCTGCTGCGGCCGGGCGGCCGGTTCATCGCGCTGTGGAACCCGCGCCTGGTCGAAGCCAATCCGCTGCTCGTCGAGATCGAGGCGATGCTGGGCGACTACATGCCGCCCGGCGCGCGGCGCGTCTCGTCCGGCCGCTCCGGTCTTGCCGATACGCTGAACGAGCGGCTGTGGGCCAGGCCGTGGTTCGACGACGTGATCTACCTGGAGAGCCGTCATCGCGCGCGCCAGACGCCGGCGCAGTACCTGGGTGCCTGGCGCAGCGTGAACGACATTCGCGTGCAGCTTGGCCCCGCGCGGTTCGCGGCCTTTCTCGACGCCGTCGCGCGACGCATCGAGGGCATCGAGGCGATCGAGACGACCTACCTGACGCGGGCCTGGGCGGCCCGGCCGCAAAAGGGCTGAGCCGTGGGCGCGATCACCTTTGCCTTCGCCTCGAAGGCGGAATCCCTGGAACGACTGGCGCGGCTGGTCACGACCGCGCGGGTGCTGCCGCTGGTGCATTTCACCGTCGGCGAATGGGAGACGCGCCGCGCCGCCGTGCTGCGCAGGATCAAGGCCTCGGCCTGGGGCGAGCGGCCGATGATCGTGCGCTCCAGCGCCGACGGCGAGGACAGCGACGCGGTCTCGCTCGCCGGCCACTTCCTGTCCGTGCCGGATGTCGAGCCGGACGACCTGGTCGAGGCGGTCGAGCGCGTGATCGCATCCTATGGCGACGCGAGCGGCCGGCATCGCGTGCTGGTGCAGCCCATGCTGGCGCGCGCCGCGGCGAGCGGCGTCGCCTTCACGGTCGATCCGAACACCGGCAGCCCCTACCTGGTGGTGAACTACGAGCGCGACGGCAACACCAGCGCGATCACCGGCGGCAAGGCCGCCGCGCAGGAGACGTTCTATCTCTGGCGCGACGCGCCGCCGCCGGCCGATCCCCTGCTGCGCGGCGTCGCCGCCCTGGCGCGCGAACTGATCGCGCTGACCGGCCGCGAGGCGCTCTGTTTCGAGTTCGCCGCGGACGCCGATGGCGGGCTCGTCCTGCTGCAATGCCGGCCGATGGTGCTGCGCGCGCCGACCGCCAGCCCCGCGTCGCTGTCGCCGATCATGGCGCGGATCGCGCAGAAGATCGCGCACGCCAACCGGCCGCATCCCTATCTGTGCGGGCCGCGCACGGTGTTCGGCGTGATGCCGGACTGGAACCCGGCCGAGATCGTCGGCGTGCGCCCGAAGCCGCTGGCCTTGTCGCTCTATCGCGAACTGATCACCGATTCGATCTGGGCCTATCAGCGCAGCAACTACGGCTACCGCAACCTGCGCAGCTTCCCGATCCTGATCGACTTCCACGGCCTGCCCTATATCGACGTCCGGGTCAGCTTCAATTCCTTCGTCCCCGAGGATATCCCCGAGGCGATGGCGCACCGGCTGGTCGCCTACTACATCGACCGGCTGATCGCGGTGCCATCGCTGCACGACAAGGTCGAGTTCGAGATCGTGCAGTCCTGCTACACGTTCGACATCGACCGCCGGCTGGCGCGCCTCGCCGAATCCGGATTCTCGGGTGGCGAGCGCGACGAGTTGAAGCAGAGCCTGCGCCGGCTGACCAACCGCGTGATCCATCGCAGCGAAGGCTTGTGGATCGCCGAGCTCGACCGCATCGGCGAGCTGGAGCGCCGGCGCTCCGCCGTGCTGAGCGCCGAGATGAGCGGTCTCGACCGCATCTACTGGCTGCTCGAGGACTGCAAGCGCCATGGCACGCTGCCCTTCGCCGGCCTCGCGCGCGCCGGATTCATCGCCATGCAGCTCCTCGACTCGCTGGTGCATGTCGGCGTGCTGGCCTCGGCGGAAAAGGCCGCCTTCATGGCCGGGCTCGATACGGTCAGCAACCGCATGGTGCAGGATCTGCGGACCCTGACGCGCGGCGCCTTCCTGGAGCGCTACGGGCACTTGCGCCCCGGAACCTACGACATCCTGTCGCCGCGCTACGACGAGGCGCCGGAAGCCTATGTCGACGGGCAGGCGCTGGGCGCGGCCGCGCCCGACCACCGCGAGGCGCCGCGCAAGTTCACCCTGTCGCTCGACCAGATGCGGGCGATCGAGCGGCTGATCGCCGAGCACGGGCTGGACCTCGACGTGGTCGGCCTGTTCGGATTCATCGAGGCCGGCATCCGTGGCCGCGAGCACGCGAAGTTCGTGTTCACCCATTCGCTGAGCGACGCGCTGGTGCTGCTCGGGCGG
>JADZDN010000171.1 GCA_020851015.1 Alphaproteobacteria bacterium | reverse complement strand
CGACCGCGACGCTGATGGAAAAGAGCGTCATCCGGATGGGCCAGGCGGAGAAGAGCGTCACCACCACCTGCGCCTACTGCGGCGTGGGCTGCTCGTTCAAGGCCGAGCTCAAGGGCAATGAAGTCGTGCGCATGGTGCCTTACAAGGATGGCGAGGCCAAACGCGGCCATTCCTGCGTAAAGGGCAGCTTTGCCTGGGGCTACGCCACCCACAAGGATCGCATCACCAGGCCCATGATTCGCGCCGGGATCACCGACCCGTGGCGCGAGGTGAGCTGGGACGAGGCGATCGACCACGCCGCGTCCGAATTCAAGCGCATCCAGGCCACGTACGGGCGCAGCGCGGTGGGCGGCATCACGTCCTCGCGCTGCACCAACGAGGAAACCTTCCTGGTGCAGAAGATGATCCGCGCGGCCTTCGGCAACAACAACGTCGATACCTGCGCCCGCGTCTGCCACTCGCCCACGGGTTATGGGCTCAAGACCGCTTTCGGCACCTCGGCCGGCACCCAGGACTTCGATTCCGTGGCCGATGCCGACGTGATCATGGTGATCGGCGCCAACCCGACCGATGCGCATCCCGTCTTCGCCTCGCGCATGAAGCGCCGGCTGCGCGAAGGCGCCAAGCTGATCGTCGTCGACCCGCGCCAGATCGACCTGGTGCGCACGCCCCATGTCCAGGCCGCGCATCACCTGCAACTGCTCCCCGGGACGAACGTCGCGCTGATCAACGCCCTCGCGCATGTCGTGGCGACCGAAGGGTTGATCGACCGTGCCTTCGTGGCGGAGCGCTGCGAGAGCGAAGCCTTCGCCGCTTGGCTTGCCTTCATCGAGCGCCCCGAGAACGCGCCGGAGCAGGTTGCGAAGGTCACGGGCGTGCCGGCCGAGGCGATCCGCGGCGCGGCGCGGCTCTACGCCACCGGCGGGCGCGCGGCGATCTACTACGGCCTCGGCGTCACCGAGCACAGCCAGGGATCGACGATGGTCATGGGCATGGCGAACCTTGCCATGGCCACCGGCAATCTCGGCCGCCGCGGCGTGGGCGTGAACCCGCTGCGCGGCCAGAACAACGTGCAGGGCTCGTGCGACATGGGCTCCTTCCCGCACGAGTTCTCCGGCTACCGCCATGTCTCGGAAGACGCCACGCGCGCGCTGTTCGAGGCCGCTTGGGGCAAGACGCTCGATGCCGAGCCCGGCCTGCGCATCCCCAACATGCTGGATGCGGCGGTCGAGGGCGGCTTCAAGGGCCTCTACGTCCAGGGTGAGGATATCGCTCAATCCGATCCCAACACCAAGCACGTGACCGCAGCCTTGGCCGCGATGGAGTGCGTGGTGGTGCAGGACTTGTTCCTCAACGAGACGGCCTCCTACGCGCATGTGTTCCTGCCCGGCGCCTCGTTCCTGGAAAAGGACGGCACGTTCACCAACGCCGAGCGCCGGATCAGCCGCGTGCGCCGGGCGATCCCGCCGATGAGCGGCAAGGCCGACTGGGAGGCGACCATGGCGCTGTCCAATGCGCTCGGCTATCCCATGGACTATGCCCACCCGTCGGAGATCATGGACGAGATCGCGCGCCTGACGCCGACCTTCGCCGGCGTGAGCTACGCGGCGCTCGATCGCCTCGGCAGCATTCAGTGGCCATGCAACGAAAAGGCGCCGGAAGGAACGCCGATCATGCATGTCGGCGGCTTCGCGCGCGGCAAGGGCAGGTTCGTGGTCACGGAATACGTGCCGACCGACGAGCGCACCGGCCCGCGCTTCCCGTTGCTGCTGACGACCGGACGCATCCTCAGCCAGTACAATGTCGGCGCGCAGACAAGGCGCACCGCCAATTCGACCTGGCATCCGCATGATCTGCTGGAGATCCATCCGCACGACGCCGAAAACCGCGGCATCCGGGACGGCGACCGCGTGGCCCTGATAAGCCGCTCCGGCGACACCACGCTGTTCGCGCACATAACCGAACGCGTGCAACCGGGCGTGGTCTACACCACCTTCCATCATCCGGACTCCGGCGCCAACGTGGTGACCACGGACTATTCGGACTGGGCCACCAACTGCCCCGAGTACAAGGTGACCGCCGTGGAGGTACGGCCGACCAACCGCTGGTCCAACTGGCAGGAAGAGCATTCCCAGTTCCGCCTTGCGGCCACGCGCGTGGGCGCTGCCGCGGAGTAGGTCCGTGGATGCGCCGCTGACCGACCGCCCGCCTGAAGAACCCGGGCTCCGCCCGGCCGCCGTGCGCGTTCCGGCCGCGCGCTATCGCCCCGCCAATGCGCCGGAACGGGTCAGCGACCTGATCGCGGCCGAGGTTCCGATCGCGTTGTCGTACAACGGCACCGGCCATGTGGTGATGATGGCGAGCCCGGCGGACCTGCATGATTTTGCCGTCGGGTTCAGCATCGCCGAAGGGATGGTGGCCCATCCGCGCGAAATCGAGCGGGTCGACATCGCGCCGCTCGAACGGGGCATCCAGGTCTCGATCCGCGTGCCGACGCATCGCGCAACGGCGATCGCCGGGCAGAAGCGGAACCTGGCGGGGCGCACGGGCTGCGGGTTGTGCGGCGTCACCAACATCGCCCAAGCGCTGCGCGCCCTGCCCGCGATCCGCCCCATGCCGGCCATACGCGCGGCGGCGATCGATGCGGCGTTGGCCGAGTTGCCGCGGCTGCAAACGATCAACCGCGAGACCGGCGCGGTGCATGCCGCAGCGCTAGCTGACCGCGACGGCCGGCTGATCCTGCTGCGCGAGGACGTCGGGCGCCACAACGCGCTGGACAAGATGATCGGCGCCGCCTTGATCCGGGGCCTCCGGCCGCGCGACGGCTTCGCGCTGGTCACCAGCCGCTGCAGCATGGAGATGGTGCAGAAGGCGGTGACGGCCGGCTTCCCGCTGCTGGCCGCAATCTCCGCCCCCACTTCGCTCGCGATCGAGCTGGCGAACGACAGCGGCCTGACGTTGGCTGCCTTTGCCCGCGGCAAGCGATTTACCCTCTACGCGAACCCGGAAGGTGTGGCGCCATGAGCGATGCCGACAAGATCGTGCACATGGCCAACCAGATCGCCACATTCTTCAAAACGGGCGACGCGGCGCGCGCGGTCGCGGGTACGCGCGACCACATCGTCAAGTTCTGGGACCCGCGGATGCGCGCCCGCCTCGTCGCCATCGCCGAATCGGGCGGAAGCGGTCTCGACCCGGTTGCGCTGCAGGCGACGCGCGGATTGCGGGTGCACGCGGACAGGTGACCGCCGCTCAAGTTCGTGGCCCTCGGGCCACCGCGGCCGGCCGCGCCGGTCCTTCCCTTCGCCGCCATAAGCGCAGATTATCCCATTCCAACGATTATCTATTGGATGGGGCCAACTGCGTACCGTACTTAGCGTGATCCCTCGGCCCGTGGTACCGACGTGACCACCGCTGCGGACGGAAGGCGGGATCCGGCATGCATGCGTTGAAGATCGCGCCCTCCAGGCGCCGGGGAGCCCTGGCGCGGGTATCCAGCCTCGCGCAGTTCGAGCCCCTCGCGCGCCGCATCTTGCCGCCGGCCCTCTATCACTATGTGGCCGGCGCGTCGGAAGACGAGGCAACGCACGCACGCAATCTGCGCGCATTCGCGCAGCGCGCCTTCCTGCCGCGGGTACTGGTCGACGTTTCCGGGCGGACCGCGCGCACCACGCTGTTTGGCGCCTCCTATCGTTATCCTTTCGGCATAGCGCCCATGGGCGCCGGCCGGCTCATTGCGCCGGACGGGGACGTCGCGCTGGCGCGGGCCGCGGCGCGCGCGGACATACCGTTCATCCTGAGCGGGGCATCGTTGACGCCCATGGAACGCGTGCGGACGGCGGGCACGACCAGCTGGTTCCAGGCGTATATCCCCGGCGAGGTCGACCGCATCCTGGCCCTGGTCGACCGGGTCGAGGCGGCGGGCTTCGACACGCTCGTCGTCACGGCCGACACGGCGGTCCATCCCAAGCACGAGCGCGCCGATCGCAACGGGTTCCAGTTCCCATTCAGGTTCGACCTGGCAATCGCGATGCAGGGACTGTCCCGGCCGGGCTGGCTGTGGCGCGTGCTGTTGCGCGACAATTTCGCCGGCGCGCGCCTTTGCTTCGAGAACATGGATGCAGGGCGCGGCCCGCCGATCTTCTCGCCGACGCTGGTGCGCGACATCGGCAAGCGCGATGCGCTGTCGTGGCAGCATGTCGAGAAGCTGCGCCGGCGCTGGAAGGGCCGCCTGGTCGTCAAAGGCGTGCTCGCCCCCGAGGACGCGGCGACGGCGGACAGGGCCGGCGCTGACGGGATCATCGTTTCGAACCACGGCGGGCGGCAGATCGACTGCGCGGCAAGCTCGCTCGACGCGCTTGAGCGCATTGCCCAGCAGGACCTGTCCCTCGCCATCATGTTCGATGGCGGAATCCGACGCGGGTCGGACGTGCTGAAAGCGATAAGGCTGGGCGCGACGTTCGTGTTTGTCGGTCGGCCGATGCTGCTTGCGGCAGCCGTCGCCGGAGCGGCGGGCGTCGCTCATGCGATCGACATACTGGGCAACGAGATCGAAATGAACATGGCGCTGCTGGGCGTGAACGGACTCGAAGATCTTGGCGGCGTGACGATGCTGAGCGGCCCCCAGCCGACCGCGTGAAACGCGGAATTCGCGGGCAACGCGACCGCCAGCCATTGACGCCACCACGCGGGAAAGACCGACCCCGCCCGTCCTTGTCCGTTGGCTGCGCTCAACGCAGGATCGAAGGTTCCGGAAAGCCGAAAATCTCCTTGATCGACCTGCCGCTCTTCAAGCCGGCAATCCAGCTCTCTTCTTTGGCGAGATGGGCCTGGGAAAGGGCGAGTATCTGGTCGGACATATCCAGGGGCACCACGACCACGCCGTCATCGTTGGCCAGCACGACATCACCCGGCGCAACCGTGGCGCCGGCGACCGACAAACGGCCGTCGACCACGCCGCCGAAGCCATGATGCGGGCCGCGCGGCACGGCGGCCCGGCAGAACATCGGCAGTCCGCTGGACCGGATCTCGGCGACGTCCCGCACCGCTCCGTCGATGATCGCGCCGCCGATCTTGCGCAGCACGGCTTCGAAGGTCATCACCCCGCCCCACACCGCCGTATCCTCGACGCCGCCCGCGTCGACGACGAGGATCTCGCCCGGCGCGGCGGTGGCGATCGCCTCGCAAATGGGCAGGCAGTCCCCCGCCATGACCTGGACCGTCCGCGCCTGCCCGCAAAGCGACAGTCCCGCGGCCACCGGCTTGATCCGCGCCTGCATCGACTGCGTGCGGTTCATGCAGTCGGAGGCCACCGCGGGGGGAATTTTCCGCCAGGCGTCGAGTTTGTCTACGGCCAATCGTTGAAAGTTGGTGCGATAGCGCTGCAAGGCCATGACCGGGCTCCGGGAATCTAGGGTGGGAACGGATGGTGGCTATCGGCCGCTAGCTTGCGGCCAAGACAGGGGCTTTCGGGCGCGCGTTGTCCCGCCAGCCGGGGTTCACGTTGTTGCGCAGGCGGCCGTTGTCGAAGTACTCGACGATTATCTCGGCCGAAAACGTGCGCATGTCGACGAAGCCCGCTTCCGAATAGAACGCGGCATGCGGTGTCACGACGAACCGTCCGGCAAGCCAAGGTTCGTCCCGCTGCCAGGCCTGGAGCAGGCCGGCGGCCGGCACGGGCGGCTCCCGCGGCAGGACGTCGAGCGCGGCGGCCGCAAGACGGTTGCCGCGCAGCGCGCTCTCGACGGCGTCGACATCGACCAGCCCGCCGCGGGCGACATTGATCAGGATGCTCCCCTGCTTCATCTGCGACAGGCGCGCGGCATCGATCATGTTGCGCGTCTCGTCGTTCAGCGGGACATGCAGGCTGACAAAGTCCGATCGGCCCAGCAGGGTTTCCAGCGATCGTACCCGCTCGAGTCCCAACCCCAGGTCATGTCCCTCCGGCAGATAGGGATCGAAATAGATCACCTTCATGTCGAAGCCGCCCGCGCGACGGGCGACCGCCGTGCCGATTCGGCCCATGCCGACGGCGCCGAAGGTGGCGCCCCGGATGCGCCGGACCACCGGCACGTTCTCGGCGACGAAGCCACGGTGAAGGTCCGCCTTCAGCCGCGCCTGATAGCTGCCGATTCCCCGGACCAGATGGAGTAGCAGCGCGAGCGCATGGTCTGCGACCTCGGTCGTGCCATAATTCGGCACGTTCGACACCGGAATTCCCCTGGCCGCGCAAGCGGCGGTATCGACATTGTCAAAGCCGACGCCGACGCGGACGATCAACCGGCACCGCTCCGCCAGCATGTCGGCGATCGCGGCCGTAATCCGCATGCGGTGCCACATGAGGACCACGTCGCACCGGCGCCAGGCGGATTCCGGAATAGCGTCCGGCGCCGTCTCGTCGAAAACCTCGTAGACGAAGCGGTCCCCGGTAATCCCGCGTTCGATGTCGACGTCGCGGAAATGGGCATCGGGAACGAGTATCCTGAGCGGTGGCATCGATCGCGTCCTCAAAGAACCTTTTCCAGGAAAGCCTGCAGCCGGGGATCGCGCGGGGCGTGAAACAGCTCGCGCGGCGCACCATGCTCGACGATCACCCCGCGATCGGTGAAGAAAACCTCGTCGGCGACCTCTTCGGCGAATCGCATCTCGTGGGTGACGAGCACGCACGTCATGCCCTCGCGCGCGAGATCGCGGATGACATTCAGCACTTCGCTCACCATCTCGGGGTCCAGCGCCGCCGTCACTTCATCGAACAGGATCGCGCGCGGCTGCATCGCCAAGGCGCGCGCGATCGCCACCCTTTGCTGCTGGCCGCCGGACAACTCTCCCGGAAAGGCCTTCTCCTTCCCCGTCAGCCGGACCTTGGCCAAGAGCGCCAGCGCGCGCTCGCGTACCGCGCGCGGATCTTCGCCCAGCACCTGGATCGGGGCCATGGTGAGGTTCGTCAGTACGTTGCGGTGCGGAAATAGATTGTATTGCTGAAAAACCATCGACACCTGATGGCGCAGCGGGATCAGCTCGCGGTCCGTCTTCAGCGTCTCGACGGCGAAATCGCCGATGCGAATCGTGCCGCTGTCGATCGGCGTCAGCCCATTCATGCAGCGAAGCAACGTGGACTTGCCGGACCCCGATGGGCCGATGATGCAGACGACGCCGCCGTCCTTCACGGAAAGGGTTACCCCATTGAGCACCGAAACCGCGCCGAAGGACTTGCAGACGTCGCGCATCTCGATGAACGGACGGGAGGACACGGAGCTTGTCATGCGCTGCGTTCCCGTACGCGGCGCTCGAGCCAGCGCGTCGTGATGGCAATGGGAAAGGCGAACAGGAAGAACAGGAACAGGACGTAGATGTAGACCGCCGTGGCCAAGCCGGCCCCGTCGCTGCCGATGACCGTTCGCGCGATCGACAGGACGTCGTTGGTGCCGGTGACGACCACGAGACTCGTGCCAATGAACAGCATGGCATAGACGGTCATCAGGTTCGGCATCATGATCGGCAGGGCCTGGGGCACGATGACGTATCGCAGGATCTGCAGGCGCCGATAGCCCAGCGAGCGCGCCGATTCCCATTGACCGCTCGGTATCGCTTCGACGCCGCCGCGGAAAACCTCGGCGATATTGGCGGTGACGGGAAAGGCGAGGCCGATCACCGATTTCACGAGCGGCGACAAGGAAACCGTCACGCGGAAGACATCGATCTCGAAGGGCAGCAGGTAGAGCATGGCGTAGAGGACGACGAGCCAAGGCGAGTTCCGCAGAATGTTCATGATGAACTCGCTTGGAGCCCGCACGGCGGCCGATTGGGCGATCAGGCCGGTACCGAGCGCTACCCCGGTGACCGCCGCGACCGCCATCGACCAGATGCTGATGATGATGTTGGCGGCAAAGCCGCCGTCGATGCGACTGAAGTCCGGGCTGCCGCTCAGGATGAGGGGCGTTCGCCGCGCCAGCGCGGCCAGCGCGACGCTCGTCCCGCCGCCGTAGACGAGCACGAGCAGCAGCGCGAGCACCGCGCTGACGCCAACAAAACCGAAGACGAAGGCTCTCCACTCGCTGGTCATGATATTCGCGCGCCGTAGCCCGGCATGCGAAAGCGCGAGGCGACCCAGCGGACCGCGACCACGGACAGGCTGGCGATCACGATGTAGAGCGCCCAGATCAACAGCATCACCTCCAGGTTGCGGAAGGTCTCGACCATGATCTGCGTGGCGCCGTACATGATGTCGGCGACCGCAACCAGGGCGGCTTGCGAGGAGGTCTTGATCAGGCTGACGATATTGTTGGTCATCGCCGGAACGCTGAGGCGCAGGCCCATGGGCAGCTCCACGTACCGGAACGTCTGGAGCCGGGAATAGCCCAATGCGCGCGCGCCCTCGACCGTCTGGACGGGCACGGCCAGGAGCCCCGAGCGCACGATCTCGACCGCCACCGCGCCGTTGTAGAGCCCCAGGGAAAGCACGACGCAGGTGAACCCGGTGAACAGCGGCACCGATCGGCCGGTCGTCGGGTCCGTCAGCTTCAGGCCCACCTCGGAAAGCATGAAGTAAAGGAAGAACAGCTGGACCAGCGGCGGCGTGTTGCGGAACAACTCGACCAGGACGGTGACGATCGTGCCGAGCGCGGGGACGCGGAAGTGAAGGCAGGCCGCCCCGGCGACGCCGATGCAGAACATCAGCACGATGCCAAGGCAGCTCATCAGGATCGTCGTGCCGATGCCGCGCAGCAGCCAGTGCTGGTATAGGGGATCGGCGAGCCAACTATAGTCGAGGGTCACGACGCGGGGTCCATGCCGCTGTCTGCGCGTGCCCTGGCAGGGCCCCGCAGTCTCGCGACATCATCCCTGGCGCAGCGGAGCATGTGGCGCGGCGGCGCCGGCGGCGCGCCGCTACTTCACCTTCGTTTTCGCTTCCTCGGCGCGCTGCTTGACGTAGTCGCTCGTGCCGAGGTGGTACTTGACCTCGCCGGAGGTCATCAACCCGGCCGCCTCGGCCTTCAGAATGGCCTTGTTGACGGCATCCAGGAACTCGGGCTCGCCCTTGCGTACCCCGCCCGAGATCGGCACGTAGTCGATCGTCTCGAGCGCGATCTTGTACTTGTCCTTCCACCCCTCCTCCTGAACCTTCATGTTCAGGTTCGGTCCGTCATAGGCGATCGCATCGCAGCGGCCGCCCTGGAAGGCGTTGTAGATTTCCGCCGTGTTCGGGAACAGCACCAGATCAGCCCCGAGCTTCTCGGTCAGCATGCGGTTGTAGAGGTTTCCCTGGCTGCCGCAGATCTTCTTGCCGCGGATCTCGTCCCAGCTCTTGTAGGTCGCTTCCTTCGGCGCCAGCAGGATCATGCCCGCCATGTTGTAGTATTTCTCGGTGAAATCGATGACCTTCCCGCGCTCGGCGGTCACGCCAAGCGTGGCGAAAATGACGTCGATGCGGCCGGCGTTGAGGAACTCGATCCGGTTCGATGCAACCACCGGAACGAATTCGATCGCCGTCTCCGACCCGAAGAAATCCTTGGCGACGAAGCGCGCCAGATCCACCTCGTAACCCACGTTCTTGCCGTCGCCGTCGAGATACCCGAAGGGCACGTAGTCATTGCGGATGCCAACGACCAGCTTCCCGCGCTCCTTCACCTTCTGAAGCTGGTCCGCCAAGGCGGGACCCACCAGCGCGACCCCGAGAAGCGATGCGAAAACGGCCGTCCTCAAGAACAGGTTCGAGCGAAGCGACATTGATTCCCCCACTGCATTCCGGTGCCACCGTGCGCCTTCGGATTGCAAGGCTAGAAAGGACAGGGCATAACGTCCAATCGGAAAAGTTCCGTCCAGTATAAAACTTTCTTATAACGTGGCGACGGTCGATATGAATGTCCGGCAATTGGAAGCGTTTCGCGCCGTCATGGCGGCCGGCACGGTCACGCGCGCCGCGCAGTCATTGAACGTCTCGCAGCCTGCCGTCAGCCAGCTCATCGCACAGCTCGAGCGAAGCTGCGGCTTCGCGCTGTTTTCACGTGAAACGGGGCGGCTGCAGCCGACGCGCGAAGCGGATGCCCTGCTTGCCGAGGTGCAGCAGCTCTTCACGGGCGTGCAACGCGTGGCGCGGGTGGCAACCGCCCTGCGGGAGCTCAACTGGGGGGTCCTCAATCTCGGCTCCTTCCCCGCGATGGCCAAGCGCTTGCTGCCGGAGATCGTGGCCGGCTATTGCCACGACCGGCCGGAGGTGCGGTTTCGCCTGGAGAGCATGCGCTCGCGCAGCCTGATCGACGCCATCGCGTCGCAGCACATCGACCTGGGGCTCAGCATCATCCCGGGCGACCGCGAGGAGGTCGACAGCAGGCACCTGCATGCGTTGCCCGCCATCTGCATCCTGCCGCGCGGCCATCGGTTGGAGCGGCTCGCGACCATCGCCGCGAAGGACCTGGCGGGCGAACGCTTCATCTCGCTCGGCCGCCAGGACTATTCGCGGGTCTTCATCGACAAGATTTTCGACGACGCGCAGATTCCCCGGCGCATCCAGATCGAAACCGGCCAGTCGGAGGCCGCCTATGCCCTGGTGGCCAGGGGCGCCGGCGTGTCGGTGATCGACCCGATGACCGTTTACGACCACCGCGACGATCGCGTCGTCATGCGGCCATTCACGCCACGCATGACCTTCAGCGTCTGGCTGCTTTCGCCGCGGCGCAAGCGACCCATGCTGCTGCTCGAGGATTTCGAAACCCACCTGAGACGGGAGCTTGCCCTATTCGCACGCAGCGTCGGCGCCGTGGCGGAAGAGCCCGACGGCAAACAGCAGGCCGGACACTAGGCCGGCGACCCGCCATGCCGGCTCCGCCGCAGCGCGGTCAAGCCGATCCCGTGCCGTGCGGCAGCAGGTTCTTGGCGGCGGCCTGGGCCGAGGGGTCGAGCTGGCGCTCGAGATAGCGTCCCAGCAGCGACAGGCTGTAGCAGCACAGGAAATACACGACCGCGACGAAGCCGTAGATCACGTAGGACTGGTAGACGCGGTTGTTGACGTTGTTGGCGGCGCGGAAGAACTCGGTGACGCCGATGATATAGGCGAGCGACGTGCCCATCACCAGCGCGACCAGGCGGTTGATGATCGCCGGCAGCATGTTGCGGAACGCCTGGGGCAGCACGACGTACAGCATGGTGTGGAAATAGCGGAGGCCGGAGGAATAGGCCGCCTCGAACTGGGTGCGATGGACCGACTGCAGTCCCGCGCGGATCACTTCGGCCATGTAGCTGGTGTTGAAGACGATCAGCGCGACCATCGCGGCGACCATGGCGCTGACCGGCTGCCCCGTCAGCAGCGGGATCAGGAAGAAGAACCAGAACATCACCATGATCAGCGGAATCGTCCGCATCACGTCGATGAACAGGGACGCCGGGATGCGGACGGCCGCGATCTTCGACACGCGCATCAGCGCAAAGATCGTGCCGGTCAGCATGCTGGCCGCCATGCTGACGATCGCCAGGAAGAACGTAACGCCGAGCCCGCGCATCATATAGGGCAGATTGAGGGGTATGACCGAGAAATCCATTTCAGCCCCCGCGAACCTCGATCCGGAGCAGCCGTTCGGCCCAGCGCATCAGCAACACCACGATGAAGGCGAGCGCGACGTAGAGCAGCGTGACGGCCGTCGCCGCCTCGAACCCGCGAAAGGTGCGCGACGCGATCTCCTGTGTCTGGAAGGTCAGCTCCATCACGCTGATGGTCATCGCCGCCGACGAATTCTTAATGATGTTGATGAACTCGATGCTGAGCGCCGGCACGATGCGGATCACGGCCTGCGGGAATACCACGTAGGCCAGCATTTGCAGAAAACCCAGGCCCGACGAACGCGCCGCCTCGATCTGGGTCTTGGAGATCGACTGCAGGCCCGATCGCACCACCTCGGCGATATAGGTGCTCTGGAACACGGACAGCCCGATCACCGCGCCGACGAAGGAATCGAAGCCCACGGCGAAATACCAGAAGAAGAACTGGACGATCGGCGGGATGTTCCGGAAGAACTCGGTAAAGGCCGCCAGCAGCCAGGCGACGGTGCCGCCGAGGAAATGCCGCCCGGCGCCGACGACGCTGCCGATGATGAAGCTCAGCACGGCCGATACCAGCGACAGCTGGACGGTCAGGACCAGCCCCTCCCACAGGAGCCACCGGTATTCGACCAGGACCCGCCAATCGAGGTGTTGGCTCATCGCCGCTCCAATTCGATGCTGTCGCCCGCGCGCCCCGCCGGCGTGCAGCGCTCAGGAATGAACCAGGATCCGGCTGAGGAATTTCCGCGTGCGCTCCTGCGCGGGATTGCCGAAGAAGCGGTCGGGCGGCGCTTCCTCGACGATCGTGCCCTGATCCATGAAGACGATCCGGTGGGCGACGCGCCGGGCGAACCCCATTTCATGGCTGACCACGACCATGGTCATGCCCTCCTTGGCGAGCGTGGTCATCACGTCGAGCACTTCCTGGATCATCTCGGGATCGAGCGCGGAGGTCGGCTCGTCGAACAGCATGACCTTGGGCCGCATCGCGAGCGCGCGCGCGATCGCCACGCGCTGCTGCTGGCCGCCCGAAAGCTGGCTCGAATACCGGTCGGCCTTGTCGGCGATGCCGACCTTGGCCAGCAATTCGCGCGCCCGCGCCTCGGCCTCGCGCCGCGGCAGCTTGCGCACGAGCATCGGCGCCAGGGTGATGTTCCGCAGCGCGGTCATGTGCGGATAAAGGTTGAACGACTGGAACACGATGCCGATCTCGGCTCGCAGGCGGTTCAGGTCGACGTTCTCGCCGGTCACCCTGATCCCGTCGACCACGATTTCGCCGGCCTGAACCGGTTCGAGCCGGTTGAGGCAGCGCAGCAGGGTGCTTTTGCCCGATCCGGACGGGCCACAGACCACCACCACCTCGCCCGCGCCGACGCTGAGCGAAACGTCCTTCAGCACCTGGAGGGTGCCGAAGAACTTGCTGACCCCGCGGACCTCGATCATCCGCGCATCGCTCCCGCCCCCGAGCCACGGCGAGACACCCCCTGCCGATCTGCGGGCTTCACGGCATCATTCCCAATTTCCGGCGCAAGCCTCCGGCCCGCACCCCGATGCGCGGCGCGGTCAAGCGGGCATGGCATAACGCCGCGCCCGCTGACCGGCGAGCCTAGTAGGTCCAGCTGAAGATCGTAAACTTCGGGTTCGGCTCCTCGCCGAAATACTCGCGGTACAGCTTCTTGTACGTGCCATCCTGCCAGGCATCGATCAGCGCGAAGTTGATCTCGTTGCGCCAGACCGGGTCGTTCAGGCGAACCGCGATGCCGAGGGGCGACGGCGGCGCGGCCTCGCCCACGGCCTCCAGTTCCTTGTGCTCCTTGGCGAACACCACGATCGGCGCGCCATCGTCCACATAGGCGTCGGCGCGGCCCTGCTGGACGGCGATCACCGCCTGCGGCTTGTCCTGGAACACCAGGGTCTTGGCCGCGGGCTGCTCGCGCTTGATCGCGTCGCCCCAAGGCGTGCCCTGGGTATAGGTGATCGTCTTGCCCGCCAGATCGGCATAGCCCTTGATGCCGCTGCCCTTCTTGACCAGGAACTTGGTCTCGCCCAGCACGTAGGGAACCGTGAAGTCGACCGCCTTCACCCGGTCCTTGGTGATCCCCATGGACGCGCACACGACATCGACCGCCTTGCTCTGGAGCATCGGGATGCGATTGGCGCTCGACACCGGCTTGAGCTCCAGCTTCACGCCGAGCTTCTTCGCCAGGTATTTCATGATCTCGATATCGAAGCCGACCACGTTTCCGCCTTGGTCGACGTAGCCGAACGGCGGATAGTCGCCCTTGACCCCGGCGATCAGCGTTCCGCGCTGCTTGACTGCGTCAAGCGTCGATTCCTGGGCGACCGCGCCGCCGGAGGCGATCGCGGCAATGCCGAGGGCCAGGACAGCGATCCCCGCCACGGCGCGAATAGTGCGTACCATCACAAAGTCCTCCCGATACCGCTTATTTTTCTGGCTTCCACGCTATTGGAGCGCTGCGGCCGTGTCAACATTGCGTGGCGAAAAGTTATGATGTTATATGTTTCCGATGTCCGATCGTCCGCTCTACCGAATGGTGGCCGAGCAGATCGAGGCCCGTATCGTCGAGAGCGGGTCCGGTCCGGGGACCCTGCTTCCGGCCGAGTCCGTGCTGGAGCAGGAATACAATGTCAGCCGCATCACCATCCGCCAGGCGCTGGGCCTGCTGAAGCGTCGCGGGCTGCTTGGCTCGCGCTCCGGGCTCGGCACCTTCGTGCGGCCGGGCGCCAAGGACCAGCCAGTGATGCGCTTCACCGGCTCGCTCAGCGAAATCGTCTACTATGCCGCCGCCACGCGCTACACGCCGGCGGGCCGCGCGCTGGTCGTGCCGCCGTCCGACGTGGCCGAGTATCTCAAGACCGCCAAGGGCGAAAAGGTCTGTTGCTTCGCCGGCCGGCGCGGCTGGGGCGGGCATGCCGATTTTTGCCTCGAGCAGATCTACGTGCCGCAGCGCTTCGGCGAGCACTTGGACAACAGCCGGCTCGGCGGGTCGCCGCTGTTCGTTCAGCTCGAAAAGCGCAACCAGGTGAAAATCACCGAGGTCGAGCAGCTGATCACCGCGGTGATCGCCGGCGCCGGGCTAGCCCGCAAGCTCAAGATCCAGCCCCGCGCGGCGGTTCTGAAGGCGACCCGGGTCTATCGCCTGCTCGACCGGCGGGTCGCGGAAATCTCGGTCACGCACTACGACCCGGCCAAGTTCAGCTACATGATGAACCTGTTTCTGGAATAGCCGGCGCGCCGGCCGCGCCGCCTGCAACGGAGAAACGCCATGAAACCGATCACGATCCTCGCTCCCACCGGCTCGCTCGGCTACGGCTTCGATACCGACGCGATGGACCGCGCGATGCGGCAGAACCCGGCCGCCATCACCGTCGACGCGGGTTCGACGGATCCGGGCCCGCACTATCTGGGCAGCGGCGAGATGCTGGTGCCGCGGGTCGCCGTGGAGCGCGAGCTTGAGCAATGCCTGCGCCATGCGATCCGCAACCGCATTCCGCTGGTGGTGGGAAGCTGCGGCGCCAGCGGCAGCAATCCGGGCGTTGCCTGGACGCGCGAAATCGTGCTCGACCTCGCCAGGAAGAACAACTGGCATTTCAAGCTGGCCACCATCGGCGCCGAGGTGCCGGCCGACACGGTGGTCAAGGGCCTGCGCTCGGGCAAGCTGGTCGACTTCGAGGCTGGCGCGCTTCCGTCGGAGGACGAGATCAGGTCCTCCAGCCGCATCGTGGCGCAGATGGGTCCCGAGCCGATCATCAAGGCCCTGAAGCAGGGCGCGCAGGTCGTGCTGGCCGGGCGCGCCTGCGACGACGCGGTCGTGGCCGCGCTGCCGCTGCACCTGGGCTACGACCCCGGCCTGGCGCTGCACATGGGGAAGATCCTGGAATGCGGCGCGCTGTGCGCCGAGCCGATGTCGATGGACGTGATGCTCGGCACGCTGGACGACACCGGCTTCGTCGTCGAGCCGGGACGCCTCGGCCAGCGTTGCACCGTCGCTTCGGTCGCCGGCCATTCGCTCTACGAGCGCGAGGATCCGTACCGCCAGCGCGGCCCGGGCCACCTGATCGACATGTCCGGAACGCAGTTCGACCAGGTCGACGACCGACGGGTCAAGGTGCGCGGCACCCGTTACACGGAGGAAAAGCCGTACCGGGTGAAGCTCGAGGGCGCGCGGCTGATGGGCTATCGCAGCATCTGCATTGCCGGAATCCGCTGCCCGGTGATGATCAGCAAGCTGGACGAGATACTGGCCGCCAACCGTGCCTATGTGGAGGACTACTTCAAGACCAACGAACCCTATCACCTGACCTTCCACACCTATGGCAAGAACGCGGTGATGGGCCAACTCGAAACCTTCAAGGGCAAGCCGTCCCACGAACTGGGCCTGGTGACCGAGGTGGTCGCGGCAACCCAGGAACAGGCGCACGCGATCTGTCACGTCGCCACCGGCAAGCTGCTGCACCAGCCGTTCGAGGGCATCAAGAACAACGCCGGCAGCCTGGCCTTCCTCTATTCCCCGTCGGACACCGACATGGGCCCGGCCTACGAATTCTCGGTCTACCACCTGCTCGAGGTGGAGGACGAATGCGCGTTGTTCCCGATCAAGATGGAGACGGTGTGATGCCCAAGCTCGGGGAACTTGCCAAGATCGTGCGCAGCAAGAACGCAAAGCCGTTCCGCACCACCTTCGACATCATCTTCAGCGACTCGGCCACCTACAATCGCGTCGTCGACCAGAAGGTAGTGACGCCGGAGTCGATCGCCAAGCTGTACAACGTCGACCGCGACCGGATCACCTCGTTCTTCGAGTTTCCGGCCGGCCTGGCGATCAAGTTCACGTTCCGGCGCCTGATCAAGCAGGGATCGATCGGCGACGCCGACATCTACGGCTGCGGCCAGCACGCGCCGCTGCTCGACATCGAAGTGGCCTGAGCCGAGAGGGAGAATCGAACATGAAGCGCGACGAGGTTGTAGCGAAAGCCAAGCAATTCATGGTCCGGACGACCCTGCTCTCGGACATCGTGCCGGCCGAGGAAGGCCCGGTGATCGACCATGCCGAGGGCAGCCTCAGCTACGACACCGAGGGCAATCCCTATCTCGATTTCAACTCGGGCCAGATGTGCTCGACCCTGGGACACAACAATCCGCGCATCCAGAAAGTGATCGAGCAGCAGAGCAAGGTGCTGACCCACGCCAGCACCGTCTACTACAACGTTCCGCAGGTCGAGCTTGCCGCGCGGCTGGCCTCGATCAACGACCCGCCGCTGCGCAAGTCCGTGTTCGGCGAGTCAGGCTCGGACTCCAACGAGGTCGCCGTATTGCTGGCGCGCCGGGCAACCGGGCGGCTGGCCGTCGGCGCCCTCACCCAGGGCTTCCACGGGCTAAGCGATTCGACGCGCGCGATCAGCTACTCGGCTGCGACGCCCGGCTACGGCCCGGCCATGCCCGAGGTGTTCGCCCTGCCGACGCCCTATTGCTATCGCTGTCCGTACAAGTCGGACGGCAAGGGCTGCTGCATGGCGCCGCTTCATTTCGGCATGGAGACGCTGGACCGGCAATCCGCTGGAGCCCCGGCCGCCGTCATCGTCGAGCCGATCGTCAGCGCCGGCGGCGTGATCGAGCTGCCCGTCGAATACCTTCAAGGCCTGCGCAAGGAGTTGGACAAGCGCGGCGCGCTGCTGATCTACGACGAGGCGCAGACCGGCATGGGCAAGCTGGGCAAGATGTTCGCCTACCAGGTCTACGGCGTCCGGCCGGACGTGCTGACGGTCTCCAAGCACCTGGGTGGCGGGCTCGCGGTCAGCGCCGCGATAACCACCGACGACGTGGCCGAGCGCGCCGCCAAGCACGGTTTTTCGACCGGCCATTCGCACAGCTCGGACCCGCTGGCCTGCGCCGCGGGCGTCGCCAGCATCGACGAGATCGTCGAGAAGGATCTGCCGAAGCGGGCGATCGCGATCGGCGAGCACTGGCAGTCGAACATGCGCGCGCTGGCCCAGCGCTACGAACTGATCGGCGATATCCGCGGACGCGGGCTGCTGCAGGGCATCGAGCTGGTCAAGGACCGCTTCACCAAGGAACCGGCGACCGAGATCGCCGCCGACGTGTACCGCTACAGCCTTTCGCACGGGCTGATGTTCTCGGTGCGCGGCAAGTTCAAGAATGTACTCCGCTTCGTTCCGCCCTTCACCACCACCAACGCGCAACTGGATCAGGCGACCGAAATCCTGGAGGCGGCGCTGCACAAGGCAAAGGGCTAGGACAGCCCGCCGGCCTCAGGATCATGTTTTCACATTGATTTGTGCCGGGTGCGCTGGCGTGGTCCCGTGCGGAACAGTTCGACGACCTGCTGGCAGCGGTCCGCGTGCCCGAGGATCCGCGAGTGTTCGATGACACCGCCGTCGCTATCGAAATAGGTGCGCTCGAGGCTGAGCAGCGGCGCGTGCGGCGCGACACCCAGCCGCGCGGCGACGTCCGGCCTTGCGGCGGTTGCCGATGAGACCTGCCGCACCCGCGTCGCCTTGACGCTGCAATACGCCTCGACAAGGTGAAGCAGCCGCTTGCTCGACAGCCGCTCGGCCCAGTCGGCCGGCAGGCGGTCGGCGCGACTCCTGGTCAAATAGACGTCGCAGGCCGCATTGGGGCCGTCTGCGCCGCTGCGTACCCAAAAGAACCGGACGACCTGCTCGTTCGTGCCGAGACGCTGGCGCGCGGCGTGCTCCTCGCCGCTTCCGGCGCGCAGGAGCTGCTTGCCGTGCGACTCGAGCCGGTCGCCGAAGTTCCGGTCCAGCATGTCCTCCAAGGAACGCGCCGCCCAGGGTGCTGCGCCCGGCTCTTGCATTTGAACGAACGTCCCCCGCCCGGGCTGGCGGCGCACCAACCCCTGCGCCACCAGGTTCTGCACCGCGGCGCGGATCGTATGGCGGCTGACGCCGAACTCGTCCATCAACTGGTCTTCCGTAGGAATCTGCGCGTCCACGGAATAGGTGCCGGCGCTGATCCGCGCCCGCAGCGACTGGTAGATGCGGTAGTAGGCCGGGGTTGGATCGCGCGCCGGAAGTCCCAACCGGTCGTCCACGGTCATCGCCATAGCGCCGCCTCCATGCCCCACCCCGCCCGCCATCTTGCCCCGCGCGGACCCCGCGGATTGTCCTTGCTATCCAAATGTACGTATGTTTGGATCTCTTGCAAAGCGGAAAGCTACCGACGTGGGGCCTGGGGTCCCGCAGGAGAACTGGGCAATGTTGGAGACGGCGACTCGGCCGCGCGCGGCGATCGAGGATGGGGCGACGGGAAAGCTCGCCGCGTTTCTCTCCACGCTGCGCATCGAGGACATGCCGCCGCAGGCGATCGAGGCGGCGAAGGTGATGGTCCTGGATCTGATCGGCTGCGCGCTTGGCGCCATGCGCACCGACGAGGTGCGCATCGCCGCGGACGTGGTCAGAACCCTTGGCGGCACCGAGGAATGCACCGCCATCGGGCTTGGCTTCCGCACTTCCTGCTACAATGCCGCCTATCTGAATGGCGTCTCCGCCCACGTCATCGAACTGGACGACACGCACCGCGATTCGATCACGCATGTTGGCGCGCCGGTGATCCCTGCCGCCTTGGCGATGGCCGAACGCGAAGGCGCCAGCGGCGCCACCTTCCTTGCCGCCGTCATTGCCGGCTACGAAGCCTGCCTGCGTGTCGCGAACGCGGTCCAACCCTCGCACTGGCGGCGCGGGTTTCTCAGCATGGGCACCTGCGGCACGTTCGGCGCTGCCGCGGCGAGCGGACACGTGCTGCGGTTCGATGCCGACACGCTGTCCGACGCGCTTGGCCTGTCGGGCATCCAGGCGGCCGGATTGAACAGCAGCATCTATGGCGAAGGCGACATGGGCAAGCGCCTGTGCCCGGGCCATGCCGCCGGCACCGGCGTGACGTCCGCCCTGCTCGCGCAACGCGGCTTCACGGGTAGCCGCCGCATCTTCGAGCAGCGCAAGGGATTCTGCGAATCTTTCTCCGACGAGTATGACATCGCGCGGATTACCGCCGGGCTTGGCGACGTCTGGGAGATCACCCGCACCAGCCTGAAGCCCTATTCCTGTTGCCGCTACAACCATGCGGCAATCGACGGGCTCCTCGACATCATGTCGGCGGAAACGCTCGACGCGCCGCAGATCGCCGGGGTTACGGTACGCACCTATGACATAGCGGTGACCAACCGGCCGCATCGCACCAAGCCGCACACGCTGTTCGATGCGAAAATGAGCATTCCGTTCTGCCTTGCCGTCGTCGCGCACAAGCGCGCGGCCGGCGAGCACGACTTCACCGCCGATCTGATCGCCGACCCGGCCCTGCAGGACTTCGCCGGGCGCGTTCGCGTGGAGGCGGACGAGGCGATGTCGGCGGCGTTTCCCCGCGAATGGCCAGCCGAAGTGCACGTGACGGCGCGCGATGGCCGGAGCTTCAAGCGGTACATTCCCTATCCGAAGGGCGAACCCGAAGTGCCGATGTCGCGCGCCGAGGTCGAGGCCAAGTTCCGCGATCTGGCAGGCGCGGCGATCGACGGCGCGGCAGCGGATCGGGCCGTGTCTGCAATATGGACGCTGGAAGGACAGGAAAGCCTGGCCGGGCTGCTCGGCCCCATTGCTGCTGCGTCACGCAAGTGACGCGAACGCTCCCTCGTCGGAGCCACGGTCGATACATGGGAGGAAGGATCATGATCAATCGTCGACAAACCCTGGGGGCGCTTGGCGCATCCCTGGGCGCAGCCGGTGTGCTGCAGGCAACGGCCGCCGCGGCGCAGACAAGCCAGGTGATGCCCACTGCCGCCGGCAGCACCATGGAACGGATCATCTCGACGAAGAAGCTTCGGATCGCCGTGATCGCCAACCAGGAGCCCTATTTCAAGAAGGATCTCGCCACGGGAAAATGGACTGGCTTCTGCCTGGCCATGGCGCGCGACATCGCCAGCGAGATGGGCGTGGAGCTGGAGACGCTGGAGAGCACCTGGGGCAATTCGGTGCTCGATCTGCAGGCGAACAAGATCGACATGGCCTTCGGCCTGAATCCGACCCCCAAGCGCGCGCTGGTGGTCGATTTTCCGCCGGCCATGTTCTACAACGTTTCGTCGCTCGTCGGACGCAAGGGCTTCACGGCCAGCACCTGGAACGACCTGAACAAGCCCGAGGTCAGGATCGCCTTCGACCTGGGCACGTCGCGCGAGACGATCGTCAAGCGCTACGCGCCGAAGGCGCAGCATATCGCCTACAAGACTTCGCCCGAATGTGTGCTGGCCGTGGCATCGGGCCGGGCCGATGCGTTCGCCTGCTCCGTATTCCTGGGCCTGGCCGCACGCAAGCAGAACACCAACCTCGGCGACTTCATCATGCCAAGCCCGCAGGTGAAGACGGTCACGACGGCCGCGATCCAGTACGACCGCGATAACCGCTTTGGCCGGTTCCTTTCCGCCTGGATCGACTTCAACCGAGGCAGCGGCCAGGTCCGCGAATGGATCCTGGCGTCGCTGGGCGACATGGACATTTCGCCCGCCGACCTGCCGCCCGACATGGATTTCTGATGTCCGCAGACGGTGCCGGCATCGTCGGCTACGGTAGTTCGGTCTACGAAAAGCGCGCGACGCGGACGGAAGTTTCGTATTTCGCCGAGGCGGCGCGCGCAGCGCTGGCGAGCGCGGGGCTCGGCAAGGACGCGGTGAACGGCATTTCGATCAGCTCGACGACCTTGCATCCCGACAACGCCGTTACGACCGCCGAGCATCTCGGGCTGTCGCCGCGCTGGGCCAGCGTCTCGAACGCCGGCGGCGCGGGCGCGGCGATCAACGTTCTGGACGCCGTACGCGCCGTCCAGACGGGGCGCGCTTCCTGCGTACTGTGCCTGGCGGGTGCGGCACAGGACGGCGCATTCTTCCGCGAACGAATCGGCCGGTTCACCGGCTCCTTCGGCGACTACGTGGCGCCACACGGATGCGGCGGCATGAACGGGCTGTTTGCGATCATCCAGCGCAAGCACGCCGAGACCTTCGGTACGGATCGGACGCAACTCGGGCGGATCGCCGTCGACCAGCGCGCCAATGCGCGGGCCAATGAATTTGCGCTCCTGCGCGGACCCATGACGATCGACGACTATTTGGATGCGCCGATCGTCGCCGACCCGCTGGGCCTGTTCGATTGCGTCATGCCGTGCTCGGGCGCAGAAGCGATCCTGGTCGGGCCACTCGATCGCGCACCCAAGGGCAAGGGCGTCCGCGTCTTGGCCGGCCGCGAGCAGCACAACCACCCGGTGGGCGAAGTCAGCCCGATCCGCGGCGGATGGGAACTCTTCCGCGACGCGCTCTATGACGAAGCGGGGTTTGGTCCGTCCGACGTGCAATTCGTGCAAGCCTATGACGACTATCCGATCATGGTTGCGATCCAGCTCGAGGATCTCGGCTTCTGCCGCAAGGGAGAGGTTGGGCCGTTCCTGGCACGGCGGCACATGACGTTCGATGGCGATTTTCCCATCAATACCGGCGGCGGACAGCTTTCCTGCGGTCAGACGGGCGGCGGGGGCGGCATGATCGGCCTGACCGAGGCGGTGCGACAGCTGCGCGGCGAAGGCGGCGCCCGGCAGGTGCCGGGTGCGCGCCGAGGCCTGGTTTCCGGCTATGGCATGGTCGCCTATGGTCATGGGCTGTCGGCGAGCGCCCTGATGCTCGAGGCCGTCCGATGAACGGACACCTGCCGCCTGGCCTGCCGCAACCGCGCGAGACGCCCACCAATGCGCCGATGCTGCACGCTTGGCGTACCGACGGCGGGTTGGCGTTGCAGCGCTGCGCGGCGTGCGCCAAGGTGATTTTCTATCCGCGTCCGGTTTGCCCGCATTGCTGGGACGATCGGTTGGTGTGGTTCCGCGCGGCGGGCACGGGAACCGTGCTTTCCTTCACGCAGGTGCATCGCGGCCTTCCCGCGGCGTTCCAGGCGGATGCGCCGGTGATCGTGGCGGAGATTGCCCTGGCCGAAGGCGCGGCAATGATCGCCCGGATTGTCGCACCGGATCCGGCGGCGGTCCGCAGCGGTATGGCGGTGCGACTGGTGCCGCCGGCCGAGGCGGTGCGGTTTCCGCTGCCCACCTTCATGCCGGCCTAGGCCCCCTGCGGCAGATGAGCGCGGGGCCGGCCGAAGTCCTCGACTCCCTGGCGGAAAAGCGCGCAGCGATCGAGCGCGCGCCTCTGCCGGCAAACATCGGCGCACTATTCGATGCTGCCGTCGCCCGGTACCCCGAGCGTATGCTTTGGGTCTCCGTCGATGGCGGGCTGTCGCTTACCTACCGCGAATTCGGCGGCGCGGTCGAACGGTGCGTTGCTGCCCTCCTGGGTCTCGGCGTCGGACCGGGCACCCATGTTGCCTTGATGATGCCCGCCTCGCCGGCATTGGCGATCACCTGGATGGCGTTGGCGAAGCTTGGCGCCGTCATGCTGCCGGTCAATACGCGCTACACCGCGCGTGAGCTCGACGACCTGCTGCGCAACGGCGACGCCGAACTGCTCGTGCTGGACCAGGCGCACCGGGCCTTGATCGAACGTTCGTCCGACACGCTGCCGCTGCCACGCAGCCGGGTCCTGCTGCACGGCGCGGCCGCGCCGGGCTATGCCGGAGAGTGGCAGGCGCTGCTTGCCGCGGCCGGGACGCCCCCGTCGCTGCCGTCGCCCGAAACCGACCGGCTGATGACCCTGCAATTCACCTCGGGCTCCACCGGGGCGCCCAAGGGATGCATGCTGCCGCATCGCTACTGGCTCACGATCAGCCATGTGCGCGCGCATCAGGGACCGGCGGTCGGGCGTATGCTGATCGACATGCCCTTCCACTACATGGGCGGGCAGTGGCGCTTCCTGATGGCGCTCTGCCTGGGCGCGACGGCGTTCGTCGCCGCGCAGCCCAGCGTGGCGCACCTGATTGACCGCCTGCTGGCCCATGGCATTCAGTTCTGCTCGGTCACGCCGGCGCTGGCCAAGCAGTCGCCGGATCCGCGGCGGGCGGGCTTGCGTCTCGCCTGGGCGGGCACCATGGCGCTGCCGCGCGACCTGCATGCCGCGCTCGAGCAGCGACTGAACGGCGCTCCGGTGCGCGAGATGTACGGCTTGACCGAAACAGGCGCAGCCGTCGCAATGCCGCACGAGGTCGACTGGATGACGGGCAGCGGCAGTTGCGGGCTTGCCGCGCCGTTCCGTTCGCTGCGGATCGTCGACGACGCGGGGCGGGACGTCCGCACCGGCGAATCCGGCGAATTGTGGATTTCCGGTTCCGGAATGATGGCCGGCTACTACAAGCGACCGGATGCCAATGCGGATTCCTTCCGGCAGGGATGGTTCCGCAGCGGCGACCTGTTCCGGCGCGACAACGACGGCTTTCTGACGATCCACGGCCGCATCAAGGACGTCATTCGCCGGAGCGGCGAGAACGTGTCCGCGAGCGAACTCGAAGGCGTCCTGTGCGCGATGCCGGACGTCGTCGAGGCCGCCGCGATTCCGGTGGCCGACGAATTGCGCGGAGAGGAAGTGAAGGTATGCCTCACGCTCCGTTCCGGCCTGACGGCCGAGGATCTGCCGCCGGAGCGCGTGATCGCGTTTTGCAGCGAACGTCTCGCGCGTTTCAAGCTGCCGCGCTACATCGCCTATCTGCATGAAATGCCCAAGACCCCGTCTGGCAAGATCGCCAAACAAGCCTTGCGTCCTGCCGGGGCCGACCTGCGCCTCGGCAGTTTCGATGCCGTCGACGGAATCTGGCGGTGAGCCCAGTGCCGCTCGGGCCTGACAGCCCTCTCCGATACCGCGTCGGCGTCGACGCGCCCGCACGAGATCGGCTCCCGGCCGGATCAATTTGAAGGGACGAGGCCAACCATGTCGTACCTCTGGGACTTCGGAATTGTCGTCCGATACCTGCCGCTGCTGGTCAACGGCATGCTGGTCACCCTTGCTTTCACCTTCGGCACGATCTTCATCGGACTGGTTCTAGGGCTTGCAATCGGCATGGCACGGCTGTCGCGGCTGTCGGTGGTGGGAACGCCACTGGTGCTGTTTGTCGAGCTGTTCCGCTGCACGCCGCCCTTGGTCCAGCTCGTGTGGTTCTACTATGCGCTGCCCGTCATCCTTGGGATCCAGATACCGGGGCCCATCGCGGCAACGATGGTGCTGTCGTTCTACGTCAGTTCGTTCTACTCGGAAATTTTCCGCGGCGGCATCCAGTCGATCGAAAAAGGCCAGTGGGAAGCGGCGCGCGGCCTGGGTCTGCGATTCTGGCCGCTGATGTACAAGGTGATACTTCCCCAGGCGATCCGGCGCATGCTGCCGCCGTTCATGAACCAATCCGTGATCCAGCTCAAGACCACCTCGCTGGTGTCGACCATCGCCGTGCCGGACCTGCTGTACAATGGCTCGCTGATCACCGCTGAAACCTACCGGCCGCTCGAGATCTATACGGTGATCGCCATCATCTACTTCATCCTGCTGTTTCCGGCCACCCGCGCAGCGCAATGGTGCGAACGCCGGTTGCAGCGCGACGGGGCGGATCCCGGTGGACGGCCGATTGGCGTGGCAGCAGTTTGAGGGCTGTGCGTTTCGGAAGCAGCGCATGGGAATGGATCGGTCGAGACGGCCGCTGTCGCAACCCTAGCCGCCCAGGATCTTGCCGACCAACTGCGTTGCCTTAAGGCCGCTTCCCGTCAGGACCACGACCGTCGTCTCGCCGGGCTTGATGGTGCCATCGGCAAGAAGCCTGGTGTATGCCGCGGCCGCCGCGGCGCTCGTCGGCTCTGCATAGAGCCCCGACCCGGCAAGCTCGAGCAGCGATGCGACGATCTCGTCCTCCGTCACGGCGACGGTCGATCCGCCTGAGCGACGGATCGCGTCGAGCACTGGCTTCAGGCGGATCGGTTTGGCGATGGCCGTGCCCTCCGCGATCGTGGGCTTGACGTCGACCGGCACTGGCAAGGTGCCGCCCGAAACGAATGCCGCATGAATTGGCGCGCAATTGGACGGCTGGACGGCGAACAGACGCGGCCGTCGCGGGATTTCGCCACACCGAACAAGCTCGTCGAAGCCGATGTCGCAGCCGAGCACGTTGCTGCCGGCCCCCGTCGGCGTAATCACGTTGTCGGGCGCGCGGAATCCCAGGTCTTCCCAAATTTCGTAGGCAAGCGTCTTGGTCCCCTGCAGGAAGAACGGGTGCCAGTTGTGGCTCGCATAGAATATATGCTCGGCCTGCCGTTCGGCCTCGTCCGCGGTGTCCTGGCGCGTGCCGGGCACGAGTTCGACCTCGGCGCCATAGGCACGCATCTGCACCGTCTTGGCCGGCTGGGTCGATGCCGGCGTCAGTATCTTCGCCTTCATCCCTCCGGCCGCGGCGTAGGCTGCGATCGCAGCGCCGCCATTGCCCGAGCTGTCCTCGAGCACGTGACGGATTCCCTGTTCGCGCAGCATCGACATCATGACGCTGGCGCCGCGGTCCTTGAAGCTTCCCGTCGGGGCGAACCACTCCAGCTTGAACAGGGCCTCGCCATTCCGCCAATCCCGCCGCACCAGCGGCGTGCACCCCTCCCCCATGCTGATCGGCGCCGCGACGTCCACGGGAAAGGCCTTGCGATACCGCCAGAGGCTGCGCTCGCTACGGTCGATGCCAGCCCGGCGCAGCCCGGGCAGCGCGCTTACCATCAACGGGGCGCCCATCTCCGAGCGCCAGCGGGGCGGATCGAGCGGATAGGTTTCGCGTGTCTCCGGATCGACATAGGCCCCTCTTTCGGCATTCATTCTGCTTGCCATCGACACGCGGCCCCCGGATTGGAAGGAAAGACAAGTTGCTGGATGAAACAAACCTGCGGCTCCAGTCCGCTTGTTATTATTGCATATGACGCTTCTCGGCCAACGCGACAGCCGCCGTCAACAGCAGGCAATGTCGCGAAAGCGGCCCAGGCGCATTCCGGCGCATGTTACATCGTGGAGGAAGGCAAAACTTGCGAGGTAGGCGAGTTCGCTCGCGCGGGTTTCGACGACGCGGTCTAGCGCCCGCAGGGGCGCGTCCGGATAGCCAGGATGGCACATCACCACTAGTCCCGTCGGCGCGTCCTCGATGAAGCGACGGAACATGTCGCGGTAGCCAATGCTCTCGTTGAAGTTCAAAACGCCGGCGAAGCGCTGGTTCATGGGGATGCCGGCGAAATCGGCGGCACGCTTCAGCCGACGCCCCATGAAGGCGAGGGTCGACGCGTGCAGCGATGCGATATACCGACGCCAGATCGCCGCGAGCGGATCGACGCTGACGCGCAGAAACGTGCCTGCGGGCAGTCGTGCCTTGTACCGGTCGATCAGCGCGTCGCTGACGATCGGCAGCTGGTGTACGTGCTGGTGTCCGTCGACATAGTCGGGTGGATGGCCCATGACCTGTTCGAAGGCGTCGAGTTGCCGGTCGATCTCCGCCAATATCTCGCGACGGTCGAGGCGCGCGAGATAGGCACGCACGGTCAGCGCGGCCGGCGACGGCAGGGCGCCCTTCGGCGCGGTCCGCGGCATCGGGCCGAGCGGCGCCAGCTGGGTCAGCGTCAGATGCAACCCGACATCGAAACTGCGCTGCATGGCGCGCAACGCCGCGCCTTCGGCTTGCCAGTGCGGCGAAACCACGATGCAAGAGGTGGCGGTCAGGCGCTCATCCTGCAGCAGTTCGCGAATGCCGGCGCCGACGCCCGGCGTCAGGCCATAGTCGTCGGCGCAAAGCACGAACGGCGTCAGCGGTCTCATCGGCTGGGGTTGTGCAAATTCAAGCGTGCTTCCCATCGGCAGGCACGCGCAGGCGAGCCAATTCAATGATAGGATCGAAAAAGGGTGCTACAGAACAAAGCACGCGAATGTGACCAAATTAGGAAATGGCGAAAACCCGTTGTAATCTTACCGTCATGTTTTGGCCGCTTTCGTACCAAAGCTGGATGTACTGCTTTAATTGCTGGTCAACATTCGCCACCTTGGCTATGAAAGATTGCTCTTCGGCTTGAGATCGGGTCGCGCGCGCGGCGATTGCTTCGCGCAATAGTGGTAGATGTGTCCCGCCACCCCGAAGGGCGCTGCTTCAGCCTGATGTCCATGTGAGTGCGATGATTGTTTTCAGCCAAGTTGCGTTCCATCTCATGGCTTTTGCGACTCTCGCCTCCATCGTATACCTCGCCATTGCGAGCTATTGCCTGTGGCGATTCACCCATCGTGCCGCCAGCAGGCAGGGCGTGCACCGCCCGCCGGTGACGATCCTGAAGCCGGTCTGCGGCATCGACTACGATTCCTATGAAAATCTGCGGTCGTTCTGTTGCCAGGACTACGAAAACTGCCAGGTCGTGTTCGGCGTGCGCGAACAGGACGACCCGGTGATCCATGTGATCCGCCGCCTGATCGACGACTTTCCCGAGCGTGACATTTCCGTGGTCGTCGACGACCGGACGATCGGCGCCAATCTCAAGATATCCAATCTCGCCAACATGTACCGGGTGGCGAAGCACGATATCCTGATCATCGCCGACAGCGACATCCATGTCGGTCCGGACTATGTCGCATCGGTCGTGGCGGCCTTCGAGGGTCGCAACGTCGGCGTCGTGACCTGCCTCTATCGGGCGCGCACGGCGGATGGCCTCGCCTCGAGGCTGTCCGGCCTGTCGATCAACGAGTGGTTCCTGCCGTCGGCCCTGGTCGCCGTGACGCTGCAGGGGCTGCGCTTCTGCTTCGGCAGCACGATGGCGGTGCGCCGGGACGTGCTGATGAGCATCGGCGGCTTCGAGCGCCTGGCCGCCTATCTCGCCGACGACCACATGCTCGGCAAGCTGGCGATGCAGCGCGGGTACAAGATCCGGCTGTCCACCTACCTGGTCGAGAACGTCGTGCACGAGCGCAGCCTTCGCACGCTTTTCGATCACGAGCTGCGGTGGGCGCGGACGATCCGGTCGATCCAGCCCATCGGGCACGCGTTCTCCTTCACGACCTATGCCGTGACGTTGGCGCTGCTGACCGCCCTGCTGGCCGTGCCGCTGGACGGTTCGGCCATCCTCGCGGGCGGCCTGCTGCTGGCGGCCTTCCTGATGCGCTACGCCATGCATCGCATCGCCTGCAGCGCGCTTGGACTCTCGGGCGCCTACTCGCCGCCGCTCGTGGCAATGCGCGATGTCATGAGCGCCACGGTTTGGCTCGTCAGCTTGTTCGGATCGCGCGTGCGATGGAAAGGCTGGACCATGGCGGTCGGGCGCAACGGACACCTGCTGCCGAAGACGGCGCCCAGTACATGAAGAAGACCCTGTTCCTCAATCCGCCGTCGTTCGACGGCTTCGACGGCGGCGCGGGTTCGCGCTACCAGGCGCGGCGCGAAATCAGGTCGTTCTGGTATCCGACATGGCTGGCCCAACCGGCGGCCCTTATACCCGGCAGCAAGCTGGTCGACGCGCCGGCGCGCGGTCTTTCGCTCGACGATGTCCTGCCGCTGGCCAGGGGATACGAGCTGCTGGTGCTGCACACCAGCACGCCATCCTTCGCGTCGGACGCGAAGGTGGCGGCGGCATTCCGGGCGGCAAACCCCGATCTCCTGATCGGTCTGGTGGGGCCCCATGTCGCCGTCCTGCCGGACGCCTCGCTCGACGGCGCGCCGGCGGTCGATTTCGTCGGCCGCACGGAATTCGACTATACCCTGAAGGAGATCGCCGAGGGCAAGCCGCTGTCCGCGATCGACGGGCTCAGCTATCGCCGCGACGGCCGCAACGTGCACAATCCCGACCGGGCGATGATCGAGCGGATGGACGACCTGCCGTTCGTCACCGAGGTCTACAAACGCGACCTGCGGATCGAGGACTATTTCATCGGCTATCTGCTGCACCCCTACCTGTCGCTCTATACGGGCCGGGGTTGCAAGTCGCGCTGCACCTTTTGCCTGTGGCCCCAGACGATCGGCGGCCATCGCTACCGCACACGCAGCCCGGAGAACGTAGCGCACGAGATCGCGCTGGCGAAAAGCTACTTCCCGCAGGTGAAGGAGTTCTTCTTCGACGACGACCCCTTCACCGACGACCGCCCGCGGGCCGAGGCGATCGCACGGCTGCTGGGCAAGCTCGACATCACCGGGTCGTGCAACGCCAAGGCCAACGTCCCCTACGAGACGCTGAAGGTGATGCGCGACAATGGGCTTCGGCTGCTGCTGGTGGGCTTCGAATCGGGCAGCCAGCAGATCCTCACCAACATCAAGAAGGGCATGCGCATCGAGTTCGCGCGCCGGTTCAGCGAGGACTGCCACAAGCTCGGCATCACCATCCACGGCACCTTCATCATCGGCCTGCCGGGCGAGACGCAGGCGACGATCGAGGAGACGATCCGCTTCGCCAAGGAGATCAATCCCCATACGATCCAGGTGTCGCTCGCCGCCGCCTATCCGGGCACGGAACTGTATCGCCAGGCGGCCGAGAACGGCTGGCTGCTCGACAGCGCGGGCAAGCACCT
The DNA here is from genome assembly GCA_020851015.1 of Alphaproteobacteria bacterium. The sequence continues at coordinate 45,544 of JADZDN010000171.1, read as the reverse complement.
GGTGAGCGCCGACGGGCTGCAGGTCAGCTCGATCGAATACCCGCACCTGTCGCAGCGCGAGATTTTCGAGGCGCTCGGCACGTTCTACAAGCGCTTCTATTTCCGGCCGCGCAAGATTGCCGAGATCACCTACGAGATGATGCGCAGTCAAGAGATGCTGAAGCGGCGGCTGCGCGAGGGCGTCGAGTTCTTCCGCTTCCTGGCGGAGCGTCGGAACGCGGCCTGATCGGGTCGCTCCGCCGACGCAATGAACATCCAGCTACCGGCGCGCGGCTCGATCGCCGCCGAGCCGCGGTTTGTCCGTGCCTTGGCCGGGTGGATCGCGTTCGCCGCGCGCCATGCCCGCATGGTGACGGGGGCAGCGATCGCCGTGAGCGTCGCGGCGGCCTTCTACGCCGCGGGCCATCTCGGCATGGAGACCGACAGCAACGCCCTGCTGTCGCCCGATCTGCCGCATCGCAAGACCCAGGCGAGCTTCGACAAGGCGTTTCCCCAGCTCGGCGACAACATCGTCGTCGTGATCGACGGCGATACGCCGGCCGAGGCCGACGCTGCCGGGGCGGCCCTGGCCGGGCGTCTGCGGGCCCAGCCCGAACTGTTCAGGCACATCTTTTATCCCGAGGGCGATCCGTTCTTCCGCAGGAACGGGCTGCTGTTCCAGTCGGTCGACGACCTGCAGGCCCTGTCGGACCGGCTCGCCGACGTCCAGCCGCTGCTGGGCACGCTGGCGAAGGACATGACCCTGCGCGGCCTCTTCGACCTTCTGACCCAGGCGGCCGACGGCGTCGCCGATGGCGATACGGACCCGGCGCAGCTCGTCCGTCCCTTCCAGCGCATCGCCGAGGTCGTCGATGCCCCGCCGGGCGCCCCGTCGGCGCGGCTCGACTGGTCCGACCTGATGCAGCCCAAGGCGTCCGACCCGGCCGACCGCCGGCGGTTCATCCTGGCCCAGCCCATTCCCGACTATTCCGGCCTGTCGCTGGCAGACGATGCCATCGCCGCGATCCGCGCAGCCATCGCCGGGCTCGACCGCACCCAGGCCGATAGCGTCCGCGTCCGGCTGACTGGCGGAATTCCGCTCCGGGCGGACGAGCTCAGGAGCGTCGGGGACGGCGTCGGCCTGGCCAGCCTGCTGTCCTTTCTGATCGTTGCTGGCCTTGTCTATATCGGGCTGCGGTCCTGGCGGTTGATGGCCGCCATTCTCGTGGCGCTGGTGATCGGCCTCACCTGGACCGCAGGTTTCGCCGCCCTGGCGATCGGGCATCTGAACCTGCTGTCGGTTGCCTTCGCCGTCATGTTCATCGGCATCGCGGTCGATTTCGGGATCCAGGTCGGCTTGCGCTACCAGGAGCAGGCGGCGAACGGCAACGACAATCTCGATGCGCTCCGCCAGGCCGCGCCGACCGGCGCCGCGGTGTGCCTGGCGGCGCTTTGCGCGGCGATCGGGTTCCTGGCCTTCGTGCCGACCGCCTATGTCGGCCTGGCGGAGCTGGGGATCATCTCGGGCGCCGGCATGGCGATCGGCGCCTTCTGTGCGCTGACCGTGCTGCCGGCGCTCTTGAACCTGGGTCCGTTGCGGGAAAAGACCGGCCGGAGCCAGCGCGTGGACGTGCCGCTGACGGCACCGTCGTACTTTGTCACCCGGCACGGCCGCGCTATCTGCCTCGGTTCGCTGGCGCTCGGGCTTGCCGCGCTCGCCGCCCTGCCGGCGGTGCGCTTCGATTTCGACCCGATCGCACTGGACGACCCCAAGGCGGAATCGGTCCAGACTTACGTCGATCTGGCGGCGAACGGCGGCACGTCGCCCTATGCGATCAACGTCGTCGCGCCGGACATCGCTGCCGCGGTCGCGCTTGCCCATCGTCTGGACGCGCTGGCGGTGGTCGACCGTACGATCACGGTGCAATCCTTCATACCCGAACGGCAGGACGAGAAGCTGCCCATTCTCGCCGATACGGCCCTGTTCATGCGGCCAGTCCTGGACCCGGGCCCGGCCGCCGCGGCACCGAGCGTCGACGATACCCGTGCCGCGGCCGGGCGGATGCTCATCGCGCTGCAGCGCATGATCGGCGCATCGCTGGCGCCGCCGCTGGCGGCGGCGGCGACACGCCTGACAGCCGGGGTCGAGCGCATGCTGGCGCAATCCGGCTTCGAGGCTCGAATCGCCGGGCTCGAGCAGGCCTTGCTCGCCGGCCTGCCCCGGCAACTCGACGACCTCCGGCTGGCCATGGGGGCCGGGCCGGCCGCGATGGCCGACGTTCCCGAGGACGTCCGTGCGCGCTATGTGGCGGCGGACGGTCGCGCGCGCGTGGAGGTGTTCCCGAAGGAGGACCTGACCGATCGCGCGGCGCTGCGCCGCTTCGTTCACGCCGTCCAGCAAGTCGCGCCGGATGCCACCGATACGCCCGTCCTCTTGCTCCAGGGCGGCGACGCGATCGTCGATGCGTTCTTCAAGGCCGGGTTTCTCGCGCTTGCCGCGATCTCGGTGCTGCTGCTTGTCGTTCTGCGCAGTCTGGTCGCGGCGCTGCAGGTGCTGCTGCCGCTGCTTCTGGCCCTGGTTCTTACCGTCGCGATCATGGCCGTCGCCGGCATGTCGTTCAATTTCGCCAATATCATCGCCCTTCCGCTACTGTTGACGCTCGGCGTCGCTTTCGGCATCTACTTGGTCCTGCGCTACCGCGAGGCTGGGGATGTCGACCGGCTGCTGGCGACAAGCTCGCCGCGCGCGGTCCTTTTCAGCGCCCTGACGACGATGGTGTCGTTCGGCAGCCTGATGGTGTCGAGCCATCGCGGGACCGCGAGCATGGGCCTGCTGTTGACGATCTGCCTGACCCTGGCCGTGACGTGCACCCTGGCGGTGCTGCCTGCGCTTCTGGCCTGGAGGCAGCAGCGCCGCCGGGCCGCGGCGCCGGGTGCAATTGCGGGTGCGGGCAGACCGCCCAGCGCGGTCGGGGGCGGGACCGCCGGGCCGATGCGATCGCCATGAAGGTCAGACGCGGACTGCTGCTGATCATGTCGGCCGGGATCACCGGCATGATCCTGCTCGTCGCCTACCATGGCATGGGCGCGATCCTGGCGGGGGTGTTCGCGATCGGCTGGGGCCTGGGCGCCGTCGCCCTGCTGCACCTGCTGCCCATGCTGTGCTCCAGCCTTGGCTGGCGGGCGCTGCTGCGGGCGACCTGGCCCGCGCCGCTGCGCCACTATCTCTGGGCGCGATGGATCCGCGAGGCGATCGACGGGCTGCTGCCGGTCGGCCAGATCGGCGGCGAATTCGTCGGCGCCCATATCCTGGCCAAGCGGGGCGCCCAGGCCAATCTGTCGCTGGCGGGCTGCGTCCTCGACATGACCATGGAAGTGGTCACCCAGTTCTTCTTCGGATTGCTCGGGCTTGCCCTGCTCGTCTCCGACCATGGCTATGACGGCACGGTCCATTGGCTGGCGGTCGGGCTAGCGGTCACCGCGCCGGCGCTGATCGGCTTCGCGCTGGCCCAGCGGTTCGGTCTCTTCTACGTGGTCGAGAACGCGCTGGAGAAGGTCGCCTTCTGGCTCGGCTTTGCGTCGATCGGCGGCATCGCCGGGCTGCACGAGGCCGCGCGCAGCCTGCATCGCGATCGCCGGGGGATGGCCACGAGCTTCTTCTGGCACGGCCTGTCCTGGCTGACCGGCGCCAGCGAGATCTGGCTGGCGCTGCGCTTGCTCGGGCAACCGGTCGGCATCGCCGAGGCCCTGATCCTCGAGAGCCTGGGCCAGGCCGTGCGCAGCGCCGCCTTCCTGGTCCCCGGCGCGCTGGGCGTGCAAGAGGGCGGCTATATGCTCTTGGGCGGGCTTGTCGGACTGAGCCCCGAAGCCGGCTTGATGCTGTCGCTCGTGAAGCGGGTCCGCGAACTGGTCCTGGGCCTGCCCGCCCTGGCCGCCTGGCAGATCGTCGAGAACCGGCGGTCGCTGCGCCCACCCGCCGTCACCGGCACCAGCCCCGCGGCGGATCGGCACTAGGAGAGAAGCATGGCCGGCGGTTCATGGAGTCATCGCATCGTCCGCGTGGTCGTGCGTCCGCTCGTGGGAAGCCCGGTCACGCCCAACCACCTGACGACGCTGCGCCTTCTCTCCGGCCTCGCGGCCTGCGCCGGCTTCGCCGTCGGGACGCGCGAATTCGATTTCTGGGCCGGCTGGATCTGGATCCTGTCCGCGCTGCTCGACCGGGCGGACGGCGAGCTGGCGCGGCTCGGCAAGACCAGCAGCGCCTGGGGCCATGCCTATGACTATGCCTGCGACGTCGCGGTCAACGGCCTGTTCTTCCTTGCGATCGGCATCGGACTGCGCGATGGACCTCTCGGCTATTGGACCATCGTGATGGGCGCCGCCGCCGGAATCGGGGTCGGCCTGGCCTCGATCTGGTCCGAGCACCTGGAGCGCGCGCGCGATGACGGCACCAAGGCCTACGAAGGCTTCGGCGGGTTCGACTTCGACGACGTGATGTACCTGTTTGCCCCGGTCGCCTGGCTAGGCTGGTTGTTTCCGCTGCTCGTCGGCGCCTCGGTCGGCGGACCGGTTTTCGCTCTAGTCACGGCCTACAGGCTGCGCCGCAATGCGACGACAAGCACGATCACCCCGCGCCAAACGGCCAAGTTCAATTGACTTCTACCCGCCGATGCGGGTTCAGTATCAAGTGGAGCAAACGCCGGGCTCGAGATGCTGTGCCATCGGTGCATCAGCGTACGCGGCGCACAGACAGGTCGAATGGACGCACTGACCCCGCTGATCGCAAAGATACTTTGCTCGGCGGTCCTGGTGCTGGGACTCTCGGCGATCGCGGAGCGCGCGAGTGCGCGTGTAGCCGGCATTGTTGCTGGGGCGCCGCAGAACGCCGTGCTTGTCTATCTCTTTGTCGGCCTCGATAAAGGGGTTGACTTCGTAGCCGAAAGCGCGCCTCACGGAATCGCCTCGTTCACCGCGACCATCGCCTTCGTTATCGGTTACTACCGCGCGTCGGCTCATTCGGCGCGTTACTCGGCTCTGCTCGGCGCGACGAGCGGCATCGCGGCCTTCATGGCGGTGGCAGCCGTCCTGGCGGCGATCCCCCTCACGGTCTTGTCCGGCACCATCTTGTCGCTCTGCGCGATCGCCTTCTCCACTTGGTATTTGAGGCGGGTAGCAAGCATTCGGGTTTCGAACCCCGTTCGCTATACACCACGAATTTTGCTGGTGCGCGGAAGCTTTGCGGTGGCGCTTGTCGTTGGCGTAGTGGCATTGGCCGAGGTGCTGGGAGCGCGATGGACAGGACTTCTGGCGGGCTTCCCGGCAACCCTGTTGCCTGCGTTGTTGATCATCCACCTTACCTACGGGGTCGCAAGCGCCCACGCCATCGTCCGCAACTTTCCGCTCGGCGTCGGCTCGATCATCCTCTATCTGCTCAGTGTCCCGATTACGTTTCCAATGCTGGGCGTATATGGCGGCACCGCGGCCTCCTTCTGCATCTCGCTGGCCTACCTCACCGCGGTCGCCACCATCGGAAGCAGGAGGTCGATATCGCAATGAAGCAAAACGGCGTCGTAGCTTGCCCGCACCACTACAGGGTGCGGCACCGAACTATTCGTCTTGGGCGAGCGGTCTTGGAGAAATCCAATTGCCCATAGTCGAAAGTCCCGCTTCGGCGGCGCGGTTTCGATCGAACCGTGTCATGTAGCGCGGCAAGCACAAATCTCGCGACGCAAGCCGAGAGCGTGCCACCGGCCGACCCTTAGGGGCGCACCAGTCCGATCAGCCGATTTACGATCAGCAGCAGCGCGCTGATGACGACGATCTGCAGCGCCGCCGCCGCCGCGATCGTCGGGTCGCTGACAAAGCGCATCTGCGACATGATCTGCACCGGCAGCGTGACGGTATTCACGATCGACAGGAACAGCGCCAGGTTGATGTCGCTGAAGGAGACGATGAAGGCGAAGATGGCGCCGGACAGGATGCTGGACCGCAGCAGCGGAAGCGTCGTCAGCCAGAAGGCCTTGACCGGCGAGGCGCCCAGATTGCGCGCCGCTTCTTCGAGCTTCGGATCGATCCCGACCAGCCCCGCGATCACCGTGCGCACCACGTAGGGACAGCCGATCAAGACATGCGCCATGCCCAAGGTCAGCAGCGACGGCGTGACGTTGAGCCGCGCATAGAGCAGGAACAAGCCGACACCCATCAGGATCTGCGGGTAGATCAGCGGCGTGAGGAACAGCAATTCGATCAGCCGGTTGCTGATGAAGCGGAATCGTACCGCGGCGATTGCCGCAAGCGTCCCGATCACCGTCGCCGCGGCCGCCGAAGCAATTCCCAGCGGCAGACTTACGTAAAAGAGGGAATTGGCGAATCCAGCCGTCTCCACGAAGGAATGGAACCAACGCAGCGACAGGCTGGAGGGTGGAAACTCGAAGTTCGGCGATTCGCCGAAGGCGATTCCCAACACCACGGTAACCGGCATCAGCATGAAGGCGATGACCGGCACGCCGATGATGGCAAGCTGACCGCGCAGCGTCATGACGTCTTCGGCCCAATGCGCATGGCGGCATAGAAGATCAGCGACAGGATCGCCACCAGCACCACCGACATGGCGGAGGCCGCCGGCCAGTCGAAACCGACCAGCACGTCGTCGTAGATCTGCTGGCCGGCCATCCGCACGCGCGTGCCGCCCATGATCGCGGGCACGACATAGGCCGAGGACGACACGCCAACGCACAGCAGGTAGCCCGACAGGAGGCCGGCCCGGCTCATGGGCAGCACCACCCGGGCCATTACCCGCCAAGGGCCTGCGCCCAGATTGCCGGCCGCCTCTTCAACGCTGCGCGGAATGCGCTCGATCGATGCCGACAAAGACAGCACCATGAACGGCAACGAGAATTCGACCAGACCGGCGACGACGGCGATCTCGTTGTGCAGCAAGTTCCAGCGCCCCCAACCCGCCGCGCGGCTCAGCGTATTGATGACGCCGCTGGGCTCGAGAATGATGTACCAGCCGAACACCTTGACCACCACGCTGGTCATCAAGGGCACCATGACCGCGACGATCAGGGCGGTCTTGGCGCGGCCGCTGCTGCGCGCCAGAACGTAGGCTAGCGGATAGCCGAGGATCGCCGCCAGCGCCGCCGAGATCATCGCCAGGCGCAGCGTGTCGAAGAGGATGCCCAGATAGAAGGGGTCGCCGACGCGCGCGTAGTTGGCCAGCGTGAAGCCCAGGCCCGTGATGCGCACCGAGGACTGCTGGCGGAAGCTGACCTCGACCAGTCCCGCCATCGGCACGATCAGGAAGCAGAAGATCATCGCCGCATAGGGCAGGAACAGCGCGTACTTGACCGGATGCTCCAGGCGCGGGCTGGCGCTACTCATCGCCCAGGATGACCGTGTCGGCGATGGCGCAGGCCAGGCGGGGCGTGGGCGGTACGGGCTGGCGACCGGTCTGGTAGTAGAGCACGGTCTGACCGCCCTGCCCTTCGCCGATCGCCACCCGGATTTCCGTGCGATCGCCGCAAAAGGTCTCGGTTACGACGTGGCCCGACAGCATGTTGCTGTCCGCCTCGTCGCCGCGCGCCAACGCCAGGCATTCCGGCCGGATGCAGACCGACACTGCCTCGCCAACCCGGCGGGTCGCGCGGCTATGGCCGGTGAAGCTGGGGCCGCCGGCCATCCGCGCGACAAGCGTGCCATCGCCGTTGAGGCGTTCGACGGTCGCGGGCAGCATGTTGGTCGTGCCGATGAAGTCGGCGACGAAGCGCGTGCGCGGTGCGCCATAGATCTCGACCGGCGTGCCTTCCTGGGCGATGCGGCCGCGGGACAACACGACGATGCGGTCGGACAGGCTCAGTGCCTCGGTCTGGTCGTGGGTCACGTAGACGAAGGTCATTCCCACGCGGCGTTGGATCTGGCGCAGCTCGTAGCGCATCTGCACCCGCAACTTGAAATCGAGGTTCGACAGCGGCTCGTCCAGGAGCAGCAGCTCCGGTTCCAGGACCAGCGAGCGCGCAATCGCGACGCGCTGCTGCTGGCCGCCGGAGAGTTCGCCCGGCGTCCGCTTCTCCACGCCCGCTAGCCCCACCATCGCCAGTGCGCCGGCAGTCTTCTGGGCGATCGCGTCCGGACGCCAACTCCGCAGGCGCAGGCCGAAGGCGATATTGTCAAAGACGCTGAGATGCGGGAACAGCGCGTAGTTCTGAAACACCAGACCGACGCCGCGCTTGTGCGCCGGCAAGGAACTGATATCCCGGCCGCTGACGAGGATTCGGCCCGCGGCGATGGTCTCGAACCCGGCGATGGATCGCAGCAGGGTGGTCTTGCCGCAGCCGCTCGGTCCGAGCAGCGACAGGAACTCGCCGGCCCCCACCTGGAGCGACACCGGCCCAACGACGACGTCCTTGCTGTAGCGCTTGACGACCGCATCCAGGATCAGGGCGGGGGCGCCGTTCGTGGCGGGAAAGATGCTATCGCGCGGCGCGTCCGCGACCGGACCCTGGATGCCGATCCGGCCGGCAGACGGCGCCGTCGCTGCGACGCCCATCAGCCAAAGATTTCCTTGTTCCAGCGCTGGAGGTCGCGGGTGCGCGCCTCGTTGATCTTCTGCCAGTCGAGCGATACGACCTTCGGCGCGATGCCCTGCGGGATCGCGTACGGCGCCAGGTCCGGCGGCAGCTTGGCCTTGGTGTTGCTGGGCGGGTAGCGGAAGCGCTGCGTCATCTCGAGCTGCAGCACCGGATCCAACGTGTTGTTGACGAAGCGGTTCGCCAGCTCCTTGAACGCTGTCGCCTTCGGCAACACGAAACCGTTGTGAAGCTGGATCGTGCCCTGGACGTACTCGATGTCCACCGGCACGCCCTTGGACTGCAATTCGAAAGTGCGGCCGTTCCAGTACGGCATGATCACGATCTGCTCGGTCGTGAAGGCGCGCAGCGCCTGCTCCTGGTTCTGGAGCAGGACCGCCTCGTTCTTCTTGACCAGGTCCTTGATCGCGGCGACGGCCTTGTCGGTGTTGTCCTCGGTGCCGCCCAGGGTCTTGTTGAGGGCATGCATCCAGGTGTGGCCATACCAGCCGAAGTCCGGCAGGCCGACCTTACCCTTGTACTTCGGATTCCACAGGTCCTCCATGCTCGCGGGCTTCGTCGCGAGCTTGGTGTTCCAGACCAGGCTGATGATGGGCATGGTCATGTTCGCGCCCCAGTTCTTCAGCCCGGCACGCGGCTCGAACTGGGCGCTGGGCGCGATGTCGGCGTAGTTCTTGACGATATCCAGGTCGTAGTCCATCAGCGCGCCGGCGTCCGCGGCCAGCGCGTATTGCAGGTCCAGCAGGTCGAAGGCCGAGGCCGGCGGATTGCCTGGCTGGGCCACGAGACGCGAGGCGATCGCGGCCGGATTGGCTTCGAGCAGGAAGTTGACCGTGGTCTTGTTCGCGGCCTCGAAATCGGGCTTGGTCACGAAAGCCTGCTTGATGCCGTCGCCCCAGGAACCAGCCGTGGTCGCGACGGTAAAAGCGCCTTCCGCGTGCGCAACGGGCATGCCCGTCGTCTCGCACAGCGCCAGCACCGACGCGGTTGCCGCGGAATAGCGCAGGATGTCCCGGCGCGAGAAATCCGGCGTCCTCGCCTTGCGGATGAATGCCATGTCCGTCTCCTCTGTTCGCCCGAAGGGCGTCCGTTCACGTCAAGCGGATTTCTTCGATTCCCTGGCGTTCCAGTCGCGCCAGTTCTCCATCGTCGGATCGTTCGGCCAGACCTGGTAGTAGCGGATCATCGGCTTGAACGCGTCGACGATGCGGCGCAGATCCCTGATCGCGTTGCCGCCCCGCTCGGGCGTCGGGTTTGCCATCTCGACGCGCAGGTCGGTGCGCGGGCGCTGGCCCGGCTCGGCCACCAGGATCCCGGCCGAAAGCTGGCCCTTCGCCTCGCCGCCGGCGTCGCCGCCTGCCTCGATCGCGCGCATCAGCCGCTCTTCCAGCAACTCGCCGCCATTGGCCTTGAACGCCTTGGCCATGGCGTCGACCACCTGCGGCCCGACCAGCGTGTTCCCCATGGCGAGGAACCCGTCGCCGACGATATGGCCGGTCCAGTCCTTGCCGCTCTTGCCGCTGTGCACGGCAACCCGTCCATCCTGCGTCACGATGCCGACCTGGCGGTAGTCGAAATGCCTGTCATGCACGCGCAACGCGTCGATCACCGCCGCCGGCGAATAGCCGTGACCGAGCAGATCGAAGATGATCGGGGCGAGGTGCGGGTTGGTGAAGGACTGGGTGGAAATCGCCGCCAGTCCGCCCTTGATGAACGGGCAGCGCGACGCCACGGTCAGCGGGCTCGACGCCAGGACGACCCCCAGCGCGCCGGTGCGCTCGCAGCGCCCGATGGTCGTAAAGGTGTTGAACTCGACTCCGCGCTCCAGTTCCTGCATCTGCGTCATCCTGTTTCCCGATTCAGCTCAGCGCATGACCTGCTCAGCCGTGCGCTTCACCAGCGCGCCGATGGCAGCCTTGTCTGGCATCGAACGTGCCAGCGCCGCGTCCGCCAGCACGCGATTCAACACGTGGGCGCGCAAGCTCAGCGGCAATTCCCGGACGGCCGCGGCGATGGCGCTTCGCGTGGCGATCGGCCACTCCCTGTCCTGCGCCTCGCGCTCCGCGCCGAAAGCGAAAGCCGGCGCCGTCGCGGCACCGCGCTTGGCGCGCAAGGCCTTGGTCGCCTCGCGGTCGATCGCCACGCCGTCGAACACGACCAGGTAGTCGGCCGCAGCCTTCGCCGCGGACAGCAGGCCGGAACGGACGTCGCGCTCGATCAGGTCCAACGGCCGTGCCAGCGGATCACCAAACCCGCCGCCGGAGGGCGAGATCATGCGCACGACGTCGCCTTTGTGCAAGGTCAGCACCGTGATCTTGCCGATCGACCGTGCCTCGGGCGTGTCGGGTTTCAGGATCACTCGGCCGAGCGAGCCGGCCGCCCCGCCGTTGACCCCCCAGGGCCGGAAATAGAAGCGGTTCATGCCGCGCACCGTGACCACGGTTTCGACGTCCGCGCTCTCCAGCTCGATCGTGATGCCTGCGCCGCTGCGCCAGCGCCCGGGCGCGTAGCTGTCCGGCTCCAACTCGTAGCGGCGCACGCGGACCGAGGTCTCGATCTCGGTCATTTCGATCGGCGTGTTCGCCAGGTAGCCCTGAGGGCCGTCGACCCCGTCGACTCCGTCGCCGGTACAGCGTCCGCCCGAGCCGCCGCAGAGCGGGTTGACGACTCCGACGCGGCGTTTGCCGGTGCGCGGATCGCGGCCGGACACGGCGATGATGCCGGCCTGCCCGGCGCCGCAACTGACGATCCCGCCGGGCAGAGCCTGGTTCAGGCAGCCGACCACGCAGTCGTAGATGCGCATCGCGGTCACCCAGCGGTTGCCCATGGCAGCCGGGAACTCGGCGTTCATCACCGTGCCGCGCGGCGCGGAGACGCTCATCGGCCGCACCAGCCCGGCATTGGCCGGCGTGTTCGGCTTCTGTGTCAGCACGAAGTAGTTCAGGGCCTGGGTCAGGAACGGGTGCGTGCTGCTGCCGGTGACGAAGTTGACCGCCATCTGCACCTGAGGGTCGCTGCCTGAAAAATCCAGATGCACCGTGCCGTCTCGCACCTGCATCCGCACGTGGATCAGGATCAGGTCGCTCGGATTCACGCCCTCCAGGTAGTCGCTGAAGGAATACTCGCCGTCCGGCAGCGCGCGCAGCGCCTCGCGCGCGCGCAGCTCGCCCAGCGCAATCAGGTCTTCCATCGAGCCCGTGACGGCCGACGCGCCCAGCCGGTCGCACAGCTCGTGCAGGCGCCGTTCCATGGTGTTCATCGCCGCGACCAGCGCCTGCAGGTCGCCCCAGAGGTCCTCGGGGATGCGCGAATTGTCCTGCATGAAGCTGAGGACATAGGAATTCACCTGGCCGCCGACGATCAGCTTCATCGGCCGCAGGCGGAATCCCTCCTGGAACACCTCGGTCAAGGTGGGCGAAATGCTGCCCGGTACGGCGCCGCCGATGTCCGAGGCGTGCAGGAACGACCAGCCGTAGGCGATCAGCGTGCCCTTGAAGAAGATCGGCTTCACCAGATGGATGTCCATCGTGTGCGAGCACATGCCGTCGGTGCGGAACGGATCGTTGGTGATGATCACGTCGCCGTCGCCAAGCGTCTTCGGGTCGATGAAGTCGAGCGTGGCTTCGAGCGAGATGCCGATGAAGCTGGTCACACCCGACATGGCAGGATAGGCGAAGATCTCGCCCTTGGTCGTCGCCAGCGCGCACTGGTAGTCCTGCGTCTGCTTCACGAACGCGGTATGCGCGGTGCGGAATACGGTGGTCGAGCCTTCCTCGACGATGGCCGCGAAGCGGTTCTTCATGATTTCGGTCTGGATCGGATCCATGACCCGGGGGGCGCCCGCCGTCGCCTTGGCGCTTTCGGAGGCTTTCGTCGTGGTGGCGCGCATCACGCCCTCCTCAGGATCTCGATCATCCCGGTCTCCAGCGAGGCCTGCCAGCCCGGCGGCACCACGATGGTGGTGTCGCCGCCCTCGATGATCACCGGGCCCTTCTCGGCCTGGCCATCGAGGGCGTCGACCGTCGTGGCCCTGGTCTCGAGCCAGGCGCCGCCGAACAGGCAGCGACGCGCGGGCTGCCGCTGCTCGGGCTTCTCCAGGCGCAGCACGCGCAGCCCCGCCTCGGGCATCTGCATGTGGCCCGAGACCCGCACCCGCGCCTGCACAAGCTCGACCGGCGCTTTGGGATCGGCGTGGGCATAGAGCTTCTCGTGTTCGCGATGGAAGGCGGCCTCGATCGCGGCGAGATCGCCCCTGGCCGCGGCATCCGCAAGGACCGGCACGGTTACGTTGAAGGACTGGCCGAGATATCGGGCCTCGACCGACGCCTGCGTGTCCACGCTCTTGAGCAGGGCGGGGTCGATCTGCTGCTTCAGCCAGTCCATAGCGGCGCCGGCGAGCTCGGCGAAGACCGAGGCGAGCCCCTCGCCGGCCAGGCCCAGGCCCTGGATCGTCCGGTTCAGGTCGTGGATCAGCGGCGAAACCGTGCCGCCATAGGCGCAGAACACCGAAGGCATGGCCGGCACGACGACGCGCTCGATTCCGATCTCCTCGGCCAGGAAGCAGGCATGCAGCGGCCCGGCGCCGCCATAGGCGAGCAAGGTTACGCCGCGCGGGTCGGCACCGACGCGCGCGAGAAACGGCAGCACCTTGGCGATCATGTTCGACGTGGTGACGTTGACGCAGGCCTCGGCGGCATGGGGCGCATCCTTGCCGAGCGACGCGGCGACTGGCTGCATCGCCTTCTCGGCAAGATCGGCATGGAGCTTCATGCGCCCGCCCAGGAAGCTCTTCGGATCGATATAGCCGCAGAGCAGATAGGCGTCGGTCAGGGTCGGCTCCCTGCCGCCGCGGCCATAGCAGGCCGGGCCGGGCTGCGCCCCGGCGCTGCGCGGCCCCACGGTCAGCACCGGCCCGTCGATGGCCGCGATCGAGCCGCCGCCGGCGCCGATCGCCTCGATGCTGGTCATCGGCATGTAGAGCGGGAAGTCGCCGACCGTCCCGGTGTTCGCCACCAGCGGCTCGCCATCCACCACCAGCGACAGGTCGGTGCTGGTGCCGCCCATGTCCATCGTCAGGTACGCCCGCTCGCTGCGCCACTTCGCCATGTAGACGCTGGCGCTTACGCCCGAGGCGGGGCCGGACAGCAGCGTGTGGACCGGCACCGCGCAAGCTTCGCGCGCCGACATCACCCCCCCGTTCGACCGCGTGATGTAGAGCCGCGCGTTGCGGAAGGTCTTGCGCAGGTAGGTCTCGATCTCCTCGACATAGCCGGCGATCTTGCGCTTCACGTAAGCGTTGAGGACGGCGACCACCGAGCGTTCGTACTCCGCCTGTTGCGGCCAGATCGCGCTGCCCAGCGTGACGGCCAGCTCGGGGCAGGTGCGTCCCAGGATCTCCGCCACGCGGTTCTCGTGCTCGGCGTTGCGATAGCTGTGCAGGAAGCTGACGACGACGTTCTCGATGCCCTGGTCGCGGATCTTCTTCCCGATCGCCGCGATCTCCGCCGGATCAAGCGCGGTCAGCACCCGGCCGCTGGAATCGAGCCGTTCGTCGGCCGGGAAGACACGCTCGCGCGGAATCAGCGGCACCGCCCGGGCGTTGAAGAAATCGGTAGCCTTGTCCAGGCGAAGCCGCTGGATATTCAACAGGTCGCGAAAACCCTTGGTGACGATCAGCGCCAGCTCGGCGCCGGTGCGCTCGATGATCGTGTTCGTGCTGACCGTCGTGCCGTGCACCGCCACGATGTCGTCCGACGGACCGATAACCTTCTCGGCCAGGAGCTTCTCCAGCCCCTGGATCACGGCATCGTGGAACCGGGGCGGGGTCGAGGACAGCTTGAAGGTGTGAATCGCCTCCCCGCCGGCAGCACTGCGCCAGATCACGAAGTCGGTGAACGTGCCACCGATGTCGATGCCAATGCGGATCATCGCGCCGCAACCCCAACCCCTGCTTGTTTAACGATACACAAAGTTGGACGCTTGGCAACGATCTTGTTAGAAATGATGCTGCGGGCTGTGTACCGCATGCCGCCGTTGCTTCCGGGGCTTGCAGGCTCCGGATCGGCGGCTCGCCGTCGGACCGGCGCCTTTTCAACCTTCGGAACTGCCGATGCCGCGATCAAGCCCGCAAGTTGCCGGTCGCCGGAACGTCACCATCAAAGACGTTGCCAAGCGGGCGCGCGTGTCGCCGATGTCGGTCTCGAACTACTTGAACGAGCGCTTCCACCTGATGGCGGCCGACACCCGGGCGCGGATCACGACGGCAATCGCAGCGCTGGGCTATCGACCGAATTCGGGCGCGCGCGGGTTGCGGCTCAACAAGGAATTCTCTGTCGGCATGATCATCGTCGACCCGCAGCCGGCTTACCTGGTCGACCCTTTCATAAGTCGGGTCGCCTCGGGCCTGAGCAGCCGGTTGGCGGAAATGGGCTATGCCTGCACGGTCCAGGGCTTGCCCGACTGCGGCGCGACGAACGCGCTTTTCGCCAGCCATTTCCGCGCCGACGCGCTCTGCGTCTTTGCCTCGGGCAAGCGGGCCGCCCGCCGGAGACTGATCGAGTCGTTGGCGCGGTACAAGGAGCCGATCGTCCTGATCGAGGAGACCGAGCGCTTCCCACGGCTGGATCTGATGACGGTGCGTCAGGATGACGGTGGCGGGGCCGAGCAGATCGCGCACCATCTGCTGTCCTTGGGAGCGCGTTCGTTCCTGCTGATGATGCCCAAGCCGATCTGGCCCGCCAATGTCGCGCGCGAGATTACGCTGACCCGCCTCCTGACCGAGGCCGTCGGCCCGCAACGCGTGGCCCGAATCACATGTGGGTACGGCAACTTCACGGCGGTTCAGAAGGTCCTGGGACGATGGCTGGCAACCAACAAGCCGGTGGACGCATTCGTCGCCAACAACGACCAGATCGGCATCGCCGCACTCCGCACCCTGGTCGCGCACGGCATCGGCGTCCCGTCGGACGCCATGGTCACAGGCTTCGGCGGCTTCGAGATATGGCACTACAGCGACCCGCCGCTGACGACGGTCGTGTCGCGCGCCTACGAGCTCGGCCAGTATAGCGCCGAAGCCATCATTGAACGCTTGAAATCGGGCAGATTCCCGGAGCGGGAAGTCGTTCTTCCATTGATGCTGCAGGTATCCGGCTCGACCGCGAGTTGCCCATGACATCTTGGCTCAGCCACCATTGAACAAGGCTGCGCGCCTGTTCACCCAGTTCGTCTACGATACGGCCAGCGAGCTCTGCCGCATGGATGTCTTAAAGGACCGGCGCGGACCGCGCGTGCGGATGATCCGTTAGGACCGCCGATCCTCGTAAGGAATTTGCCCCTTCCCTCTTGTGGAATTGATTTTTCGATCACTCTTGGGACCACGGCGCATTTGCGCCAATCCTATCCGCTACCCCGCCAAAGACATGAAGGCCGTAGGGCTGCGGCGAACAGCCATGTTGCGCGCGCGGATGTTCAAGTGTATTTGCCAAGAATTCCGCTTTATTCGCAGGATGGGGCGATTGGCGAGAACTGATTTTCCAGGCGCCTTTCCGAAGCGCAATTGGCTACGCCGGTGTCGTTGAAACAGGTGCTGCGCGTCCTGCGCGATGACCTGTCCATCCCGGCGTGAGGGCCGACACCGTGGGTTATCGCATCGGCGTCGACATCGGCGGCACCTTCACCGATTTCGTCTTGATCGCGGACGACACCGGTGCGGCGATGACGCACAAGCTGCTGACAACGCCCAAGGACCCCTCGCTCGCCGTGATCGAGGGAATCGAACGCCTGCTGGCGGACCATCGCGTGCCGATCGCGCAAGTCGATTCCGTGATCCACGGCACTACCCTGGTGACCAACGCCGTGCTGGAGCGCAAAGGCGCCGCGGTCGCCTTGCTGGTCACCGAAGGTTTCGGCGACATCCTGGATATGGGACGCGAGCGCCGGTACGACCTGTACGATCTGCGCTTGGACTTTCCCGCCCCGCTGGTGGAACGGCGCAACCGGGCCGAGGTCGCCGAGCGTGTCCAGTTCGACGGCAAAGTGCTGCGCCCGGTCGATCTGGGGCAGGTGGAAGCGTCCGTCGCGCGGCTGGTCGAAGAACGCAATGTAGAAGCGGTCGCCGTCTGTCTGCTCCATTCCTACGCAAATCCGACGCATGAGCGGGCGATCGGCGCGATGATCCGGCAGCGGTTTCCGCGCCTGTACGTGTCGCTGTCCTCGGAAGGCTATCCGGTGATCCGCGAATACGAGCGCTGGACCACGACCACGCTTAACGCCTACGTGCAACCCGCGGTCGACCGTTACCTGGCGCGCATGGAAGGAGGGCTGGCGCAGATCGGCTTCAACGGAAGGTTCCTGGTGATGAGTTCGAGCGGCGGGACGCTGACTTGCGCCACGGCACGCCGTCATCCTGTGCGCCTGCTCGAATCGGGCCCGGCTGCCGGCGCACTCATGTCCGCTCAGCACGGCAAGCGGCTGCGGCTGGGGCAGGTGCTGTCTTTCGATATGGGCGGCACGACCGCAAAGGGTGCAATCGTGGCCGACGGCCATCCGTTGAAGCGCTACGAGTTCGAGGCGGCCCGGGTCCATGAATTCAAGAAGGGCAGCGGCCTGTCGATCCGGATTCCGGTTCTGGACATGATCGAGATCGGCGCGGGCGGCGGCAGCATCGCCCAGGTCGACGAACGCGGCGTGATCCGCGTCGGGCCGCGAAGCGCTGGCGCCGATCCGGGCCCGGCCTGCTACGGGCGCGGCGGCGCGCGACCGACGCTGACCGACGCCAATCTCGCGCTCGGCTACCTCGACCCCGGGTTCTTTCTGGGAGGCCGGATGACGATCGATGCGGGTGCCGCCGCCGACGTCATCGAAGGCCAAATCGCCAAGCCGCTCGGCGTGGGAATGGAACGCGCCGCCTGGGGTATCCACGAGGTCATCAACGAGGATGTGGCGCGGGCTTTCCGCGTGCACGCTTCGGAGCGCGGCATCGATTTGCGCGGGTGCAGCATGGTGGCGTTTGGCGGCTCGGGTCCCCTGCACGCCGTCCGGGTCGCACGCAAGCTGCGCATTCCGCGCGTGGTAATGCCGCCGTGCGCGGGCGTGATGTCGGCGTTCGGCATGCTGGTGTCGCCGCTGTCGTTCGAGGTGGTGCGGTCCTGGCGGACAAGGCTGGATGCGCTCGACGCCGGGCGCCTGGAAGCCGAGTTCGCCGCCTTGGAGCGCGAGGCGACCGGCGTGCTGGCTGAATCCGGCGTCGCGCGCGGCGATATGACGCTGACGCGCTCGCTCGACATGCGCTACGTCGGCCAAGGCTACGAGATCGAGGTGCGCCTGCCGGATACCGGCGATTTGGCAAGTCAGCATCTGAACCTGCGCGCATTTTACGAAAGCGCCTATCGGCGGCAATTCTCGATCGCGCTGACCAGCAAGAGCGTCGAGATCGTCAATTGGAAGGTGGAGGCAAGCGGTCCCGCGCCGCTGCGCGACCGCTCCGAACGCGCCAGCGCCTACGCGCCGGGCGGCGAGCCGTTCAAGGGCACGCGCCGTGCCTACGATCCCGAGACGAAGGCCTTCGCCGCCCATGCCGTATTCGACCGCTATCGTCTGTCTCCAGGAAGCGAAATACGCGGTCCCGCGCTGATCGAGGAGACGGAGGCAACCAGCCTCGTCGGCGCAGGCGCCACGGCGCAAGTCGATGCGGCGCTCAACCTGGTAGTGACACTGGAAAGCTGAGGCCATGGAAACGCTCGACGCCATCGGTCTAGGCATCATGTGGGATCGCCTGATCTCGATCACCGACGAAATTCAACTTGCCCTCGTGCGCACCTCGTTCTCGACCACCGTGCGCGAGAGCTACGACCTGTCCGTCGTCGTGTTCGATGCCGACGGCAACGCCATGGCCCAGGGCAGCTACAGCATCCCGTCCTTTACCGGCACGGCTCCGCAGACGCTGCAGCACATGCTGGCCCGATTTCCTGCCGACAGCCTGCGGCCGGGCGACGTGATCATGACCAACGATCCGTGGATGGGCACCGGCCACCTGTTCGATGTCAGCGTGATGCGGCCGGTGTTCCACCGTGGCCGGCGCATCGGCTACACGATGAGCGTCACGCACCTGCCCGACATCGGCGGGGCCGGATGGACCGCGACCGGAGGCGAGGTGTACGAGGAGGGCCTTCGCCTGCCGATCGTCAAGTTGGCCGAGGAAGGCCGCATGGACCAGCGGCTGCTCGAGATCATCGCCACCAACGTTCGCACCAGCGAACAGGTTATCGGCGACATCATGGCCAATGTCACCTGCAACGAGGTCGGCGGCCGGCTGCTGACCGAATTCATGGACGAGTACGCGATCGACGACCTGGCGCCGATCGCCACGAGAATCATTCGCCAGTCCGAGCAGGCGGTGCGCGCGGAAATTCGCAGGATTCCCGCCGGACGATACGCCAACGCCATTCAGATCGAAGGCCGGGAGGGGCCGATAACGCTCGCGTGCGCCGTCACCATCGGCGACGGGGAGGTGACAATCGATTTTGCCGGCACCGATCCCCAAGTGCGCGCCGGCATCAACGTGCCGATCTGCTACACCCGCGCCATGGCCTGTCATGCGCTGAAATGCCTGACTGTTCCGATGCTGCCCAACAACGACGGTTTCGGCCGGCCGGTGGCGGTCAGGGCGCCTGCGGGCTGCATCCTGAACGCGCAGTTGCCGGCGGCGACCGGGGGGCGCCACGCCGTCGGGCATTTCGTCAACCCGCTGGTCTTCGGCGCGCTGGCCAAGGTGCTGCCCGATCGGGCGCAGGCCGATTCCGGCATGACCAATCCCATGAGCTTCACCGGCACGCATCGCGACGGACATCCCATCGCCAACATCTATTTCTGCGCCGGCGGCTACGGCGCGCTCGACGGCAAGGACGGCCATCCCACCACGCCGGCGCCGTCGAACATGACCAGCGTGCCGGCCGAGGTTTGGGAGAATCTGACCAGCATGCGGATCGAGCGTAAGCGCCTGCTGCCCGATTCCGGCGGGCCGGGAAGGTACCGTGGCGGGCTCGGTCAGGAGATTGCGGTCGTCAACGACACCGGCCATGCGCTGATGGTTTCTTTCTTCGCCGGGCGCAGCGACTATCCGGCACGCGGCGTTTCCGGCGGCGGCAATGGCACCCCGCGGCGCTATTGGCTGAACGACAAGCCTATTCGCTCCAAAGGCCGCTATCTGCTGGAACCCGGAGACCGCCTGGTCACCCACGAGGCTGGCGGCGCCGGCTTCGGCGATCCGCGCGAACGCCTGCGCGACAGCGTCCGCCACGACCTGGAGAACGGCTACGTAACGGCTGCCGGCGCCGCGCGCGACTATGGCTGGACCGAGGCGGAGCCATGAGATGCCGTCCGCGAAAGAAGCAAGGACGCAATTGGAGGAACGCCAGTCAAGCGGTAGAAAATTCAGGCTGCAGACATCAGAATATTGTCTAGCAGAAGTCAGCGTACATACTTGCAAACAACGGGCCGACGAGGCGAGCCATGATGGGCGAACAATCCTTTGAACGCCGGTGGGCCAGGCTACGCCGTTTCATGGGTGCCGAAGATATAGCTGCAGTGGTCGTATCCGAGAACGCACGGACGCGGTACCTGACCGGCTATCAGCGCTATTTCACGGCGACCCATGTGCCGCCCGTGCATGCGGTGGTTCTGACGCTCGACGCGGGGCCATATTTGCTCATTCCGCGGCATATCGAGCTTGCCGCAGGCGAGTACCACGCCGCCCTTCTCCGTCACATTGCGTTTGGCGAGGCGGCCAGGACCGACGCGATCGGCCGGGTACTGCATGCGGCTGGCGTGACGAAAGGCAAGGTCGCGATCGAACTCGGCTTCCTGGCGCACGACCTTACGGAAAGAATGAAGGCGCAATTCCCGGCTTTTGAGTTCGTGAATGCGGACCCGATGATGCGTTTCGCGACCGCGACGAAATTTCCCGACGAGATCGTGCGACTTCGCGAGGCGGCCCGCCTTGTCGACATCGGCGTCGCGGCCGCCGCAGCGGCATGCCAGCGGGGCGTCACCGAACTTGAAATTGCCGCCGAAGCATCCGCGGCCATGCTGCGTAACGGTGCAGAATTCATCAACCATATGACCGTCCGAAGTGGTCCGCACGCCTATGGCAACCATCCCATCCCTACCGCGCGAAGGCTCGAAGACGGAGATTGTGTCCAGATCGACATCGGCTGCGTCTACGGCGGCTACGTATCGGACACGAACCGGACCAAAGTGGTGGGGCGGGCAAGCAAGGACCAATTGCGGCTAATGGATGTCGGACAGAAAATGCTTGAAGCCGGTATCGCGGCGGTTGCTCCAGGCGCGCCCGCATCCACCATCTGGCACGCGGCGGTCAATGTAGCGAAGCAGGCCGGAATGTTGGAACGGGTGATCCTTCCGTTCGTCGGCCACGGCATCGGGCTCGGCTTGCATGAGATACCGTTCATCAATGAAGCGGCGACGACGGTGCTGGAGGAAGGGATGGTCTTTGCGATCGAGCCGGGTGTCTACGCCGAAGGGATTGGTTGCAGTCGCCCGGAAGACATGGTCCTGGTGACGGCCACCGGTGCGGAATTGCTGACGCACTTTCCCCGCGATCGAGATCTTAACGAATTGGCGAAACGGTAGGCGGACTCGTGCGCGTTGCCGCGCGCCCTCGACCGCGGCGACCAATCGTGGCTCTCGGAACTGCGCGGAGGAGTGCCTGCGTATAGGGCTGGCGCGGATCCGCGAAAATCTGGTCGCTTGGACCTTGCTCAACAATCTTGCCTGCTTGCATGATCGCGACTTCGTCCGCCACGTGTCGGACGACCCCAAGATCATGAGAGATGAACAGGAAGCTCAAGCCCCGCTCTGCCTGGATATCCATCAGCAAGTTCAAGATCTGCGCTCGAATTGAAACGTCGAGCGATGAAACGGCCTCATCCGCTACAATGAACTTCGGCCCAAGCGCCAGAGCGCGAGCGATGGCAATGCGCTGACGCTGGCCTCCAGAGAACTCATGCGGATAGCGATCCGCGTGATCGGGCCGCAAACCGACCCGCTTAAGTAGATGCACAACCAAATCGCGGATTGCGTCCTTTGGCATCAACCCGTGAATTGCTGGACCGTCTCCGATGGCGTCGCCGATCTTGCGGCGCGGATTGAGCGAGGCAAATGGGTCTTGAAAGATTGTCTGCACCTCTCGTCGAAACTGGCCGAGCGCAGCGCCGCGTGCCGCAAACACGTCACGGCCAGAGAAATGAACCGTTCCGTGGGTCAGCGTGTCCAACCGCGCAACGCATCGACCAAGCGTCGACTTGCCCGAGCCGGATTCGCCGACAAGCGCAAGCGTGCTCCCAGACTGAACGCTGATGTCGACCCCATCAACCGCACGTACAACCCTGAGCGGACGCCCGAGCATGGAGCGGCGAAGCACGAAGTGCCGCTGCAATCCGCGAACCTCCAGTATCGGATCAGCGCCCTGCATGAAGCCAGCACCAAACGCGATGCCCCTCCGACAGCGCGATCAACGGCGGTTCTGCAGCGCAGCGCTCGTGCGCCCGGTCACACCGTTCGCGAAACCTGCACCCCATGCCGATATCCAGAAGATTCGGTACGGTCCCCGGGATGTCCGGCAGGTTGATGCCGCGCTTGCGCGGGGTATCGACATCTGGGACCGACGCGAGCAGGCCAATTGTGTAAGGATGCCCGGGGTTGCCGTACAGATCCTCGACCGCCGCCTCTTCCACTACCTGCCCGGCATAGAGCACGACCACCCTGTCGGCGAGTTCTGCCACGATGCCCAGGTCGTGCGTAATGAAGAGCAGTGCCGATCCCAAGCTTGTCTGCATTTCAGTCAGAAGGTCGAGTATCTGGGCCTGAATTGTCACGTCCAGCGCCGTCGTCGGCTCGTCGGCGATGATGAGTTTCGGGCTGGCGATGCAGGCGATTGCGATCGTCACGCGCTGCCGCTGGCCGCCCGACAATTGATGCGGATAGGACCGCGCGCGCAATGGGGCGTTGTCGATTCCCACCCGCCCGAGGAACTCGACTGCGCGGCGCATTGCCTCGGCGCGAGAGGCAAGCCCATGGGTCGTTAGTACTTCGGCGATCTGATCGCCGACGCGCCGCGAGGGATTCAACGCCGACAGCGGCTCCTGAAAGATCATCGCGATGCTGCGGCCGCGTAAGTGGTTCATTTCCGATTCGGACAGCGCGACGAGGTCGTGGCCATCGAACCGAAGCTCTTCACAGGTCACGGATCCCGGAGGCTCGATGAGGCCCATCAACGACAGACCGGTGACCGATTTTCCCGACCCGGATTCGCCAACTAGGCAAACTACCTCGCCCAGGCGCAGGTCCAAATCCAGACCATCCACCGCGCGCAAGCAACCCCTCGGCGTATCGAACGTCGTCACCAGCCTGCGCGCGGAAAGCACGACGTCCCCAGTGCTTCTCATCGTCGCAATTCCGGGTTTAGCCTGTCCTGCAACCAATCGCCCAGAACATTGACTGAAAGCACGGCCGCGAAGAGCACCACGCTTGGCACCACCACCGGCCAGGCATTGATGAAGATGTAATTCTTCAGGCCCCCGATCATCTGACCCCATGACGGCGTAGGCGGCGGCACGCCCAGTCCGAGGAAGCTCAAACCGGCCTCCATCAGCATGGCAAACGACAAGGTGAAGGATGCCTGTACCGCGATTACGGAGATCATGTTCGGTAGGATCTCCTTTCGGATGATCCATACCGTCCCCGCGCCCAGCGATACGGCGCACAAGACATGCTCCCGCGCGCGGATGCTGCGGGCCATGCCATAGGCGACCCGCGCGAACTGGGGAAAGAAGAGGATCCCGATCGTGACGATCAGGGTCGTCAACCCTCCTCCGGCGAATCCCAGGATAACAATGGCGACAAAAATCTCGGGCAGCGATACGAATACATCGATCACGCGCATGGCGAAGGTCTCGACCCGCCGACCGCAGAAGGCAATACCGATGCCCAGCGGTATGCCGATAGAACTCGCCAGAACAATCGCCGAGACGGCGACCTCCAGCGAAACCCGCCCGCCATGGATGGTTCGGGCCAGCAGATCGCGGCCGAGTTCATCGGTGCCCAGCAGGTTTCCCACCCCGGGCGAGGCCAGGATGTTGTTGGGATCGATAGCCAGCGGATCGCGCGGACTCACTATGTCCGCGAATATCGCCAGCACGACAACGGCCGCGAGGTAGGTTGCGGCCGTCAGGGGACCTGCCATGAAGCGCGGCCGGGCAGCTTTGGCTGGAGCGGCGACAGTCACGCGGCGCTTTCACGTATCCGCGGATCGACGATGCCCTGGCAGGTATCGATCGCCAAGCCGATCAGTACGAAGACGGCGAAGATGGCGACCAACGCGCCCTGGATCACCGGATAGTCGCGCGCAAACACGGCGCTAACCAGCATCGAGCTGAGTCCGGGCCAGTCGAACAGCGCCTCCACAATGACGGTGCCGCCCAGCAGATTGCCTGCCCGGATCCCTATCACCGCGATCACCGGTACGAGGGCATTGGGCAGGGCATGCTTCAGAATTG
This sequence comes from Alphaproteobacteria bacterium, assembly GCA_020851015.1. Next base: position 21,405 of record JADZDN010000171.1, on the reverse strand, counting down.
CCGCATCACGCGACAGACCCTTGGCCCGGGCCAGGCGCACGTACTCCTTTGTCATTGTGTCGGAAAGGCTTGCACGGGTCATCCGCGCTACCACACCCATGAAATTGATTCCGATCGCTGTCGCCGGCAGCACCAAGCAGGCGATATGCGTGATCGGATCCTCTGCGAACTCAACGAAACCGGAGGATGGCAGGATGTCGAGCCATAGGCTGAATACGATCACCAGGATGATTCCCGACACGAACACGGGAGCCGAGAATCCGGCAATCGCCGCCACGGAGGCTGCGGTGCCGGCAGAGCGGCCGCGCCCACGGGCTGCGACGACGCCCAGGGGCAATCCCAGCAATATGGCGATCGAGAGACCGCCGCCGATCAACTCAAGGCTGCGCGGCAACCGGACCATCACGTCGGCAAAAACTGGCTCGCCGGTTCGCAGCGAACGGCCCAGATCGCCGGTGGCGAGCCCACCGATCCACGAGAGAAACTGCTCGGCCAGTGGCCGATCCAAGCCGAGCTGGCCACGCATCTTTTGGACGACTTCCGGGTCCGCGCCGGCCTGCTCGCCCAGCAGAATGGCGACCGGATCGCCGGGCAGCAGATGGATCGAGGCGAATACGGCTGCGCAAGCCAGGGCCAGGGTCATGGCCGCGGCGGCGAAGCGACGTCCCAAGTAACCCAGCAATGTACAAGCATCCCAAGGGGTCGAGGGGCACGCGGCGTCGCGTGCCCCACCCTCGACCTACTGTATCCACATGGTCGGCAAGGATATGCCGGCGCTGCTTTCATTGAGCGCGCCGCCCAGGTGGCTGTATCCGCGCACTTTCTTCGTATAGGCCTGCGCCTGTTCGCGGAAATTGATGAAGGCCCACGGGCTGGTTTCCATCACCCTCTGTTCGACCTTGCGGTAGATCGCCTTGCGCGCATTCAGATCGATCGTAGCACGACCGTCGGCTAGCAGCTTCTCCAGCGCCTCGTCGCGATAGCCGATCGGCTTCGCCCAATAGGTCGAATCCGCGCCCAGGTAGTAGGCATAGACGTCCGGATCAGTCAGCTTCATCGACACGCCATAGATCATCACGTCATAGTTTGCCTTGTTCTTCCGATCCAAAAGCTCGGCAAACTCGACAAGTTGAATTTTTGCGTTGATTCCCACGTCTTTCAGGTTGGCCTGGACGATCTGCGCCGTCGAGGTGTAAATGCCCAGGCCCTGGAAAACCAGAAACTCGAAGTCGAATCCCTTGGCGTAGCCGGCTTCGGCAAGCAAGGCTTTCGCGCGTGCTGGGTCGTACTTGTATGTCTTGGCTAGATCCTTGTTGTAGTAGGGTGAGTCGGTGGTCGTCGGGGGTCCTTCGATCGGAGTGCCGTGACCGAAGAACGCGGCCTTGGAAATGGCGGCGCGGTCGATCGCGTAGGCGAACGCTTTGCGCACGCGCACGTCGTCATAAGGTTTCTTGGTGGCGTTGAACCACAAGTTCATGAACGCCCCGCCGGAGGAATCGACCGTAAGGTTGGCAACGCGCCTCAATGTGTCGATGTCCTTCCACGGTACGAAGTCGATCATATCGACAGCATTGGTTCGCAACGCGTTTACACGCGCGTCGTCGCTCTTGATCATCCTGAACTCAACGGCACTCAGGTACGGCTGCCCCTTGACGAAATACTTGGGATTCTTCTCAAGCTGGGCCCGCACGGAAGGTTCGTACGCTTTCAGCACAAACGGCCCGGTGCCATTCGCCTGGACTTTGACGTTCGGCCCGCCTTCCATCCACTTCTTGGACACGATGGCAGCCTCGGGCAGGGCCAGGATACTGAGCAGCGTTGCGTTCGGCTCCGCAGTTGCAACCTTCACCGTGCTGGCATCGACTACCGATACGGTGACGCCCGTCAGATTGGTGCGAAGTGTTGCTCCCGTCTTTTGATCCATGATGCGATCGAGCGAGAACTTCACATCCTCGGCCGAAAATGGCGTCCCGTCATGGAAGGTCACATTCTTGCGCAGGTGGAATACGGTCGTTTTGGCGTCGGGCGTCTCCCAGCGCTCCGCCAGGCGTGACACGATCTTGCCTTTGGCGTCGTAGCCGACCAGGGGACTGTAGATCGCCTCAATCAGCACTTTCCAAGCACTGCCGACATAGACATGCGGGTCCAGGCTGGCGACCTCCGTTACCGTGCCATAGCGCAACGTGCCACCCATCTTGGGCGCCTGCTGCGCGATAGCAGACATCGGCCATGAGCCGGCAGCAGATGCGATGATTGCCACGGTCGCAAGGGTACGTAGGGAATGAAGATTCATTGGTGCTTCTCCAGTAGCCGCCTCTATGCCGCGGGCAGCGCGTCGAGGAACCGGTCAATTTCCTGCGCATCATTGTAGTAGGAGGGCGAGATGCGCAGCGCGCCGCCCCGTACGGCCAGATCCACGCCAGCACTCTTCAGCCGCTCGGCAAGTACCTCCGCCTTCAGGCTCGCGTGACGGAAGGACACGATACCGGATCGCTCGTTGTCGCCAAACGGGCTGACGATCTTGTATTTCCGCTTGCGCAACCCTTCCGCGGCGCGGCCGGTCAACGCCATGATGTGCCGTTGGATCTCCTTCGGCCCCAGCTTCAACTGCATGCGGGCGGCAGCATCCAGTCCCCAAATGCCCGTAAAGTTGACCAACGCTTCCTCGAACCGGCCCGCATTGCCGCGATAGACCAAGTCATAGTCCATGTGGTCTTCGTGCTTGTCGACCGTGTGGTATCCGACGGTTGGCGGCTCGATCCGATCCATGGCCGACCGGCGACAATAGAAGAATCCCGTCCCGATCGGCGCAAGCATCCATTTGTGGCCGCCAACCGAGACGAAATGGATGCCCAGGCGCTCCACGTCCATGGCAAGCGCGCCCACCCATTGGATGCAGTCCAGGTTGAGCAGCACGCCGCGCTCGTTGCACAGGCCGGCCGTGCTCTCGAGGTCCTGGCGGTACCCGTTGGAGAACTGCACGGCGCTCAGTGAGACGATCCTGGTGCGATCGTCCATGATGGCCCTGATGTCGTCGGCCCTGATGCGACCCTGTTGATTCTTGACCCAGCGGATTTCGACGCCCAGCTTGGCGAGCTTGACCCAGCAGTACACGTTGGAAGGGTACTCGATATCGGCAATGACGACGTTGTCACCCGGCTTCCACGGGAACCCGTTGGCAACGAACCCCAGGCCCTCCGTTGTGTTCTTGATGAAGGCAATCTCGGACGCCTTGGCGCCGATCAGTCTCGCAATGCGCTCCTTTATCGACGAGTCGGCGTACCGGCACCAGGTGGGATACTCGTTCCGGCCATTGTCGCGCACGTCATGCATGAAGCGATCAACGGCCGCGATCACCGGCAAGCTCAGCGCGCCAATCGACGCATTGTTGAGATAGCAGCGGCGGGCCTTGATGGGAAACTCCCGGGCCACCGTTGCGAACGACAGTTCTTCAATGCCGTCGGCATCGTCCGGGTAGAGAGCGGGTTCGCGGGGACGGAGGGAGGCAATTGTCATGGGTTCCAGCTTGGCAGTTGATCCATAACCATAGGGCGCGCTCGACCCATGCGACAAATGTATAAAATTTCTGAATTGATGCGCTTTCGACATGTGATCAAGTCGTCCGGCCCGGGCACGCAGTGGGCGCAGTTCGCCAACGCATCTTGCGCCTGCGCTGTCCGCGTCGGTGCCTAGATGATCGTCACATCATTTGGGGCCATCGCCGTGACGGTCTTTCGAAGCGTCTCGCTGAATTTCAAGGTGAGCGACGAAAGCGCATAGGCCGTGGGGAACAAGAATCCATAGGTCAGGTAAAGTGCCGGTTCCCAGCGCTTTACAGCGATGCCGGGTATTGTCCTTGCGACAATGGGGTCCACCAAAGAAACGCCTATTCCCTCTGCCACGAGTTGGCATGCAGACAGACCGGACGACGTCTCCACACGGATCGATGGCGACATTCCCAGACGGGAAAGCTGTTCGTCACTGTGGTGCCGGAGCAGTGTGTAGGGCCGAAGCGCAACGAAATTTTCATTGGCAATGTCGGCAGGACGCACGACCGCGCGGCTGGCCAGCCGATGTCCCTTCGGAACGGCAAGCGCTAGCTTGACCTTTGCGAATGCCTCCGACCGGATCGCTGGCGCCTCGAGCGGAAGCGCTACGATGCCCAGATCGAATTGCTGCCCCGCAATCCACAATCCGACATCGGCGCGAGAGCGAATCTCCATCGAGACACGAACGTTGGCATGCTGCTTCCCGAACTCCGAGATCGCGCGCGGCAGCAGGCTGTGCGCGAGGTACGGTTGCGCCACGATACGCAACCATGCGTCCTGACGCGTGCGTATGTCGCTCGCAAGACGCCCGATTTCGTCAAAACCAGATAGAATCCGCTTCGTCTCTTCGTAGAACTGCGCTCCTTCCAGGGTCGGCACGATCCGCCGCCCCTGCCGCAAGAACAGCGCGAAGCCCAGTTCGCGCTCGAGCGCGCCTAGCAGCCGGCTTACTTGCGGCTGCGTAAGCGACAAACGCTTTGCCGCCTCGGTCACACTGCCTGTCTCGATGACGGCACGCAGAGCCTGCAGGTATCGAACGCGCATATTGGCTATCCATGTCGAAAATGCATCAATACAGAAGTGTGAAGCATTTGTCGCATGGATTGCTGCGCACTCCGAATGCGAAGCACCCTGCCAAAGCGTCCAACGAAATTCCTCTCCGATCTAAAGGCGCGGCGCCGGCATCAGATGGACCGCGTCACGCCTCCATCGACACGGATGTTCTGGCCGGTGATGTACGCCGCGCCGTCCGAAACGAGGAAGGCAATTGTCGCCGCGATCTCCTGGCTGGTGCCGTAACGCTTCAGCGGAACACTGTCGCGGCGCGCGTCGGTTGCGGGCAGGCTGTCGATCCATCCCGGAAGAACGTTGTTCATCCTGATGTTGTCGGCCGCGTACGCTTCGACGTAGATCTTGGTGAAGGACGCAAGACCCGCGCGAAAGACGGCCGAGGTGGGAAACATCGCGCTCGGCTCGAAAGCCCAGGCAGTCGAGATGTTGATGATGACGCCTGATTTCTGCTTCTGCATGACGGGCGTTACCAGCCGCGTCGGTCGCACGGCGCTCAAGAAGTACACGTCCATTCCGGTCCGCCACTCGTCATCGGCAAGCTCGAGAATAGGCTTGCGGGGACCGTGGCCGGCGCTGTTGACGAGCGCATCGATGCGACCCCAGCGGTCCAGTGTGCCGGCGACGAGCTTCTGCAGATGCTCGGCCGATTGGTTGGAACCGGTCACGCCAAACCCGCCGAGCTCCTTGGCCAGCGCTTCGCCCTTGCCGGAGGACGACAGGATCGCCACCCGAAATCCGTCCGCGGCAAGGCGGCGCGCGGCCGCCGCTCCCATGCCGCTGCCGCCAGCGGTGATGATTGCAACCTTGTCAGTCATGAAGAGACCCCGTTCCAGTGGCATCTACGGCATCGGCGCGTCCGGCGCCCTAGCGGCCATTTAACGATAGAAAATCCACATAAGACAAGCATGGGCCGCTCGCACCTCTATCGCCGCCGACAGAGCTACCGATCCAGGAAGATGCCCGCATCTACCGGCCACGTGACCGAAACGCGATCGCCGGCGGCGAAGGCGGTACGGCGTTCATTGGCAAGCTCCTGAACCACCAGGGTCGTCTTCGCCGAAAGCGCGACGTAATGCGTGATCGAAGCGCCGGTCACGAGCGTGCCCTGCAGGGTTCCTTTCAGGGTGTTCAAGCCGGCTTCGACCTGGTCGGGTCGGACTAGGCGCATGTTCTCCGGGCGCACCATCAGATGCCCGTGGCCAGCACGGGCGCCGCGGTTGAACCGGACCACCGTGCCATCCTCGGTCTTCGCTTGACCGTCGCCGACGATGTCCGCAGGGACCAGGGAGGACCGGCCGATGAACTCGGCCGCGAATTTCGTGTGTGGCGCGTAATAGAGGTCGTGCGGCGTATCGAGCTGCTCGACCGCCCCGCCGTTCATCAGCATGATCCGGTCGGACATGTTGAGCGCCTCTTCCTGGTCGTGCGTCACGTAGATGATCGTGATGCCGAGTTCCTGATGGATGCGCCGGATCTCCAGCTGCATCTGGTCGCGCAGATTCTTGTCCAGGGCGCCGAGCGGCTCGTCCATCAGGATCAGGCTCGGGTTGTAGACGATGCACCGCGCCAGCGAGACGCGCTGTTGCTGCCCGCCCGACAGCTCCTTGGGCTTGCGGCCCGCGATATTGGGCAGGCGCACGGTTTCGAGGACCTTCGTCACCCGCCGGCGAATCTCGTCGGCGGGCGTCCGACGGACCTCGAGCGGAAAGGCGATGTTCTGGTAGACGGTCATGTGCGGCATCAAGGCGTAGTGCTGGAACACCATGCCGATGCCGCGCTTGGACGGTGGGACCTCGGTCACGTCGCGGCCGTCGATCCACACCCGCCCGGCGCTCGGCCCCGTCATCCCCGCGATCATGTTGAGCACGGTCGTCTTGCCCGACCCGCTCGGCCCGAGCAGAGTCAGGAGCTCGCCGCGGCGGACGTCGAGGTCGATGGGACGCAAGGCCTGGACCGCGCCATAGGCCTTGCTGACGCTGTCCAGCCGCACCATCGCTTCTTCGGCCAAGGCCGTCGGCATCACGCGCCCTCCTTCTTCTGGATCCGCGCCACCGCCAGACAGACGACGGCCGATAGGACTGTCAGCATGGTCGAAATGGCGGCGAGTACCGCGGAAACCTCCCACTGGATCGACGAGAACATCTTGACCGGCAGGGTCGTGGTATCGGCGCGCGCGACGAACCATGAGATGACGACCTCGTCGAAGGACATGAGAAACGCGAACAGCGCGCCGGCCACGATCGACGGGCGGATCAGCGGCAAGGTGACGCGACGAAACAGGTAGAAGCGGCTCGCGCCCATGATCGTCGCCGCGGTCTCGAGCGCCGGATCGACCTGGCGCAGCCCGGCGGACGCCGTGACGATGACGAACGGCAAGGTCGCGACGACATGGCCAAGGACGAGCCGCGCATCGCCGTTCCGCAGGCCGATCCGGGCGAAATAGATGTAGAGGGCGACGGCGATCACCACGCCCGGCACCATGATCGGGCTGAGCAGGAACAGGGCCAGCAGGCGCTTGCCCGGAAACCGGCCGCGCGACAGGGCATAGGCGGCCGGGACGCCGACCAGCACCGACAGCAGCGTCGTCACGCAGGCCACGCGGAGGCTGACCAGCGTGGCGCTGACCCAGCCGGGCTCGGTGAAGAACCGGACGAACAGATCGATCCCGAACCGGTTGGGCGGGAAGATGATCTCGTTGCTGTTGCCGAAGCCGATCGGGATGATGATCAGGCTGGGCAGGACAAGAAAGCCCAGGATCAGCCAAGCGGCGATCCCGACGACCCGCTTTTCCCCACCGCCGCCGACCATCAGGGCTCGTCTCCGCCGAGCAGCGCGGAGCCGCCCGGAATGAGCGAGAGCAACAGGGCCGCGACCGCCGCGGCGCCCATCAGCAGGACCGAGAGCGCCGAGGCCATCGGCCAGTCGATGGTCTCGCGGGCGTAGAAGTCGACCAGGTTGGCCAGCATCATGTCCTGGCGGCCGCCCAGCAACGCCGGAACCACGTAGAATCCCAGGGACAGAATCATGACCAGCAGCACGCCGGCCATGACGCCCGACATGCTGAGCGGCAAGGTGACGCGCCAGAAGATGCGCCATTTGCCCGCCCCCAGGATCGAGGCGGCCAGCGTCAGCTCGCGCGGCTGGTTGAGCAGATTCGACAGGATCGGGAACACCATGAACGGCACCAAGAAATGGCTCATGCCGACGATGACGCCGATCCGGTTGAACAGCAGCTTGACGGGCGGAATGCCAAGCCAGCCAAGCGCCGTGTTGACCAAGCCCGACTGGCCGAGGATGACGGTGAAAGCGAAGCTCTTCACCAGGACGCTGGTCCAGAAGGGGACCAGGACCAGGATCATCAGCATGGCGCGGCGGCGCGGCGGCTGCTGGGCCATGTAGTAGGCGAGCGGATAGGCCAAGAGCAACGCGAACCCGGTCGCGAGCAGCGTGATCTCCAGCGTCTTCCAGCTTACCCGTGCGAACAGCGTCGCCGAGAGGATCTTGCCGTAGGACGCCAGGGTGAAGTCGCTCGATGCCTCCGTGGTAAGGCTCTGGACGAAGACCGTGCCGAGCGGCACGGCGAAAACGCCCAGCATAAGAAGGGCCGCCGGCGCGGCGTAGAACGCGATCCACAGAGCCTGCCGCCGCTCGAGGCCACCAGGCCGGGCCATATCAGGCCTGATGCCACTCTTTGAAGCGGCGGGTCACGCCCTCGACGCGCGTGTCCCACCATTCGGGGGCAACGAACAGGTTGTTGGGATCTTCCACATCAGGCATCCATTTGCGCGCCGCAGCATCGACCTGGGCCAGCTGCGCCTTCCCTCGCCTGCGCTCGGCGTATTGCCCAGCTAGGTCAGCAGCCACTCCTTGAACCGCCGCGTCAGGTCGTCGACCCGCGTGTCCCACCACTCGGCGTTCACGAACAGGTTGTTGGGATCGCCGACATCGGCCATCCACTTGCGCGCCTCCGGGTCTACCTTGGCCAGGGCGGCGGCATAGCAGGGGGCGTCGACGGAAAGGTTGGCGAGCTCGACCTGGCGGTCCTGCTTCGCGATGTAGGCACAGAGCCGCATCGCCGCCTCCTTGCGCGGCGTGCCCTTGACGACGCCGGCCCAGCCGACGCCGAGGATGTTCTGCTTGAACGAATAGCCCATCGCAACGCCGGCACGCTGCATGTCCTTCACCCGGGTCGTGTAGGTGAAGGTGAAGTCGGTCTCGTTCGACTGGATCAGCGACACGGTCTGCGCCGTCTGGGCGATCCAGTGGCTGACCGCCGGCTTGATCTTGTCGAGCGCTTTGAACGCCCGCTCGACGTCGCAGGGATAGACGTCCTTGGGCGCGACCCCGTCGCCCATCAGGGCGATCTCCAGCGTGTCGGTCACGCGGTTGCGCAGGCCGCGGCGGCCAGGAAAGGCCGTGGTGTTCCAGAACTCCGGCCAAGTCTGCGGAACCTTGGTGCCAAGACGGTCGGTCGGAAACGCCATGCCGCCGGCATAGATGCTGCCGCCCACGGCGAACTCATGCCGGGCGAACGGAACGCAACCCGTGCGATCGACGATCTTCTCGTCGATCGGCTCCAGGAGGCCGAGCCGGGCGCCCGCCGGGACCCAGGCATCGAGCAAGTCCACCACGTCCCATTCCACGTCCTTCGACTGGACCTGGGCCCGGATCTTCGCCAGGTCCGGCCCCGGCACGACCACCACCTCGATGCCGGTTTCCTTGGTGAAAGGCGTATAGATCGCCTGCTGCTTGGCGGCCCCCATCGCGCCGCCGAAGTTCACGGCGACAACCTTGCCGGCGCCGCGCGCGCGGCCGGGGATGACGATGAACGGCGCGGCGAGCGCGGCGGCACCCGCGGCCAGCACGCGACGACGCGATGTCCGGATCGGATGATCGGCACTGTACTGCATGGCTATTCTCCCCTTTCCCCATGGCGAGAATGATCTCGGGCGGCGGACGGGCTCAAGTGTCGGTATGCCGGAAGTTCCAGCAAGTCCGTCGAATTGACGGCAGGCACCGGCATTCTGCCTACAAGCCCCCCCTCAGCCGGCCTCGCCCTGGTCCATCGCGACCGCCTTCAAGACGGCCAGCGACGACGCCTCGCTCTGGCTGCGGTCGAAGTTGGTCGACAGCACGATGGTCGATTTCACCCGCTCGACGCCGGGAATTTCGGCCAGGGCTTCCAGCACCGGGTGGATGTCTTCGAGCTGCGCCACCTTTACCCGGCACAAGAGTTCGTAGTCGCCGTTGATCGTCTGGCAGAGCTTGATCTCGGGGAAGTCGCGCAGCAGCTCGACGACCGCCTTTTGCCGGCGATGCGTCACGCCCAGCAGGACCACGACCTCGGCACATTGATCGTAGGGGTCGCGCCGCAGCACGACTGAATAGCCGCTGATCGTGCCATTGCGCTGCAGCCGCGCGATGCGCTCCTGCACGGTCGTGCGCGCGATGCCGAGCTTCTTCGCCAGGGTCGTTGTCGGTTCGCGCGCATTGGCCTGCAGCAACGACAGCAGCTTGCGATCGATCGCGTCGTTCGCCTTGGTCATGGCGCTCCAGTTTCGCCGATTGTGCGGGCGCTGAGAAGCGCCGGACTGCCCCATTCCGGCGGATCGCCGGTTTCCGTCGGCAGATCGACGGAATTGCCTGGGAGCTAGGCGATGCGGGGGGTTCCAAGCGTCGCCGGGCGCCCGTCTACTCCTCGGCGTCAGATCGACAACGCCGCCTCGTCCGGATGTCCCCAAACCGACGGTTGCCCATGACGACGACCGCGCCCGAAACCACCGACTGCCTGTTCGGCCTTGCCGACGAGCTGCCGCACACGGGCCGGCATTCGGGCTATGCCAAGATCCCCTACGCATCGGATCGGTCGGCCTACGGGTTCATCCCGCTGCCGCTGGCCGTTGTTGGCGGCGGGACCGGACCGACCGTCCTTCTGATCGCGGGCTCGTTCGGCGACGAGATTGACAGCCAGATCGCCGTCGCCCGCGTCGCCCAAGGGCTCGACCCGGCGGCCATGCAGGGCAGGGTCATCGTCCTGCCGATGGCCAACGAACCGGCGGCGCGCGCCGGCACGCGCAATTCGCCGATCGACGGACGCAACCTCAACCGCTCCTACCCGGGCGACGTCAGCGGGACGCCGACGAGCGTGATCGCCGACTATATCGAGCGCCACCTGATGGCGGTCAGCGACATCGTGCTGGACCTGCACAGCGACGGCAACTCGCTGCAATACCTGCCCTGCGCCACGCTGATCCACAACGCCGATCCGGACGTGCGCGCCCGGCGCCTGGCGGCGGCGCTGGCCTTCGGCGCGCCGTCGGTGCTGGTCTTTCACAGCTTCGAGGAACGCAATTCCTCGGGCGCTGCCAAGCGCGCCGGCGCGATCCGCATTGCCACGGAGATCGGCGGGCCGACGCCGATCGCGAGCACGGTTGACGGCGTCCTGCGGGTGCTGCGCTGGTCCGGCGTGATCGAGCAAGCACCGGCTGCGCCGCCGGTGCCGACGGTCCGTGTCGCGCGGCAGGACAAGGATTTCATCTACGCGCTGAGCGACGGATTTTTCGAACCCACGGCGATGCTTGGCGATGACGTACGGACCGGAGACACGGTCGGCTTCATCCACGACCCGTCGCGGCCACTGTCGCCGCCAGGGGCGGTCAAAGCGGGATCTCGCGGGACCGTGGTCTGCACGCGCGGTGCCTCTCTCGCGTCGCGCGGCGATTGCCTCCTGCACCTCGCCGGTCCGGCCGACGCCGGGCTGATCGTGGAGATCGACGCCGCGCGCACGGCGCCCTGGGCCAAAGCCCCGGGCCACCAGACACAAGCGCCGAGCCAGGACCGATCGACCCGCCGCGCGTCGACGAAGCGCGCGCCCAAGCGCCGCCATGCGCTGCGACCGAAAGGCCGACGCTGATGCAGTCCCGCGGTCGCGTAGCCCTGATCACCGGGGCCGCCTCGGGCATCGGCGCCGCCCTCGCCCGCCGCATCGCCGCGCCGGACATCGGCCTGGTGCTGCACAGCGGCGGCAGCACGGCGGAGAGCGCGGCGCGGCTGCAGCAGGTAGTGCAGGCCTGCGAAGCCGCGGGCGCGGCCTGCGTCGTCAGCAAGGGCAACCTCGCCGAACCCGGACACGGTGCCGCGGCGGTCGAGGCCGCCGGCAAACTCTTTGGCCGGCTGGACCGGGTCGTCCATGCCGCGGGCCATGTCCACAAGGTGAAGTTTGGCGAGCTGACCAAGGCGGAGTTCGACCGCGCCATCGCCCTGATGCCCGGGGCGCTGCTCGAAATCCTGACGGCCGCCATGCCCTTGCTGGCCCGGTCGCCCGCCGGCCGGGTCGTCGCGGTCAGTTCCTTCATCGCCCGGAAGATCGAGCAGCCTACCTTTGCTCCCGCCTCCAGCGTCGCCAAGGCCGCGCTGGAAGCCTTGGTGCGGTGCTTCGCGCTGCAGCTCGCGCCGACCGGCACGACCGTGAATGCGGTGGCCCCGGGCTTCACCCGCAAGGATGCCGGCAGGCAGGGCTCGCTCTCGCCCGAAGGCTGGGCCCAGGCGGCCCGCCGGACGCCCACCGGGCGCCTCAACGAGACCGACGAGGTCGCTGCCGCTATCGAATTCCTGCTGTCCGACGGCGCCCGCCAGATCACCGGAGCCACGCTGGCCGTCGACGGCGGTCTCACGCTTGGCTGACCCCTTGGCCGACCGACGCTCTTGAAAGGATGTCCGATGACTGAAACCACGCGCACCTATCGCTGGGCCGAACGCGCGGCCACGACCGTCGCCTCGGCGAATCCCGCCACCGTCAAGAGCAACGCCATCCAGCTGGGCGGCGGCTATGGCTTCCCCGACGAGCTGCCGGACATCGTGGCCGAGGCGATCGCGGCCGCGAAGGACCGCGCCGAGGGACTGCAGTACGGCCCGCTCTACGGGCTGGACGATCTGCGCGACGAGATCGTCCGCTACCTGCGCCAGGACGGGATCGTGGCCACGCGCGACAACATCCTGGTCGTCAACGGCGCCAAGCACGGGCTCGACCTGGCGTGCCGCGTGTTCCTGGAACCGGGCGATGCCGTCATCGTGACGGCGCCGACCTACCTTACGGCTGCGTTGATCCTGAAGGCGGCCGAGGCAACGTTTCTTTCGGTCGGCCAGGACGGATCGGGCATCGATACAGCCGAACTGGAGCAGAAGCTCGCCCAGCGCGCGGCCGCAAACGAGCCGATGCCCAAACTCTTGTTCGACGTGCCGGACTTCCACAATCCCACCGGCATCACCATGTCGGCCGAGCGCCGCAAGCGTCTGGTGGAGCTGGCCGAACAATACGGCTTCGTCATCGTCGAGGACGACCCCTACCGCCGCATCCGCTTCGAAGGCGAGCCGGTGCCGCCGATCAAGTCGTTCGACACGACAGGATGCGTCATCGGCCTGGGCACGGTGTCGAAGATCCTGGCGCCCGGCTTGCGCATCGGCTGGGTCAATGCCGCGCCGGAGATCGTCCGCCGCATGGCCGCCCACAAGTCGGATCACGGAACCTGCCCGCTGCTCCAGCGCATCGTCGTGCAGCTCTTCCAGAACGGAAAGGTCGACCACCACATCGCGTCGCTGTCCAAGATCCTGCGCGGTCACCGCGACGCCATGGTCAAGGCGATCCACCGTTACCTGCCCGGTGCAAAGGTCCGCGTGCCACAAGGCGGCTATTTCCTGTGGGTCGAGCTGCCGCAGGACGTCGATGCCGACGAGTTGGTGAAACGGGCGGCCAGAGCCGGCGTCGCGATCTTCTCGGGCAATTTGTCCTTCGCCGAAAATGCGCCAGGCAACTTCCTGCGTCTGGCCTACAGCTACAGCCCGCCTGACCGCATTGTCCGGGGGGTCGAGCTGGTAGGTCGCGCCTATGAGCAGCTTCTAGCCGAGGCCGACATCGCGCCGGCGCAAATCGCACCGCGCGTGGCCTAGGGGAGATTCATGACCAAGTTCATCGATCTGGGCAGCGATACGGCGACCAAGCCGACGCGCGACATGCTGACCTTCATGATGTCGTGCGCCGTCGGCGACGACCAGAAACAGGAAGACCCGACCGTGAATGCCCTGCAGGACCGCGTCGCGAGACGCGGATTCGCGCGGTGACCCATCTCGACCTGTCCCGCGCGGATATCGGAGAGGCGGCCCGACGCCTTCGCGCCATTCTCGCCGATCAACCGCACCGCTTTCGCGCGGCTTCCTGACGCATTCCTATCCGGAGACCGACATGCGAGCCAAGTTCCTCGATTGCGGCGCCGCGCAGTACAAGCTGTGGCAGGATGCACAGAGGCAATTCAACCTGCCCGTCGACGTCAACCTCGACGCCTTCCACCCCTCGGACATTCCGAAGCTGCTGGCGGGCTACGACATCTGCATCGACGACCACACGCGCTTCCCGTCGGAGATCCTGGCGCAGTGCCGCGGCATCAAGCACTTCGTCTATTTCGGCACCGGCGCCGCCAGCATCCTCGACCTGCAGCAAGCCGAACGCCAGGGCATCAAGGTACACACGATCCGGAACTACGGCGACACGACCGTTGCCGAGCTCGCGGTGGGATTGATGTTCGCTGCCGCACGGCAGGTTGCCCAGCAGCACGAAGTACTGCGCCAAGGGGGCTGGAAGAAGCTTCAGGGCATCGAGCTGCGCGGCAAGCGCCTCGGCATCGTCGGGTTCGGCGGCATCGGGCGCGAGGTGGCGCGGATCGGCGCCGGCATCGGGCTCGAGGTGGTGGTTTGGAACCGCACACCGGTCAAGGAACCGGGCATCCGAACCGTGTCGCTGGACGAGATGCTTTCGTCGTCCGACATCGTATCACTCCATCTAGCGCTGAACGAGGACACGCGCCTGTTCATGAACAAGGCGCGTCTGGCATCGCTGAAGCCGGGCGCGATCCTCGTCAACACGGCGCGCGGCGGCCTGGTCGACGAGACGGCGCTGGTCGACGCGCTGCGCAGCGGCGCGATCGGCCATGCCGCGCTCGACGTGTTCCAAACCGAACCCTTGCCCGAGCAGCATCTCCTCCGCACCGCGCCGAACGTGACCCTGACGGCGCATTGCGGCTTTTGGACCGAGAGCGCCACCATCAACCAGGTCCACCTGGTGCTGGGGATCTTGAAGAGTCTCCTTTCCGAGCGCGCCGTTGCCCAAGCCTGAATCGTGGCACTCCCGATCGCCGTTCTTGGCACCGGCATTGTCGGAGTCTGCATGGCCGTCGACCCGCTCGGCCCCTTGACCATCCGCTGGTCCGTCCTGCGCAATCGCTTCTGGCCACGCGCGGCCGCGGGCAAGGCGGCTGCCAAATTCAATGGAAGGAGCGACTGATGCGGGTCGGCATACTCGGCATGGCCGGCCGGATGGGCCGGCTCCTGGTGGAGGAGAGCATCGCCGCCGGCCATGATGTGGTGGGCGGCACGATCGGCAAGTCATCGCCGGCGCCGCAGGGCGGCCCCGCGACGATGCCGCTCTCCCAGCTGGCCCCGCAGATCGATGTTGCGATCGACTTCACCCAGGCGGGAACGGTGTCGTCGCACGCCGAGGCGTTGGCAGCGGCAGGCAAGGCCTGGGTAGTCGGTACGACCGGACTGTCGGCCGTGGAGGAGGCGGCGATCGAACGGGCGGCCCGGCGAGTCCCGGTGGTCTGCGCGGCCAATTACGGGATTGGGCTCAATCTGCTGCTGAAGATCGCCGAACAGTTGGGCGCGGCGCTGCCGGCCGAGACCTACGATGCCGAGATCGTCGAGCTGCACCACCGCCAGAAGATCGACGCACCCTCGGGCAGCGCGCTTGCGCTGGGACAGGCCGTTGCGCGCGGCCGCGGGGTTCGCCTCGAAGATGCGATGCAATCCGGCCGTGACGGTCATACCGGGCCGCGACGCGCCGGGGACATCGGTTTCGCGGCCCTGCGCGCCGGCCAGGTCGTCGGCGAACACACATTGCTCTTTGCTTCGGGAACCGAGCACATCGCGCTGACGCATCGCGCTCTCGATCGACGTGCCTTTGCGGTCGGCGCCGTTCGCGCAGCCGCATGGACCATGCATCGAAAGCCCGGTCTGTACTCGATGCAGGATATCATTCCCTAACTCAACCACCGGCGCCAAAGAGGGTCCGCGACACCAGTCGTAGGGGATTGATTTTTTGATCATTTTCGGTGCAACTGCATGCCACCTCGATCCGGGCACCTAGTCCGGGAAAGCTGCAAGGAAGCCAAGATATGCGCCGAACCCAGCCCGCTGGCCTTCTTGTAGATGCGCGCCTGGCGGAACCCCCCGCCGAGCGGATGATTCGCCTGGCCGATGCGCCCGGACTCGCACGCGAACTGGGGATGTTCCACGAGTTCCTGAAGGTCGACCTCGCGCACACCGCGATGCTGGTCGAACGACGGATTCTATCGCGCGCCGACGGCCGCAAGATCCTGCACGTGCTACGGCAGATCGACAACATGGGACCGTCGGGATTTCCGGTGGACCCGCGCAAGGGTAGCTTCCTGCTGCAGGTCGAAGACTACCTGTTCAAGAAGATCGGCGAGGCGATCGGCGGAAGGATGCATACCGGCCGCAGCCGTCTTGACCAAGGTCCCACGGCCCGCCGGCTGTACAAGCGACGTCGCTTGATCGATGTGCTGCGACGGCTGACCGCGCTGGAGCGAACGCTGATCGGCCTGGCGGCCCGCCACAAAACCACGGTAATGCCGGGCTACACCTGCCTGCAGCACGCCCAGCCGTGGACCTTTGGCCACTACCTCCATAGCTTTGTCGACCGGCTGGGCGACGATTTCGACAGAGTCGTCGCCGCCTTCGCGCGTGTCGACTTGAATCCGCTCGGTGCGGCCGGATTGGCGGGTACGTCCTGGCCCCTCGACCGCCGCCGCACCACTGCCCTGCTCGGCTTCGGCGGGCTGGTGGAAAACACAAGGCTGGCGCGCGAGGCTTACTACGCGGCCGACGCGATCGCAGCGATGTCCTTCATCATGGCCGACCTGAACGACCTGGCGACGGACCTGCATGTCTGGTCGAGCTTCGAGTTCCGCATGGTCGAATGCGCCGACGGGTACTGCGGCACCAGCAGCGTGTTCCCGCAAAAGAAGAACCCGATCGCGCTGGAGGTGGTAAAGGCGCGCGCCGGGGCCGCGACCACCTGGCTCGGCAGTGCGCTCGCCACGTTCCGCGCCGAAGGATCGGGCGACGTCACCAACCGCGAGGTGCCGCAGATCGACAATGCCTTCACCGCTACCGAGGGCATGCTGGAGCTGATGGATGGAGTCATTCGCTCGCTGACGGTGCACACCACGCGAATGCGCGAACTGGCTGGCGCCAATTGGGCTACGGCCAGCAACCTGGCCGATGCGATCGTGCGCCGCAACGGGCTGTCCTACCGCCAAACCCATCACGCGGTGGGACGGCTGGTGCGCAGCGCGCTGGCTGGGGGAATCGGTCCCGACCGCGTGACTGGGACCATGCTCGACCGCGCGGCCGAGGAGACGATAGGCCGCAGGCTCGGCCTCGACGACGCGGCCGTGCGAGCCGCCCTGGAGCCGGGAACCTTCGTCCGGACGCGCCGGACGACCGGCAGTGTGAATCCCGCGGAGACTGCGCGGATGCTGAAGACGTCGCGGGCGCGGCTTGCATCGCAGGAGCGCTGGATCGCCCAGATGCTGAAGCGGCAGAAGCGAGCCGACGCGAAGCTAGCCGCGGCGATCGGCCGGATCATGCGCGGTTAGCCAATATGGCCGGCAACTCAACGACGCAAGCGATGCTCCCGCTGGCCACTTCCGCCGCCTATGTCGAGCGGTACAGTCGCGGCGTGATCGATGCAACGCGGTATTCATTCGCCCACCTGCTCTACTACCATCTGGCATCGATGATCGCGCTGCGCGAGCAGGGCATCGTCGCGCCGGCACGGGCGCGGCGGATCATCGGTGCATTGCTCGATCTGCTCGATCAGGGTGCAGACCGGATCGCATTCGATCCGGCGCTGGAGAATTTGCAGCCCAACGTCGAACGGGCGATCGCCGAAGCAATCGGTCCGGAGGACGCGGGCGACTTGTCGCTTGGCCGGGCCCGCGCTGAGTTCGGCTACGTGGCCGAGATGCTGGCAGTCCGCGAGGACATGCTGAGGGCGGTCGCGTCGGCCGCCAGCCTGGGCGATTGCCTAACGAGCCAGGCGGCGGCGTTGAAGGATGTGCTGGCGCCCTTTTATACCGTGCATATGCGCGCGGAACCCATCACGCTGGGCTACTACTTCGCGGCTTTTGCGGAGAACCTGGAACAACAGACCGCGCGCCTGCGGTCGAGCTATGGCCGGATGAACCTGAGTTCGGCCGCCGTGGGCCATATAGTTCCAAGCCCGGTGGGCATGAACCGGCGGCGGATCAGCGCGCTGCTCGGCTATGACAACGTAGTCCGCAATTCTTTGTACGGATACGTCAATGGCGACGTGGCGATTGATGCTTTGGGTGCGGCCGCCAACACCGCTGCCAGCATCAGCCGGCTGGCGCTCGACCTGTATCTCTGGGCGGGGAGCGACCTGAAGCTGATCGCGTTCGGCGATGCCTGGTGCAGCGGCAGCTTCATCATGCCCCAGAAGCGCAACCCGAGTTTCCTGAAGCCGGTACGCCGGTCGGCGATCAAGGTCGCGACGCTGCACGGCGAGGCGCTCGAGCTGATGATGCATACCGCGCCGATTCAACTGGTCGATACGATGGGCATTCCCGCGCTGGCGCACCAGGGCCTGGGGGAACTTGCCTATGCACTCGATCTCATGTCGGCGGCGTTGGCTACGATCACCGTCGATCGGTCCAGGGGAGCCGAGCTCGCGGGTTGCGACTTCATGCAGGCAGCGCAACTCGTCGATCTCGTCATGCGCCAAGCCGGCGTCAGCTGGAGGCAAGCAGAGCAGATTGTCGGACACTTCGTGCGAGACGCGGGCATGAACCCGGATGCGCGTGCCCTGGAGTCGATAGCGGGCGCGTTGCTGGGACGCTCGATCACGATCGCCGACGACGCGTTTCGTTCCGCGATGGACCCGGCGGCGATCGTTGCCTCGCGTGGCGACAGCGGCCCCGCGCCCGACGCCGTTGCCGCGATGTCCACGGAACTCGCCAAGATTTTCCGTGACGCACGCGCGTTCGTTGATGCCGAGCGGAGCCGACTCGCGGCGACCTGGCGCCGGCTCGTCGAAACAGCACGCACCGTCTGAGGAGCCGGAGCTAGATCGCGGCCGACCGCCATTCGTAGCAGGCCACCTGATGGTCCTTGTCCACGTTTTCCATTGGCGGGTGTGCGTGGAGGCACGAGTCCTTGCGCATGGGGCAACGGCTGTAGAAGCGGCAACCCTGGCGATCGGTGGTGGGATTGAAGGCTTCGCCGGCAAGCGGCGGGCCACTGCTTTCGTTCCGGATCGTGCCGAGCAGCGCGCGCGTATAGGGGTGGCACGGCCGGGCAAAAATCTCGCGCGTAGGCGCCACCTCGACCAGCTTGCCGAAATACATGACGGCGATGCGGTCGCACAGATAGCGCGCCACGCGCAGATCATGCGTGATGAATACCAGGGCGATGCCCAGGCGCGCCTGGATGTCCTTGAACAGGTTCAGTATCTTCGCGCGTACCGAGACGTCGAGCTTCGATACCGGCTCGTCCGCCACGATCAGGCTGGGATCGAGGATCAGCGCTCGCCCGATTGCCACGCGCTGCAATTGCCCGCCCGACATTTCGTGCGGAAATCGCTGCTTGAATGCGGCCGGCAGGCCCACCTGGCGCAATATGCTGTCGACTCGATCGTCGACCTGATCAGGATGCACGCGATCATGGACCAACAGCGGCGTTGCCAGTGCGGTGTGGATGCTGTGGCGGGGGTTCAGGGAGGACAGCGGATCCTGGAACACCATCTGAAGGTGCGGCCGGATGTCGCGCAGCGCCTTGCCGTCGACATGGGTGATGTCCTCGTCGCGGTAGCGGATCGTGCCTGCCTTGGGTTCATAGAGCCGCAGCAGCGCCTTGCCGATCGTCGTCTTGCCGGAGCCGGATTCGCCGACCAGGCCAAGCACCTCGCCCGGTCGAACCGCGAAACTGACCTGGTCGACCGCGTTGAAATGGCTGGCGCCGCCGCGCAGCATGGCGCCTATGCCGCGCCGTAGGGCGAAGCGGATCACCAGTCCATCCACCGCCATCACGGACGGCGCGTCCGCCATAAGGTTTGCCGGGTTCACGGGTAGAGCACGCAGCGCGCCGAGTGCGCGTCGCCGACAGATCGCAGGTTGGGGTCTCCCGTCGTGCATTCCGGGCGCGCGAAGCCGCAGCGCGGCGCAAACAGGCAGCCGGGCGGCGGGTCGCCTGGATTGGGCAGATCGCCGCGGATCTCCTGCAGTCGGGCATCGCCCTTGTCCAGCGCCAAGGCGGCACCCAGTAGACCCTGGGTGTAGGGATGCTTGGGTGTACCAAATACGTCGCCCGTTGGTCCTTCCTCGACGATCTGGCCGGCATAGATCACGGCAATCCGATCACAGAGCTGCGCCGCAATCGCGATGTCGTGGGTGATGTAGATGAAGGCGGCCGAGAGTTTGCGCTGCAGGTCGCGGAACAGGGCCAGAATCTGCCGCTCGACGATCGCGTCCAGGTTGGTCGTCGGTTCGTCGGCGACGATCAGCTCGGGCCGACAAGCCAGCACGATAGCAATCAGCGCGCGCTGCAGCATCCCACCGCTGAGCTGGTGGGCGTAGCTCCGCAACACGGACGCACCCTGCGGTATGCCGACCTCCCCCAGCAGCCGGATGGCGGACTGACGCCAGTCCCGCGTCGCCTCCGGCGCCTTGTCCGCTACACGGCGCAGCGCGTGGCGGAAATGCCATCCGATGGTCTTGGCCGGATTGAAGGCGCCGACCGGATCCTGGAACACCATGGCCATGCGCCGGCCACGCAGGGCGCGGAACTCCGCGTCACCGATCTCGAGCAGGTTCAGGCCGAAGGCGCGCAGGCTGTCGGCAGACACGGTGGCGATCCGGGGCGCCAGGCGCAGGATCGAAAGTCCGGTCATCGTCTTGCCCGAGCCGGACTCGCCGATCAGCCCCAGCACCTCCCCGTGCCGCAGCACTAGGTCGATGCCGCGCAGAACCTCCACGTCGCCGCGCGGACCGCGGAGCCGTGTGCGCAGGTTGCAGACCTCCAGGGCGTTGGTGCTCATGCCTCCTCCCTGCGGCCCAGGCGCGGGTCCATCATGTCGCGCAACCCGTCACCCAGCAGGTTGAGGCCCAGCAGGATGACGCTGATCGCCAGGCCCGTCAGCGTCAGTACCCAGGGCGCGCGCTGGAAATACTCCTTGGCGTCGGACATGATGAGGCCGAGCGACGGGGTCGGCGGCTGGACACCCAAGCCGAGGAAACTCAAGCCCGCCTCGATGACGACGCCGAAGGCAAAGCCCAGGCTTAGACGCACGATCAGCGGTGGGGCGATGTTCGGCAGGATTTCACGGGTCATGATGCGAAACGGCGTCTGGCCGGACACCTTGGCGGCCTGCACATAGGCCTCCTCCTTGACCAGCAGCGTCATGTTGCGCGCCAGCCGGGCGAAGCCCGGCAGGTAGACCAGCCCGATGGCGAGTACGACGTTCAGCACGCCGAAGCCGAAGACGAACATCAGGAACAGCGCCAGGACGAAGCTGGGAAAAGCGAACAGCAGATCGGCCACCCGCATCAGGGTCGCCTCGTACACCCGGCCGAAATACCCGGCCAGCAGCCCCATCAGCGTGCCGATCACCGCCGCCAAAAGGATGCCCGTCAGGCTG
>JADZDN010000170.1 GCA_020851015.1 Alphaproteobacteria bacterium | reverse complement strand
CGGTTGCGCGACAGCGCCATGCGCAGCACCAGCGCCAGCACATGCGCCATCGCCGCGATCACCACGGCGATCAGGATCAGCACCATCGCGACGCCGCCGCTGCGGCCGCGCGAGGAGGATGACGACGAGGAGGAACGGCTTCCCCCGACGCGGAACCCGCCGCGGCTGGTGAAGCGCAGCCCGCGCCAGATCGGGTCGGTCGCCAGCGTGATCACGCCGACGAAGACCGCCGCGATCACGCCGAGGCGCGCATCGCCGTTGCGGATATGCGAGAGCTCATGCGCCAGCACCGCGGAGAGCTCGCGGTCGTCCAGCGCATCGAGCAGCCCACGCGTCACCGTCACGCCGGCGCGGCGCGGCGTCACGCCGGAGGCGAAGGCGTTGCGCGCCGGCGTCTCGATCACCGCGAGCCGCGGCATGGTCATGCCCCGGCTGATGCAGAGCGCCTCCGCCAGGTGCCAGAGCCGGGGTTCGTCGCGCGGGTCCGCCACGCGCTTCGCGCCGGTGACGAAGTCGAGGATGCGGTTATGGGCGACCCAGGCGACGGCGAACCAGATCGCGGCCAGCACGAGCGCCGCCGGGACGATGGCGGGCAGCAGCGTGACCGCGCGGCGCAGCCCCTCATCGACCGAATAGGCATCGCCCGCGACGATCAGCAGCGCCAGCGCATAGCCCATCATCACCAGCAGGAGCGGGAAGCCCGCCAGCAGCAGCATCGACCGGATCGCGGTGTTCCAGCGATGCGTGCTCAGCCCCGTGGCGGGCAGCACGGTTCAGAACTTCACTTGCGGCGCCGTCTGCACCGCGGCGCGCTCGGCTTCCTCCAGGTCGAAGAAGGTCGCCGGGCGGAAGCCGAGGGAGCCGGCGAAGAACACCGCGGGGATCGACTGGATCGCCGCGTTGAACTCGGCGACCGCGTTGTTGAAGAAGCGGCGCGCCGCGGCGATCTTGGTCTCGAGCGTCGAGAGCTCGCCCTGCAGCGCGTTGAAGCTGGTGTTGGCCTTGAGGTCCGGATAGGCCTCGGCCAGCGCGAAGAGGCGCGACAGCGCGCCGGAAAGCTGGCCCTCGGCGGCGGCGGCGGCTTGCGGCGTATGCGCCTGCGTCGCGCTGTTGCGCGCCTGGATCACCGCGTCGAGCGTGCCGCGCTCATGCGCCGCGTAGCCCTTCACCGTCTCCACCAGGTTCGGGACGAGGTCGTGGCGCTGCTTGAGCTGCACCTCGATGTCGGACCAGGACTGGCCGACGGTCTGCCGCAGCGCGACCAGCCGGTTGTAGATGACGACCAGCCACAGCAGCAGCAGGACGACGATACCGAGCAGGATCCATTCCATCCGCAGGCGCCTCCGTGACCGCGCTCAGGCTACCGCCTCGCGCTCCCGTTCGGAAAGGATGGCGTGGGCGCGGCGGAAGGCCTCGGCCATGCGAGGGCCGGGCATGGCGCCGCTGAACAGCAGGTGGCGGTCCATCAGGAAGCTCGGCACGCCGGAGATCCCGCCGCGGCGCGCCGCCATGTCCTCGGCGAGCACGGCATCGCGGTGTTCCTCGCCTTCGAGCATCGCCGCCATCCCCGGCAGCCCCGCGCCGGCCGCGATGGCGTCGAGCGTCGCGGGGTCGCCGATGTCCTTTCCCTGCTGGAAGTAGCCGCGGAACAGCGCATCGACCACCGCATCCTGGACGCCGGCCGCCTCCGCCGCGCGGATGACCCGGTGCGCGGCAACGGTGTTCGGCGTGCGTGCCATCAGGTCGTGGCGGAACGCGACGCCGGCCGCGCGCCCGGCCTCGGCGACCTGCGCATCGAGCTCGCGCCCGCGTGTCTCGCTGCCGAATTTCGCCGCGCGATAGGCGGCGCGCTCCACGCCTTCCTCGGGCATGTCGGGGTTGAGCTGGAAGGGCCGCCAGTGGACGGCGAAGGACAGCCCCTCCCCGGCCAGTTCCTCCAGCGCGGCGTCGAGATTCGCCTTGCCGATCCAGCACCACGGGCAGATGGCGTCGGAGATCACGTCGATCGTGCGGGTAGCGCGTGCTTCATTCGTCCGCATGCGGGTCGCTCCGTCAGGAGAAGGCGGCCAGGCGGGCCGGCACCTCCGCCAACACCTGCTCCCCCGCATTGGCGAAGGCAAGGCGAAGATGGCGATCCTGGCCGGGGCCGAAGAACGGGCCGGGCAGCGTCATCAGCCCCCGCTCCGCGGCGAGGATCTCCGCCGCGCGCACCGCATCCGGCGCCGCGTCGGGCAGGCGGAGATAGGCGAAGTAGGTGCCGATCGCATCGAGCCGCCAGCCCGGCAGCTGCGCCACGGCCGCGCGGAAGAAGGCGGCCCGGCCGGCCATCAACGCGCGGTTGCCCTCGCGCCAGTCGCGCAGCGAGGGGATCGCCCAGGTGAGCGCCGATTGCGCCGGGCGCGGCGGGCAGATCTGCAAGGTATCGAACGCCTTCTCCAGTTCCGCCATTACCGCCGCGCCGGCGGCGATGGCGCCGACGCGATGGCCCGGCACGCAATAGGCCTTGGAGAAGGAATAGAGGTGGACCAGCACCTCGCCCCAGTCCGGATCGGCGAAGATCGCATGCGGCGGCGTGCGGTCGGCGGGGAGGAAGTCGCGGTAGGTTTCGTCCAGCACCAGGAAGGCGCCGTGGCTGCGGCAATGCGTCGCGACCTGCTCGATCACATCTCGCGGATAGACCGCGCCGGTCGGGTTGTTCGGCGTCACCAGCACGACGGCGCGCGGCTGGTGCTCGGCGAGCAGGGCGTCGATGCGCGCGGGATCGGGCACGAAGCCGTCCTCGGCGCGCGTCGGCACGGGGATGGCGCGCACGCCCTGCATGGTCAGCGCCATGCGGTGGTTGAAGTACCGCGGCGCGGGCAGCAGCACGGCGTCGCCCTCGGCGGCCAGCACCTGCATCGCCATGGCAAAGGCCAGGTTGCAGCCGGCGGTGATCGCCACCTGCGCGGGCGCGATCGGCGCGGCGTAGAAGCCCGACATGTCGGCGGCCAGCGCCTCCCGCAGGGCCGCGTCGCCGGCGATCGGGCCATAACCCGCGCAGGCCGCGCTGCCCGCGGCCTTGGCGAGCTTCGCGAGCAGCGCATCCGGCGGCGGGTAGCCCGGCACCGCCTGCGTCAGGTCGAGCGGCGCGCCGGCGCGGCCGTCGTAGCGCGCAGCCCAGGCGCGCGCGGCGGGGATGGGCGGGGATTCGGTGGCGCGGATGCGGGGGGAGAGGATCATAGGGCGCCCATATCACGCGCTTCGTGCGACGAAGCCAATGGTACCGGAGCACCCTCGCCGGCACCGCGTGGTGCGGCGCCAAGGCTGCCACCCTCCTCGCCAGCGCCCGGCAAAGGGCCGCCGGCAGACCGGCTTGGTGCGCCTGCGAAGACCGTCAGGAACGATCTTGCCCCTTTCCCATCATACGCTAGTTTCGTTATCGGATCGGGCAAGAATTGCAAATAATGCAAGCCGACCACAACCGGATCCGCACCGCGTGAAGGGGAGGCTGAAATGCCCAGCAAGGTCGTCAGCACCATCGAATTCGCCGAAGCGAACCTGAACGGCGACTACCAGTATCTCTACGTCATGGGCAGCGGCGAGCTCTGGGCCAATGGCTACACCGTGACGTCCTCCGGCATCAGCACCACCATCATCAACAATGGCGCGATCACCTCCCTGGCCGAGAGCATGGGCTTCGCGGCGGTCGCCTACACCGCCGGCCACGGGACCTTGCAGAACAATGGCCGGATCACCTCCAGCGGCAACGGGGTGTTTGTTTCCGCCGGTGCCAACGCGATCATCAACAGCGGCACGATCACGGCAAGCGAGAATGCGCTTCATATCGGCTCGTCAGGCAGCCTAAACGAGATCACCAACAGCGGACTAATCAGCGGCTTCATCGGCCTGTATGCGACCGACTCCGTCTCGTTGGTGAATTCAGGCACGATCGCCGGCCGCCAGCACGGCATACGGCATGATAGCGGCACGCTGTACCTCGACAACGTCGGCGTGGTCTCGGCGACGCAGGGTGGGCAAGCCATCCAGGCCTTCATCAGCGACGACACGGTCATCAATGCCGGCCGGATCCTGGGCGCGATCGTGCTGGCGGGCGGCGCCGACCTGTACGATGGCCGGCTCGGGCTCGTGACCGGCGTCGTCTACGGCGGCCTGGGGGATGACACGGTGCTCGGCGGCGCCGCCGGCGAAACGCTCTACGGCGGCGGCGCCAACGACGAGATCGCGGGCTTCGCGGGCAACGACGTGATCATGGGCGGCAGCGGCGGCGACCTGCTCGATGGCGGCGACGGCTTCGACTTCGTCTTCTTCGGCGATTCCGGCGCCGCTGTGCGGGTAGAACTGCAGAACGAGTTGCTGAACGAAGGCGACGCCGCGCTCGACCAATTCGACCGCTTCGAGGGGGGTCATCGGCTCCGGCTTCGCCGATACGCTGGCCGGCGACACCGCAGGCAACGAGTTGCGCGGCATGGCGGGCGACGACGTGCTGGATGGGCGGGCGGGCACCGACACGCTTCGCGGCGGTGCCGGCAACGACCTGATTTATGTGGACAATTTGCGCGACCGGGTGCTGGAAGGCGCGGAAGGCGGGGCCGACACCGTGATCGCCACCGTCACCTACCGCCTGAGCGCCGCGGCGGAGATCGAATGGCTTGCCACCGCGGATGCGACCGCGCTGACCGCGATCAACCTGACGGGGTCGGAGACCACGAACACCATCACGGGCAACGCCGGCACGAACCGCCTCTACGGCCTCGGGGGCCACGACACGCTGTATGGCCTGGGGGGCAACGACGTGCTCTGGGGTGGCGACGGCTTCGACTCCCTGGCAGGCGGCGAGGGCAACGACACCCTCTTCGGCGAGGACGGCTTTGCCACGCTCGACGGCGGCAGCGGCAACGACGTGCTCTGGGCCGATGGCCGCTTGCAGTGCTTGATGACCGGCGGCGCCGGCGCAGATGTCTTCGTTTTCGACGACAACCCTTTCCCCACCATCACCGACTACTCGGGTCCCGAAGACACCATGCGAGTGCCGCAGGCGCTGGTGCCCGGCTTGCCGACCGGCGTGCTCGCGGCGAGCGCGTTCAGCGCGACGCTCGCGGGGGTGACGGACATTACCCGCATCTACCTCGACAACGCCTTTTTGCCGGATAGTCGTTGGATGTGGTACGACCCCGATGGCAGCGGCAGCGCCAGCCCGGAGATAATTG
>JADZDN010000169.1 GCA_020851015.1 Alphaproteobacteria bacterium | reverse complement strand
GAATCGAAGCCCTGGATCGGGGCGGACTGGGCGATGTCCAGCGCCTTGCCCTGCGGCACGCCGTCCACCACGTCGCACAGCACCACATCGCCCAGGCGCTTCTGCCCGGCCAGCAGAGCCAGGGTGCCGCCGATCTGGCCTGCGCCGACCAGCCCGATTTTCTTGCGTGCCATTGGTGTCCTCGCCGGGGTAAATTGTGGGTGGGAAAGGGCGGTATTGTGCGGGCTAAGTAGCGCGAAACCGGTGAGCCCGCAAGCGCCGGCCGGGCGGGTAAATCGCGGTTCCGGTGCCAAAAAACGGCGCGATCGCGGCTAAAATCGGCCATAATGCCTGTCCATGGTGGCGCCCCATGGAAACCATCCCCACAACCGCCCCGGAACGGTCAATTCCGGACCTCACGCGCCCCGAAACCGAGACGAGCCGGCCCAAGGAGGGACATCTAGCCGTGCCGCAGACCATCGCGCTGGTCGATGACGACCGCAACATCCTGACCTCGATCGCCATGGCGCTCGAGGCCGAGGGGTTCACGGTCAAGACCTATTCCGACGGCGCCGAGGCGCTGCGGGGCCTGTCGGCCCAGCCGGTCGACCTGGCGGTGCTGGACATCAAGATGCCCCGCATGGACGGCATGGAGCTGCTGGGCCGCCTGCGCCGGCAGACCCAGATGCCGGTCATCTTCCTGACCTCCAAGGACGACGAGGTCGACGAGCTGCTCGGCCTGCGCATGGGCGCGGACGACTACATCAAGAAGCCGTTCTCGCAGCGCCTCTTGATCGAGCGCATCCGCGCGCTCCTGCGCCGAGGCGAGGCGCGCAAGGAGACCGGCGCGCCGGCCGCCGAAGCGGAGGCGCAGATCGTGCGCGGCGACCTGGTGCTCGATCCCTCGCGCCACTATTGCACCTGGAAGACCCAGCCGGTGGCGCTGACCGTCACCGAGTTCCTGATCCTGAAGTCGCTGGCCGCGCGGCCCGGCCACGTGAAGAACCGCGACCCGCTCATGGATTCGGCCTATGGCGAGTCGATCTATGTTGACGACCGCACCATCGACAGCCACATCAAGCGCCTGCGCAAGAAGTTCAAGGCGGTGGACGACGGCTTCGCCCAGATCGAGACGCTGTACGGCGTCGGCTACCGCTATCGCGAGAAATAGCGCCGCGCGGCGGGGGTAACGGGGGCGGATGGCGGTCGAGGTCGAGGCGGAGCGCACCGACAGACGAGAGGCGAAGGCCCCGATCGCGCCGATCGTCGACCGCGAGCCGTCGCCGAGACCGCGGCGGCGCGGCGGCCAGCCGCTGACCGCCGCACGCGAGCGCGACGACGGCCCGCCCCGGCGCCGCCGGCGCCTGGTCTCCCCCCTCATCCGGCCGATCCTGGCGATCAACCTGCTGGCCCTGGCGCTGCTCGGCGGGGGGCTCCTCTACCTCGACGACTACCGCAAGGGCCTGATCCAGGCCGAGATCGAGAATCTGCGCTCGCAGGCGCTGATCGTCGCCAGCGCCATGGCGGAGGGCGCGATCGACACGGCGGCGATCGATCCGCCCTCGCTGCAGCCCGACGTGTCGCGCCAGCTTCTGCGCCGGCTGGTCGCGACCATGAACACCCGCGCCCGCCTGTTCGGCGTCGACGGCGAATTGATCGCCGACACCCGCGTCCTGGTCGGCCCGGGCGGGGTGGTGCAGATCCGCGAACTGCCGCCGCCGCACGCCGGCAACTGGGCGATGCGCACGCTGTTCGACCTCTACGACTGGGTGGTCGCGCGGCTGCCGGCGCGGGGCGATCCGCCGCCCTACCAGGAGCTGGCGTTCCAGAGCGCGGCCGACTACGACGAGGCGCGGCTGGCGCTGCGCGGCGAGACATCGGCCTTGGTGCGCGTCGCCGACGACCGCAGCCTGGTGATCTCGATCGCGGTTCCGGTGCAGCGCTACAAGCAGGTGCTGGGCGCGCTGATGCTGTCGCGCGGCGGCGCGGACATCGAGCGCGCGATGCGCACCGTGCGCTTCGACATCCTGCGCATCTTCGTCGTCGCGCTCGCCGTCACCGTGCTGCTGTCGCTCTACCTCGCCAACACGCTGGCGCGCCCGGTGCGGCGCCTGGCGGCCGCGGCCGACCGCGTGCGGCGCGGCACCGGCCGCGCGCCCGAGCCGATACCCGACTTCACCCGCCGCGGCGACGAGATCGGCGAGTTGTCGGCCTCGCTGCGCGAGATGACCGAGGCGCTGTGGCGGCGCATGGACGCGATCGAGCGCTTCGCCGCCGACGTGGCGCACGAGATCAAGAATCCGCTCACCTCGCTGCGCAGCGCGGTCGAGACCGTCAGCCGCGTGACCAATCCCGACCAGCAGCGCCGGCTGATGCAGATCATCCAGGACGACGTACAGCGCCTGGACCGGCTGATCACCGACATCTCCGACGCCTCGCGCCTGGACGCGGAGCTGAGCCGCGCCGAATCCGCGCCGGTGGAGATCGACCGCATGCTGTCGGCGCTGGTCGACATGCACGAGGCGACGCAGGTCGACGACGACGCGCTGCGGCTGACGCTCGACGTGGTCGGCGCCGGGCAACTCAAAGTGCCGGGCATCGACAGCCGGCTGGTCCAGGTGTTCCGCAACCTGCTGTCGAACGCGGTCTCCTTCAGCCCGCCGGGCGGGCTGATCGCGATGCGCGCCTTCCGCGACGGGCGCTTCGTGACGGTGACGGTGGAGGACGAGGGGCCGGGCATCCCCGAGGGCAAGGAACAGGCGATCTTCGACCGCTTCTACAGCGAGCGGCCGGAAGGCGAGAAGTTCGGCACCCATTCCGGCCTGGGCTTGAGCATCTCCAAGCAGATCATCGAGGCGCACCGCGGCATGATCCGCGCCGAGAACCGGCTGGACGACGACGGCCAGGTGCTGGGCGCGCGGTTCGTCGTGCGCCTGCCCGTGGATTAGGGCGGCGCTAGAGCAGCGGCCCCATCCGCCGCTCACCGCGCTCGTAGACCACGTGCGCGCGGCCGACCAAGAGCGGGTCGATCGCGCCGATGTTCTCGGCGTCCTTGCGCTCGTAGGGCAGCTTGTGCAGCACGTAGCGCATGGCGTTCAGCCGCGCGCGCTTCTTGCAGTCGCTCTTGATCACCGTCCAGGGCGCGTCGGCGGTGTCGGTATGGAAGAACATCGCCTCCTTGGCCTTGGTGTAGTCGTCCCATTTGTCGAGCGACGCCAGGTCGACCGGGCTCAGCTTCCACTGCTTCAGCGGATGCACCTCGCGCTCCTTGAACCGGCGGCGCTGCTCGGCGCGGCTGACCGAGAACCAGAACTTGATGAGATGGATGCCGCTGCGCACCAGGTGGCGCTCGAACTCCGGCGCCTGGCGCATGAACTCGTCGTACTCGGCGTCGGTGCAGAAGCCCATCACGCGCTCGACGCCCGCGCGGTTGTACCAGGACCGGTCGCACAGCACGATCTCGCCGCGCGTCGGCAGGTGCTGGGCGTAGCGCTGGAAATACCACTGGCCGCGCTCGTCGTCAGTCGGCTTCTGCAGCGCCATGATGCGCGCGCCGCGGGGATTGAGGTGCTCCATGAAGCGCTTGATCGCGCCCCCCTTGCCGGCGGCGTCGCGGCCCTCGAACAGGATCACCACCCGCTGCCCGGCATCGCGCACCCAGGCCTGGAGCTTCAGCAGCTCGACCTGCAGCCGGTATTTCTGCTTCTCGTAGTTCTTGCGCAGCATCAAGTGCTTGTAGGGATAGCCGCCGTCGCGCCAGCCATCCGTCAATTCCTCGTCGAGCCGGTCCTTCGCCTTGGCCGCCAGCGCGGATTCGGGCGCGGTCAGCGCCTGGCGCAGGCGGCGCGCGTCGTCGGGCGACACGCCGGCCAGGATCGCCTCGATCGACTTGGCGAGCGCCGGGACGTTGCCCTTGGCGGCATGGCCCAGGATGTCGCGCACCACCGCTTCGTTCGTGGTCCGGGCCGACGAAACCTTGGCGCCGACCGTGAAGCCCTCGATCCCGCCGGCATCGAGCTTGGGCGCGATATCGCCGGCCGCGGCCCTGCGCGCCGCCGCGCGCGGCGGATGCTTGCCGTTGGATGAAACCACTGATCGCGTGCCCATGCGCTTTTCCTCGAACCGACCTTTAACGATGCGCCGACGCCGACGCCGTTCAAGGACTTTCCGGCGCATGCGACAGCCCGCCGCATGATCGGGGGAAATGGTGAACCGGCCGTTTATGCGAACAGATCGCAATCGCAGAAACGGAGGACCGGTCCGCGGCCTACCCGCCCGTCTTGAGCAACGCCGGGCGGTTGTCGGCGCCCTGGGCGAGGACATGCTCGATCAGCGCCAGCGCGTTGGCGCCGTCCCACTCGGCGTCGCCCTCCAGCCGGCCGACCTCGCGTCCCTGCTGGTCGACGATCAGCGTGGTCGGCAGGCCGCGGCCGTTGATGGCCTTCAGCACCACGCCCTTGGGGTCGAGGTAGATCGGCAGCGTTTTCAACCCCTGCTTCTCCAGGAACGGCGTGACCTGCTTGGCGCCGCCGCGGTCCTGCGAGATCGACATCACGGCGACCGGCCGGTCCTTCATCTTGGCGGCGAGGCGTTCGAGCGATGGCATCTCCTTGATGCAGGGCACGCACCATGTGGCCCAGAGGTTGAGAACCACGACCCGCCCCTTGAAGGCATCCAGGCTCAGCTCTTTCCCGTCCAGATCGGTGAAGGCCATGGCCGGCAGGGGCTTGGCCGGCTCGGCCAACACGAAATCCTTCATGTCGCCCTTGAGCGGCGGCTTGTCGGCGGCCGCCGCCAAGCCCCCTGCCGCGAGCGCCGCTAGCCCGGCAAGGAGCAGGACAGACGCGGCGCGATCCCGTATAACCGCGCCGGTCGCCGCAAGGAGAAAATCGAGCTTCGCCATGGCCGTTACTTCCCGCAGAACGCCCCGCCGGTCCAATAACAATCGCGCGAAATCCGCCGCGGCGGGGACGGCCGCGGCCAATGCGCTGTGGGGCGGTCGCTTCGCCGCCGGCCCGTCGGCCGTGATGGAGCAGATCAACCCCTCGATCGACTTCGACCGCAAGATGTACCGCCAGGACATCCGGGGGTCGATCGCGCATGCAAGGATGCTGGCCAAGCAGCGTATCATCTCCGCCGCCGACGCGCGCGCCATCATGGCCGGGCTGAAGAAGGTCGAGGCCGAGATCGATGCCGGCCGCTTCCAGTTCAAGGTGGCGCTGGAGGACATCCACATGAACGTGGAGGCGCGCCTGGCCGAGCTGATCGGCGCGCCGGCGGGACGGCTGCACACCGCGCGCTCGCGCAACGACCAGGTCGCGACCGACGTGAAGCTGTGGGTGCGCGACGCGATCGACGCGGTCGACGCGGCGCTGAAGCGCCTGCAATCCGTGCTGATCGACCGCGCCGAGGAGCATGCCGGCAGCCTGATGCCGGGCTTCACCCATCTGCAGCCGGCCCAGCCCGTCACCTTCGGCCACCATCTGATGGCCTATGTCGAGATGATCGGGCGCGACCGCGGCCGATTCATGGACGCGCGCCGGCGCATGAACGAATCGCCGCTCGGCGCCGCCGCGCTGGCCGGCACGTCCTTCCCGATCGACCGGGCGATGACGGCGCGCGCGCTGGGATTCGACCGGCCGGCCGCCAACTCGATGGACGCGGTGGGCGACCGCGATTTCGTCGCCGAGTTCCTGGCGGCCGCCGCGCTGTGCGCGGTGCACCTCTCGCGCCTGGCCGAGGAGCTGGTGCTGTGGAGCTCGGAGCAGTTCCGCTTCGTGCGGTTGAGCGACGCCTTCACCACCGGCAGCTCGATCATGCCGCAGAAGCGCAACGCCGACGCCGCCGAATTGACGCGCGGCAAGTCGGGCCGCATCATCGGCTCGCTGATGACCCTGCTGGTGATGCTGAAAGGCCTACCGCTGGCCTTCAACAAGGACATGCAGGAAGACAAGGAGCCGGTGTTCGACGCCGCCGAGAACCTGCAGCTTTGCATCGCCGCGTCCGCCGGCATGATCGCCGACCTAAAGGTCGACACGGCGGCGATGCGGCGCGGCGCGGCCGTGGGCTTCATCACCGCGACGGACCTGGCCGACTGGCTGGT
>JADZDN010000168.1 GCA_020851015.1 Alphaproteobacteria bacterium | reverse complement strand
TGACGCGTTCATTTGGGCAACGATGAAAAATCGCGTCATCCTGAGGAGCCGCCGAAGGCGGCGTCTCGAAGGATGAGGAACCCGCGGAGCCGCCGTCTCGAAGGATGAAAGACGCGATCCATCGCCCGTCGTGACACGCGCCGCGCCGCCCGCTAGAGTCGCGAAAAACCACATCGTCCAGGAGGTTCCCCGATGCCCGACATCAAGATCGCCGCGCGCGATGGCGGCAACTTCACCGGCTATCTCGCCAAGCCCGCCTCGGGCCGGGGGCCGGGGGTGGTGGTCATCCAGGAGATATTCGGCGTCAACCAGGTGATGCGCGAGATCACCGACGGCTTCGCCAAGCAGGGCTATGTGGCGCTGTGCCCCGACCTGTTCTGGCGCCAGGAGCCGGGCATCCAGATCACCGACAAGACCGACGCCGAATGGAAGCGCGCCTTCGAGCTGTTCAGCGGGTTCGACCTGGACAAGGGGGTCGACGACCTGAAGTCCACGCTCGACGCGCTGCGCAAGGCCGACGGCTGCACCGGCAAGGTCGGCTCGGTCGGCTACTGCCTGGGCGGCAAGCTCGCCTACCTGATGGGAACGCGCAGCGCCGCGGACTGCAACGTCGGCTACTACGGCGTGGGCATCGAGGGGCTGCTGGGCGAGGCGGGGAAGATTTCCAAGCCGCTGATGCTGCACGTCGCCGAGGCCGACAAGTTCGTGCCGCCCGAGGCGCAGAAGAAGATCAAGGACGGGCTCGCGGGCAACAAGCACGTCACCATCCATTCCTATCCGGGCGCCGACCACGCCTTCGCGCGGGTCGGCGGCCAGCATTGGAACGCGGCCGCGGCGCAGTCGGCCAACCAGCGCACCGCCGCCTTCTTCAAGCAGCATCTCGCCTAGCGCCCCGACACGGGGCCGGGAATTCACCAGGGGAACACGACAGATGGTCAAGGCAATCCGCATCCACCAAGCCGGCAGCCCGGACGAAATGCGCTGGGAGGACGTGGCGCTCGACGCGCCCGGCCCCGGCCAGGTGCTGGTCCGCAACACCGCCGTTGGCTTGAACTACATCGACACCTACCACCGCAGCGGGCTCTATCCGATGCCGCTGCCGCTGACCCTTGGCATGGAGGGCGCCGGGGTGGTCGAGGCGGTCGGGCCGAAGGTCCGGGAGTTCAAGAAGGGCGACCGCGTGGCCTATGCCCAGCCGATCGGCTCCTATGCCGAGCAGTGCCTGCGGCCCGCCGACCGGCTGGTCAAGGTCCCCGCCGGCGTCGACGACAAGCTGGCGGCCTCGATCATGCTGAAGGGCATGACGAGCTGGTATCTCTGCCGGCGCACCTACAAGGTCAAGAAGGGCGACACGGTCGTGGTGCATGCGGCGGCCGGCGGCGTCGGCCAGATCCTCGCGCAGTGGTGCAAGGCGCTGGGCGCCACCGTGATCGGCACGGTGGGCAGCGACGACAAGGTGGCGATCGCCAAGAAGGCGGGCTGCAAGCACGTGATCGTGCTGGGCCGCGAGAAGCTGGCCGAGCGGGTGAAGGAGATCACCAGGGGCAAGGGCGTGCCGGTGGTCTATGACGGCATCGGCAAGGACACGTTCAACGACTCGCTCGACTGCCTGGCGCCCTACGGGCTGATGGTCAGCTACGGCAACGCCTCGGGGCCGGTGCCGCCGGTCAACCTCGGCATCCTCGGCCCCAAGGGCTCGCTGTTCGTGACGCGGCCGACCTTGATGACCTACACGGCCAAGCGCGAGGACCTCTTGAAGGCGGCCAAGGACCTGTTCGGCGTCATCAAGAGCGGCAAGGTCAAGATCTCGATCAACCAGACCTATCCGCTGAAGGACGCTGCCCAGGCCCATCGCGACCTGGAATCGCGCAAGACCACGGGATCGACGGTGCTGCTGCCGTAAAGCGCGGTCGCCCGTCCTCAGCCAAGGCATCATGGCCGGGGTTTTCGCACGGCTGTCCGGTTCGCGTCGGACGAATGCGCGCTTCATTTCTTGTGTCCCCCCTCCCCTTGCGGGAGGGGATTAGGGGGAGGGGGCTGTCCAGGAACCACCAAGACACCAAGGCACCAAGAAGATTTGAACCGCGATGCCGCCACGGCATCGCCGGCTTGCTGTCCGTCATGGCTTGCGGTGGGAGCAAGGCTTCGTACCTGCCTTGGTGTCTTGGTGCCTTCGTGGTTTTTCGCGCGCCAGGCGTGCCGCGCCTCCCGTAGGGTCGCGAAGATCCCCTCCCCCTAACCCCCTCCCGCAAGGGGAGGGGGGACTAAAAATGTGGAACAACTCCGGGCACGACGGTTGCGGGCGGGCGTCGATCCTAATCGACGATGAAGAGCTTGACGCCGCCCGCGGTCGAGGAGCGGTGCGGCTCGGCGTTGTCGGCCACCTGGTAGCTGTCCCCCGCCTTCATCTCGAACACACGGCCGTCCTTGAGCTCGGTCCGCATGCTGCCTTCCAGCACCAGCAGGATATGGCCCTTGCTGCACCAGTGGTCGGCCAGGTAGCCGGGCGAGTACTCGACCATGCGCACGCGGATGTCGCCGAACTGGCGCGTGCGCCAGCGCGCCTGGCCCGTCTCGCCCTGGTGCAGCGTCGCGGGCACGTCGTCCCAGCCGGTCGTGCCGAAGGGTATGCCGGCCATCTTCATGGCGCGACGCTTCCGCCTACTGGTTCATCGACTGGAAGAAGTCGGCGTTCGACTTGGTCGTCTTCAGCTTGTCGAGCAGGAACTCCATCGCGTCCACGACACCCATCGGCATCAGGATGCGGCGCAGCACCCACATCTTCGACAGGATGCCCTTGTCCAGCAGCAGCTCTTCCTTGCGCGTGCCGGACTTGGTGATGTCGATCGCCGGGAAG
>JADZDN010000167.1 GCA_020851015.1 Alphaproteobacteria bacterium | reverse complement strand
CCGCCTGCAGCAGAAGCACGGCTTCCGGATGGTGTTCTTCTCGTCCTCCGAGGTCTACGGCGACTACGACGGCCTGATGTCCGAGGACGTGATGGAGAAGCACGAGATTCGGCAGATGAACGACTACGCCATGACCAAGTGGGTCGGCGAGCAGCAGATCATGAACGCGGCCGACATGCACGGGCTGGAGACGGTGCGCGTGCGCCTGTTCAACACCTACGGGCCGGGCGAGTACTACAGCCCCTATCGCAGCGCGGTGTGCAAGTTCATCTACCACGCGATGTTCGGCCTGCCCTACACGGTCTACCTGGGGCACCACCGCACCTCGACCTACGTGACGGACATCGCGCGCACCCTGTCGAACATTGCCGAGAACTTCAAGCCGGGCGAGGTCTACAATATCGGCGGCACCGAGTACCACGACATGAAGGAGGTCTCGGACATCATCCTCAACCATGTCGGCCGCGAGGATTCGTTCGTGACCTATGTCGAGGGCGAGCCGTTCACGACCAAGGACAAGAAGGTCGACGTCTCGAAGGCGATCCGCGACCTCGACCACAAATGCGCCGTGCCGATGTCGGAGGGCCTGCCGCGCACAATCGACTGGATGCGCTCGACCTACGGCCAGCACCGCCCGAACTACATCGGCGTGGACGAGCTGGAGCGGTTTTTGTAGGGGCGTGACGGGATCGGTCTCCTCATCCTTCGAGACGGCCCCTCAGGGGCCTCCTCAGGATGACGCGCTTGTTCGGTGAGCACAGAAAATTCGCGTCATCCTGAGGAGCGAGCACAGCGAGCGTCTCGAAGGATGAAGAGCGCCGCTGGTCACGAGGCCGAAATCCACATTGCGTCGCACTACGGCGTGTTGCAGCCTGGGAGCATTCGTGTAACCCCCTAGCCGCACTCCGCCCACGATGGACCCGCGCGCCGCGCTGAAGAGCATCTTCGGTTTCGACGATTTCCGTCCCGGACAGCAGGCGGTTGTCGACGCTTTATTGGCCAAACGCAACGTGTTGGCGATCATGCCGACGGGCGCCGGCAAGAGCCTGTGCTTCCAGCTGCCGGCCGTGCTCGCGTCCGGGCTGACCGTCGTCGTCTCGCCGCTGATCGCGCTGATGGCGAATCAGGTGGCCATCCTGAACGCGATGGGAGTCGCGGCCGGCACGATCAACTCGGGCCAGGACCGCGCCGCCAACGTGGCCACCTGGCGCCGCGCCCAGGCCGGCGAGATCAAGCTGCTCTACATGTCGCCCGAACGCCTCTTGGACGAGCGCATGATCGCCGCGTTGAAACGGCTGGAGATTGCGCATTTCGTCATCGACGAGGTGCATTGCGTCAGCCAGTGGGGTCACGACTTCCGGCCGGAGTACATGCAGCTCGCGCAGCTGCGGGACCTCTTCCCCGGCATCCCGATCGCGGGCTTCACCGCCACGGCCGACCGCCAGACGCGCGGCGACATCCTGGCGCGCATCTTCGCCGGCGAGGCCGAGCTGTTCGCGCTGGGCTTCGACCGGCCGAACATCCAGATCGCGGTGGAGGACAAGAACCAGCCGACCAGGCGCCTGCTGGAGCTGATGGCCGAGCACAAGGGCGAGCAGGGGATCGTCTACTGCCTGTCGCGCAAGTCGGTCGA
Source organism: Alphaproteobacteria bacterium (assembly GCA_020851015.1). The sequence continues at coordinate 5,548 of JADZDN010000167.1, read as the reverse complement.
CCGGCTGGCCGCGACGCTGGGCGAGCACGGCTTCCCCGCGTTGCCCTACCACGCCGGGCTCGATACCGAGGTGCGGCGGCAGAATCTCGACCGCTTCCTGACCGATCCGACGGTCACGATGGTCGCGACCATCGCCTTCGGCATGGGCATCGACAAGCCGGACATCCGCTTCGTGTTCCACACCGATCTGCCGTCGAACATCGAGGCCTACTACCAGGAGATCGGCCGGGCCGGGCGCGACGGCAAGCCGGCGCGCGCCGTGCTGCTCTACGGCTTCGAGGACATCCGCATCCGTCGCGCGATGATCGACGATTCGACCGCGCCCGACGAGCAGAAGCGCATCGAGCATCGCCGCCTCGACGCGCTGCTGGCCTATTGCGAGGCGTCGTCCTGCCGCCGCCAGGTGCTGCTCGGCTATTTCGGCGAGACGCACGGGCCTTGCGGTAATTGCGACCAGTGCCTGTCGCCCAGCCCGACGGCGGACGCGACCGACCTGGCGCGCGCGGCGCTGGAGACGATCGTCGCCACCAACCAGATGTACGGCCAGGCGCACATCGTCGACATACTCGTGGGACGCGACACCGACAAGGCGCGCGCGGCCGGGCACGACCGGCTGTCGACCTTCGGCGCGGGCAAGGCGACCGATGCGCAGGTCTGGCGCTCGCTGCTGCGCCAGCTCTACGCCGCCAATGCCGTCGCCGTGGACATCGCGGGCTACGGCGCGGTCAAGCTGACGGAGCGCGGCCGGCGCATCCTGCGCGAGGGCGAGCGCGTCATGCTGCGGCTGGGATCGGCCGGGCGCCCGGCGGCGTCGCGCCGCGCCCAGCGCGTCGCGGCGGCGGTCGCGGACGGCGTCGATGCCGGGCTGCTGGCGCGGCTCAAGCGCCTGCGCGTCGAGCTGGCGCGCCAGCGCGCCGTGCCCGCCTATGTCGTGTTCTCGGACAAGAGCCTCAGCGACATGGCGCTCATCAAGCCGCGCGACCGCACGCAGTTCGCCACGGTCTACGGCGTGGGCGAAAAGAAGCTGGCGGAGTTCTCCGACGTGTTCCTGCGCGCGATCCGCGAGCACGAACAGGCCCAGGCGGCGGATTGAGTGAAGGGCAAGCCCTTTTTCTACGTCGTGCCGGGGCCTGATCCACGGCCGTCCGGTTGAATGTTTGACGACCTGCACGGAGGCCGACGTCGATTGGGCGTATGGATTCGATGCGCGCGATGCCGGGACGCAAATCTTCAGTCTCCCTCCCCTTGCGGGAGGGGGCCACGGACGCGCCGCCGCGCCGCGTCGGTTCACCGTGCCCGCGGAAACCACCAAGACACCAAGGCACCTCGACACCAAGAAAGAACTTTGAACCACGACGGCACCACGGACACGACGCCGACATGCGACGTTTCAGTCCCCGACGTGATGGCAGGCGGGCCGCGCTTTCCTCGCGGTGGCGAGGATTCCCCTCCCCCTAACCCCCTCCCGCAAGGGGAGGGGGGACCGAAATGGGAAGCGGCTTCGGCGGCAAATGGGGCAGTCGTGGGTTGCCATGATGAACGTCATGGAGCGATCTGTCAGCCGCGGCCGGTCGCGCTCGTCAGAAATTCCGCCACCGCCCTCACGCTGTCGTCGGTCTCGTAGAGCAGGTCGCGGCGCTCGGCGATGCGCTCGCGCTGCGTCGCGCGATATTCGGCGTCGCCCGCCATGCGCAGCGCCATCGCGACATAGGCGCTGGCATCGGCCGGGATCAGGTCCGGCAGACCCATCTTGCGGTACATGCCGGCCGAGATGCGGCCGCGCAGGAACGCGCTTTCCAGCGTTACGACAGCCGCATCCTGATGGAAGGCCTCGTAGGTGCTGTTGCCGCCGCCGAACACCGGCGTGTCGAGCACGACGTCGGCGATGCGGCAGAGGCTGAGATACTGCTCGAGCGGCATCGGCGGCAGGAACCGCACTTGGCGGTCGACGTCGATGCCGGCGCGGCGGAAGCGCTGCGCCAGGCGCTCGGCCCAGGCGGGCGTCGCCCCCTCGAGCAGCGCCAGCAGGGCCTTGTCGTCCCGCGCCAGGATGTCCGCCAGTATCGGGTCGAACGAGGGGTGGAACTTGAACAGGGTTTGCGGGCAGACGTAGAGCCGCCGGTCCTCGGCGAGGCCGAAATGCGAGCGCTCGAAGCGCCGGCGGGCGTGCGGCGCGAAGGGACGGGCGGGCAGGGCGTCGAGCCGCACCAGCCGCTCGCCGTAGCCGGCCTCGGCGCCGGCCGGCTCCAGCCACGCGCTCGACAGGAAGGCGTCGATCGTGGGGATGCCGGTGGTCTCGGGATGGCCCCAGGTCGTCACCTGCAGCGGCGCCAGGCGCGCGAAGCCGAGCATGTAGGTCACGGCTTCCATGCCGATCTCGGGATAGAAAAGAACGTCCTGCGCCGCGTCGGCCAGGACGGCGCGCGCCTCCCACAGGCTCGCCGGCAGCACGACGAAGGCGTCGGCCGCCGCGCGCCAGCGCTGGGTCATCGCGTCGGTCGTGCCGGGCACGGCGAAGACCGTGACCTCGAAACGGTCGCGCGGCAGCTTCTGCGCCAGGCCCAGGTTCAGCTTGGCGATCGTGTGTTCGTGGAAGAACGCGGACACGATGCCCAGGCGGATGCGCTTGCCGGCCGGCCCGCGCGCCCCGCGGCAATGCGGCGCGGTGAAATCGAGCGCCGGGCAGGCGCGGCGGTAGAGGCGCGCGAGGTCGGCGCGCAGGGCGCGGTCGTCCAGGCCGTGATACGCCAGCAGGAACAGCGAGCGCGCGAAGCCCGCCGTCGGATCGTCGAGCCGCGGCGGATCGTCGGCCAGCGCGCGAACGTTGCGCGCGAAACGGGCGCGCCATTCGGCGATGTGGTCGGTCGATTCGGGAATCGGCGGCAGCAGGGTGGCGGATTGCAGCTCCAGCGCCGCGTCGCGCTGGCGGCAGAGATGCGTGGCGAAGACCGCGCGCGCCCGCTCGGGCTCGCCCAGCTCCTGGTGGATGTAGAAGCACTGGCGCGCGGCGTTCTGCGCCCGCGGCTCCAGCGCGATCGCGCGCTGCAGCAGCGGCAGGGCCTGGCGATAGCGCCGGCTGCGATAGAGCGCGCCGCCCAGGTCGGACAGGATCGTCGCTTGCTGCGGATTGCGCATCGCCGCGCGCTGCAGCAGCGCCGTCGCCTCGGCGATCTCCGCGTCCGTGCCGGCCAGCGAATTCAGGCCGCGCAGCGCGATGACCTGTTCCGGGTCGGCCGCGACGGCGCGGCGGTACTGCGCCTGCGCGCGGCCGGCCTCGCCCAGCACCTGGTGCAGCATGCCGAGCGCCGCGATGCGCGCGGGCTCGGGCGAGGCCGCCAGCAGCATGACCGCTTCCTTGAGCGCCAGCGGATCGGCGAACACGGCGCCCAGCGCATCGTTGGCCTCGGCATCGTCGGGCCGCTCGGCCAGAACGGCGCAGCAGCGCTCGACCAACAGGTCGGGCTGGTCGATGGACGGCGGGCCGACGTCGACCATGGCGGACGCGGCGCCCTAGGCGGCGCAGGCCATGCGATGGTCGGCCACCGCGGCCAGGATCGCGTCGACCCGCGCCAGCCAGCTATGCTCGGCCGCCGTGCGGCGCCGGCCGGCCTCGGCCATGGCGGCGACCGCCTCGCGGTCGTTCAGGAACTCCGCCACCTCCTCGGCCAGGCCGCGGGGCGGCAGGTCGAACACGGCGATCTCCTCGCCCGCGCGGTAGTGGCGGTCGACCCAACCGTTTCGATCGGTCAGGCACACCGCGCCCGCCATCATCGAATAGAACATGCGGTCGTGCGGGGCCGACGCGACGCAGGGCAGCACGTTGAGCACGATCGTGCTGCGCGCCATCAGCGCCTGGGTTTCGCGGAAACCGAGCGGCGCATGGAATTGCGCGGCGCCGCCGGCGCTGCGGGCATGGCCCCAGCCCTGGCCGTAGACGTGGATCGGCAGGCCGGCCAGCGCGTCCACCACCTCGACCCGGCGCGCGACGCGCAGCTGGTTGTCGAGCATGCTGAACACGGTCGCCAGCCAGTCGGCGCGCCAGTCGAGCGGCGACGCGCCATAAAGGCGCAGCACCTGGCGGATGATCTCGTGCAGCGGCCGCGTCTTGTCGTAGAGCGCCAGGTCGTAGCAGGCGTCCATCACCTTGCGCTCTTCCGCCGTGGCAGCGGACCAGGGCGGCTCGCGACCGGTCGAGGAATAGCCGGAGCCGGGGAACAGCACGGCGATCTCGCGCCCCGCGATGGGCGGCGGGGGCGGCGCATCGTCGGTCGAGCCGCCCACCGGCACGATGGCGCGGGTGCCGCCCAGCACCAGGTCCTTCTCGATGAAGCCGCTGTAGGTCTCGTCGTGCAGGCACCACACCACGTTGGCGGGCGCGGCCAGCAGCCGCTTCAGGTAGGTCATCGGATGGTCGAACAGGTGCGCCACGAACGGAATGCCGGTTCCGTCGCACCACCGCTTGAGGTCCAGCGTGGTGCCCAGTCCCCAGCCGTTCATGCCATAGAAGAACGCGACGCGGCCGCCGGCGGCCACCAGGGCGGCGCGCTCGCGGCTGGCGGCGTCCAGCCCGTCGATCTCGACCACGGCCAGGCCGCGCCGGCGGAAGGCCGCGGCGATGTCCGTCGTCAACTCGCGCATCGTGTCGTACTGGCTCTGGCCCTTCACCAGGACCACCGTGTCCCTGCCGTCCGCCATGGTATTCCTGACGCCTTGCCCCGCGGGAATTGCTTGCTTTTTAAGTATTACTTTGTTAGCTTAAGAACATATTAAGTAGCCTTGTCATTTACTTATAATTAACTAGAATTTCTATCGGGTAATATTTGCCGCCAGCGGCAAGATTTGCCGACCGAACCGGCAAGATTTGCCGCCCGGCGCGCGGCCCGCGGATGGGCGCGCCGCGGAAACCCGCCATCGGCCAGGCCCCGGGCGCGCCGGCACGGCGATTGCTTCCTTGGAGGCGCGGAAGCGTGTCGCCAGAAGGCGGCACGGTTTCCGTCGCGTCGGTCTTCCTTGCGTCTCAGAACGAGCCAGGGGTGGCGCGGTTAGCCGGCACGCAGAACACGTGCCTTAGGATCCTAGAAAAGGAGCTTCTTAATGGCTGCAAACGTCACGTTGGGCGCTGCCTCGCGCACCAACCTTCTGTCCCTCCAGAACACTGCCAGCCTCATCGGCCGTACCCAGGGCCGCCTGTCGACCGGGTTGAAGGTCGCCAGCGCCCTCGACGACGCGTCCGCGTTCTTCACCGCGCAGGCGCTCAGCAACCGCGCCAGCGACCTTTCGTCGGTCAAGGACAAGGTCGACCAGGCGATCAGCACGGTGACCAACGCCGTGCAGGCCCTCGACTCGGCGATCAGCATCGTCCAGCAGATCAAGGGTCTCGCGGAATCGGCCAAGAGCGCGACCACGGCCACCGAGCGTTCGAGCCTGGGCAACCAGGCCGAAAAGCTGGCGGCGCAGCTCGACAACCTGATCAACGACTCGAGCTACAACGGCGTGAACCTGCTGAAGGCCACGCCGGACAACCTGCAGGTCAACTTCAACGAAGATT
>JADZDN010000166.1 GCA_020851015.1 Alphaproteobacteria bacterium | reverse complement strand
CAAGATCGACATCTCGACCCAGGCCAAGCGCGTGGAACACGTGGTGCAGTCGCTGTTCGGCGGCAAGCGCATCGTGGTGTTCTCGGGCGGCGAGGCCAAGGGCGAGACCTCGGTGTTCGACGACGCCAAGGCGATCCGCGACGGCGGCGGCAACGGCTCGATCATCGGCCGCAACAGCTTCCAGCGGTCCAAGGACGACGCCATGAAGCTCTTGGACCAGGTGATCAAGATCTACCAGGGCAAGGACAGCTAGGCCGCGCCCCGACCCGCCCCGCTCAAGGGTGCCGCGCCCGCGCGGCGCGGTAGGCCTTGCGGGCATCGAGGATGCCGTGACCGAAACGATGGTCCGGCAGTGCCACGCCGGCGACCGCCCGCGGATTGTCGCGCAGGATCGTCCGCAGCGCCGCGGGCGCGATCGCGGCGGCGTTCCATTTCGACCGCATGGCGGCGATGACCCCCGCGGCCAGCGCGCTGGCGGTCGAGGTGCCGGTGTTGCCGGCCCTGGCGTCGCCGGTCTCGGCGAACTGGCTGGGGGCGGAAAGATCCGGCTTGTCCGGCGAAAGGTCGCCCGGCCCCGGTCCCTGGGACGAATAGCCCAGCCACAGGCAATCGCTGCTGACCGCGCCCACGGTCAGCACCTGGGGATGCGCGTTGGCGCCGAGGATGGAATTGCCCGGCCCGCGGTCGCCATGGCCGCAGCGCGGATGCGGACAGAACTGGCCGCAATTGCCGGCGGCGAAGACGACGTCGACCCCCGCCGCGTCGAACCGCGCGACCTCGTCGTTGAACGGGTGATGAAGATTGTCCGTGTAGCGGTGGGTGGGCGTCTCGGACGCCCGATCGAAGATTCCCCAGGCATTCAGCATCACCCATGGCCCGCGCACTTGGTGTTGCTTGCGTAGCCGCGCGATGTCGTGGCGCACGGTCTCGAACGCCGCCTGCGCGTCCGAGACGAATTGCGGTATGTCGGTGATCGCCTTGGGAATCAGCGGCAGGTCCCAGAACGTCGCATCGGGCGCGATGCTGCGGATGTTGCGGACCATGCGGTCGCCGTGATCGCTGCCCCAGCCCTGGGGCGGCGGCGGGTTGTTGTACCAGCGGCCCCCGAAGTTCGGCACCAGCGCTTCGTCGAATCCCTGGTCGACCACGATGACGTTGACGCCCTGCCCGTGCCGTCCCTTCTTTTTCAGATAGGCGGCATGAATCAGCAGTTCGGCCTCCGCGCGCGTCGCGAACAGGGGCTGCCCGCCCTCGCCGGGGCAGCGGAACTGCGTGGGGGCGAAGGCCAGGTCGGCGCCGATGTTGACGATCGCCTTGGGCAGCGCCGTTCCCACCAGGGAATGGAACTGCGCCTGGACCTGATCGCTGGCGAAGGTCAGCACGACGATCAGCCCGTCGACCGGCGGGACGGCCGGCTCGGTGCCACGTCGCCACAGCTTCCACTTTCGCGAGGGAAGCATGGCTACGCGGATGGCGTCCTCCTTGAAGGCGGCCTCGATCTGGCTGACGCCGATCGCCCGGACCAGAAAGTCGCGAATTTCGTCGAATGCGCCGGAATCGTAGATCTTAAGCAAATCCGGGGTTGCCTTGAGCACGACATATTGCCGGATTTGGCCTTTGCCGGCTGGGGATGCCGGCGCCGAGTACGCGGCTGCGCTCATCCTGCCCTCGCGACCTGGTTCCTGCGGCCCGAATTGCCTTGCCTCGCCAGGAGCATAGTGGAAACATCGCCGCGCCGACAATCAATACGAAGTGGGCGGGGCGGTAGGCATGCCGGGCGGCCCGAACAACGGTGACGACAGCACGCTAGCGCTGCGCGAGGACCGCCGCCTCGCCGCGATCGCCTTTGTCGACATCGTCGGCTACTCGATCCTGATGGCGGAGGAGGAGGCGCGCACCCACAAGCAGTGGATGGCGCTGCTGAACGACGTCCTGCGCCCCCTGGCCCAGCGCCATCGCGGCACGATCGTGAAGTCGACCGGCGACGGCGTGCTGGTGGAGTTCTCCAGCGCGCTGCACGCGGTGGAATGGGCGCGCGCCGTGCAGAAATCGGCGGCGCTGCCGGCCGGCGACGCCGAGGCCGGGTCGATCGTGCTGCGGATCGCCATCCACCTGGGCGACATCATCGCCACGCGCGACGACATCTATGGCGATGGCGTGAACCTGGCTGCGCGGTTGCAGGAACATGCCACGCCGGGCGGGATCATCCTGTCCGAGGCGGTCTACGACCTGGTCCGCGGCCGGATCGGCGCGGAAGCCCGCGACCTGGGCTACCTGGATTTGAAGAATTTCCCCAAGCCGGTGCGCGCCTATGCGCTCGACGAGGAGAGCCAGGTCGCCTCGACGCCGGCGCGCCCGCGCCAGGGCGCCCTTCCCTCCGTCGCCGTGCTGCCGCTGCAGAACCTGGGCGGCAATCCCGACGACAACTATTTCGCCGACGGCATCGTCGAGGACATCATCGTCTCGCTGGCCGGTTTGCGCGAGCTGATGGTGATCGCGCGCGCGTCGACCATGATGTATCGCGGCCGCGAACCCGACCCGCGGCAGGTGGGCCGGACCCTGGGCGTCCGCTACGTGCTGATGGGCAGCGTGCGCCGCTCGGCGCGGCTGGTGCGCGTCTCGACGCAGCTCTGCGACGCCCAAAGCGGCGCCAGCATCTGGGGCGACCAGACCGAGGTGCCGCTGGGCGAATTGTTCGAGGTGCAGGACCGCATCGTGCGGCGCATCGTGTCGGGCATCGCGCCACACGTCCGCGCGGCCGAGCTGGAAGGGGCGCTGCGCAAGCGTCCCGGCAGCTTCACGGCCTATGACTACACGCTGCGCGCCCTGGCGATCATCCATGCGCTGGATGCCCGCACCTTCCGCAAGGCGCGGGAGTATCTGGAGCGCGCGATGTCCGAGGACCGCAACTTCGCGATGGCCGTCGCCTGGACCGCGCGCTGGTACAGCCTCAACATCGGCCAGGGGTGGTCGGACAATGTCGAGAAGGATGCCGCGACGGCGACGGAACTGGCGGCGCGCGCGATCGAGCTGGACCGGCAGAACGCGCTGGCGCTGGCGACCTATGGGCACCTGAAGTCGTTCCTGTTCCACGACTGCGAAAGCGCGCTGGTCTATTTCGAGCGCGCGCTCGCCGCCTGCCCCAACAGCTCGCTGGCGTGGATCCTGTCCAGCGCCACGCTGTCCTATGTCGGGCGCGGGGAGCAGGCCGTGCGCCATGCCGAGCACGGCCTGTGGCTCTCGCCGTTCGACCAGAGCCTGTTCAACTATTACATGTTCCTCGGCATGGCGCACTACGTGAACGGCACCTACGAGGAAGCCGTCAAATGGGGGCGGATGTCGGCCAACGAGAACCCGCTTTACACCTCGAACCTGCGGCTGCTGATCGTCGCCTTGGCGGCGCTCGACCGCATGGAAGAGGCGCGCGAGGTGGCGCAGACCCTGATGCGGCAGGAGCCCACGTTCACCGTGGCCGACTACGAGAAGGCGCGCGCGCCGTTCCGCGATCCCGAGGTGCGCAAGCGCGTGTTCGCGCATCTCCGCAAGGCCGGGCTGCCGGACTAGGCCGCGGCCGCCGCGGCGGACCAGAAATCCAAGGAGGGGACGATGACGAACGCGATTGGGCCGGCCGACGGCATGGACGGCATGGACGGCATGGATGGCATGGACGGAATGGATGGGATGGACGGCATGGCGGGCGGCGGCGGCGCGGCCGGCGGCGCCAGCGGCTTCCTTCGTCCGATCGGCGCGTCGCCGTCGCCGACACCGACCGCGCCGGGCGAGTTGCTGTGGCCGGCGAACAAGTTCCCCTCCACCGACCTGGCGGCCAACTGGCGGGCGGCACCCACCGTCGGCTACCCGCGGCGCGCGTGGTCGCCCCGATTCTATTCGGTCGGCTTCCTGGGCGAGTTCGTCCAGGCGACCGCGCCGGCCGCCGGCGGCGGGCCCGGCCTGACCTGGAAGGACATCGACCTAGCCCCCTATCTTCCGGCCGACGCGCTGCCCGCCAAGATCGCGCCCAACCAGGGCAACGCGATACCCGGCGTGACGACGCGGCGCGAGCTGGAGGAACTGGTCGCGCTGGTCGAATACCGGCCGGCCGTGATGGCCGAAGCGATGGCGCAGCGCGAGGGGTTCCTGACGTTTTGGCGCGGCGTGCTGACCTTCACGGGCGCCTCGCACCCCCTGACGCTCGATCTCGCGTTCATCGCCTTCCAGGTCGGGCATTTCCAGGTCCAGTACCAGAAGCAGCGGTTCAACCGCGCCCGGCCTTCGCATCTCTGCCCGGCGCTGATGCCGCCGATCGACCCGCCGGGCCACGCGGCCTTTCCCAGCGGCCACGCGACCGAATCCGCGCTGATCACCGCCTGCCTCAAGGAGGTGATGCCGGCCGAAGCCGCCGGGGCGCTGGACAGCCTGGCCGAGCGCGTGGCGCGCAACCGCGAGGTGCTGGGCCTGCACTATCCGTCGGACAGCGCGGGCGGAAAGGTGCTGGCGGCGCACAGCTTCGAGGTCCTGAAAAGCTGCCCCAGCATCAAACCCATGATGCGGGATGCCGGCAAGGAATGGCGGTAGCCTACGCAACAGGAGGCGGCGCGATAGGCCGATGCCGGGTCAAGCCCTCCGCGGCGCGAACTGCACCCACAGCACGCCGGCGATCACCACCGCGCCCCCGGCAAGCTGCGGCATCGTCGGATAGTGGCCCAGCAGCGTGCTGGTCAGAACCGCGATGACCGGCACCAGGTTCAGGTTCACCGTCGCGATGGTGGTGCCGAGCCGGCTGGCGCCGTAGTTCCAGAACCAGATCGCGATGCCGGTTCCGCCGAAGCCGACCCAAACCATCATCGCCCAGGCAGCCGCGGCGCCGAACGGCCGCGGCGTGGGCGCGATCCCCAACGCCCATGCCGCCAGATAGATCGCCCACAGCCAGACGCACCCGCCCGAGATCGTCCACAGCGTCAAGCGCACCTGGGTGAGCCCCAGCGGCGCCAGCCATTGCTGCGCCTTGATCGAGTACCAGGTCCAGCAGCACAGCGCGACCAGCAGGATCACCTCGCCGCCGCGGAAGCCGGCGGCCGCGCCGTCCACCGGCTTGCCGATCGCCACCAGCACGCCGCCAGCCACCGCCAGCGCAATGCCCAGCATGACCTGCAGGCGCAACTTCTCGCCGGTCATCGCGCGCCCCATCAGCGCGGCGACGATCGGCCCGGACGCAAGCACCGCCGCCGCGGTGATTGCGTCGGAAAAATAGATGCCCAGCGCGAACAGCGTCGCCCAGCCGGCCATGCCGACGCCGCCGAGGGCCAGCACCCGCAGGACGGGCAGGCGCGCGCGTTGCAGGAACCGCCGCTCCGTCATCAGCACCAGGAAGCCCATGGCCCCCATGCCCATCAGGTAGCGGAGCGCGGAGTAGAACAGCGGATCGACCGATGCGAACAGTTCGGCCGTGAACGGCACCATCGTGCCCCACAGCAGGCACGTCACGCCCATCGCCGCCACGGGAAGGACCCCGTGCCGCCCTTCGCCTGTTCGTTGGTTCACTGCCCCTGCCTCGACCAGCCCTGTCCCCATGCTTCGACAAGCTCAGCATGAGGAGTTGTGTTTCGCCCTCATCCTGAGCCTGTCGAAGGACGAGGGCGCGCGCACCCGTGACCGGCCGGCCCGATCGCTGGCGGCGATCATAGGGCGCGTGCTAGGGTCGCGCCACGTTTCGCCCGCATTCCCGCATGTCCATGACACGATTTTCCGTCGCCCTGTGGGCGACCAACCTGACGCCCCGGCTGAACGGCATCGATGCCTGGATCGCCGGCGTCGATGCCAAGCTGGCCGAGGCCCGCGCGCAGGGCGCCGACCTGCTGGCGATGCCGGAATATGCCTGCGGACAATGGCTCTCCTTCGCGCCCCCGGGCACGGCCGTGCAACAGGAGATTCCCTGGATGGCGCGCCAGGCGCCCGGCGCGCTGGAGCGCCTGCGCCCGCTGGTCGCCCGCCACGGCATCGCGCTGCTCGCCGGCACCATGCCGGTCGCGGAGGGCGGCCGCCATGTGAACCGCGCGTTCCTGCTGCTGCCCGACGGCACGGAGCACGGGCAGGACAAGCTGTGCCTCACGCCGGGCGAGGCCGATCCGAAGGACTGGAACATGGCGCCGGGCGACCGGTTCTCGGTGATCGAATGGCGCGGTATGCGTCTGGGCATCGCCGTCTGCCTGGATATCGAGCTGCCGGCGCTGAGCGTCCTGATGTCGGGCCTCGACCTCGACCTGATCCTGGTGCCGTCCAACACCGACAGCCTGGCCGGCTATCACCGCGTGTTCGACTGCGCCAAGGCGCGGGCGGTCGAAACCCAGGCGATCGTCTGCGCGGTGGGCACGATCGGCGACATGCCCTACTGCGCCGAGCCCTACACCAACGTTGCCGGCGCCGCCGTCTATGTGCCATGCGAGGATGCGCTGGGCTTCGCCGGCTTGCTTGCCCGCACGCAACCGCTCGCCAACGCCGACGGCGACGGCCCGATGCTGTTCCTGCGCGACCTGCCGATCGAAATGGTGCGCCGGATGCGCCGGGGCGGCGCCGGCGTGTGGCCCGGCGCGTGGTCGGCCGCCCATCTTTCCGTCAACGACCCGCGAAGCAACAAGACATGAGCATGACCCCATGAGTGCGATTGCCCGCACGGGCCTAGACCCCGCCACCCTCATGCCGCTGATGAAGCCGCGCTCGATCGCGGTGATCGGAGCCTCCGACGATCCCACGCGGATCGGCGGGCGCCCGGTGCGCTATTGCAAGGATCACTTCAAGGGCCCGCTCTACCCGGTCAACCCGAACCGCCCGGAGGTGCAGGGCCTGCGCGCCTATCCGACCGCGCGCGACCTGCCCGAGGCGGTGGACTGCGCGATCCTGGCCGTGCCTGCCGCCGCGACCCTGAAGGCGGTCGAGGATTGCGTGGCGCGCGGCATCAAGGGGCTGATCGTGCTGTCCTCGGGCTTCGCCGAGATGAGCGGCGATGGCGCGGCGATGCAGGACCAGGTGCGCGAGGCGGCGCTGAAGGGCGGCGCGCGGCTGCTGGGGCCAAACTGCCTCGGCCTGTTCTCGGCGCAGCTCGGCAATTTCCTGACCTTCAGCTCGTCGATCGAGCACGGGCGGCCGAAGATCGGCCATATCGCGATCGCCAGCCAGTCCGGCGCCTTCGGCAGCCACCTGTTCGTGCTGGCGCGCCAGCGCGGCATCGGCCTCAGCGCCT
>JADZDN010000165.1 GCA_020851015.1 Alphaproteobacteria bacterium | reverse complement strand
CGCGTTCCAGTTGTTGTTGGCCTCGTTGCTCTCGGAAACCGCGTTCCCGTGGTCGGCGATCCCGCCGATCCAGTAGGTGCCGGGCGACAGGCCGGACGACAGCGTCAGCGCGAAGCTCTGCAGGTCGTAGTACCCCGCGCCGGGCAAGGGCGCCAGGCCGGGCGAGACCTTGGTCGCCAGCAGCGTGTCTGATGTGGTGATCACCGCGTCGGTCGAGAGATAGAACCCCGTGGTCGATCCCGCCGACGCGCCGGTCCCCTGGTTCACCACGTAAGCCGTGACCGTCGCGCTGCCCCCCGCCGCCACCGTCGCCCGGTCCAGCGCGACATACGACCAAAGGTCGGGCAACACCGGCGCGGCCAAGCTCGATACCGCGACCACCTGGTCGGCGAACTGCAGGAACTCGACCTCCTGCACCCGGTCGGTCCCGTCCGTGCCCACCACCGTCACGTCGCCGTTCGCCGCCATCGTCAGCGTGTAGCCGGAACGGTTGCCCGAAAATACCGCCGTGTCCGTCCCCGTCCCGCCAAGCAGCCAGTCGTTTCCGCTGCCGCCCGCCAGCACATCGTCGCCGCCGAGCCCCGCCAGCGTGTCGTTGCCGCCCTGGCCGGTCATCGTTTCGTTCCATCCGCCGCCGGCGATCGCGTTCGCAAGCGAATTGCCGTTGTAGATCGCGCCGTTGAAACCGTTGACGATGGCGAGCGGCGTGGTGCCGGCGGCTTCGGGCATCGTGTAGGCAAGCGCGGCGCCGGTTGCCGCGCCGTAGATCGCGCTGATGCCGTTGATGTCGTCGGTCTGCAGCCCGCTGAGGCTGGTGTTCAGGTACGGATTCATGATCGCGAGATTGGTGGGCTCGTGCTCGAGCCCCAGCGAGTGCCCGATCTCGTGCAGCATCGTCAGGAAGAGTTCCTGGTAGGTGAAGCTGTCGCCGGAATCGATCCGGACGTTGCCGGCGAGCGGCGACTGCGTTCCGCCGTTCGCGGTCGGATAGTAGGCCTGGGCCAGAATGTTGTTGTTGCCGTCGATGTATTCGGCGGCGAGGCGGATGTCCGCGACATAGGCGCTGGTGCCGGCCGTGCCCGGATCGGCGACCTGCGCGAATTTGACGTTGGCGACCGCGGCCCAGGCGTCGAACGCGCTCTTGATGATGGTGGTGTAATCCAGGCCGAGCACCGACATCGCGACGCTGGTGCCGCCGAAGCCGGTCGCGATGCCCGCGCCCATGACGCTCCAGGTGACGATGCCGCCGCTGGTGGGCGACCCCGCGGCGCCCCACTTGGCCGTCCCATGGCGGACGAAGGCCTCGGCGCCGTCCGGCGGCGGGGCGGTGTCGACCGCATGGACGACGAAGCTTTCGGGGACGGGATCCGCGGGGCTGGCGACCGGGAAATAGGCCGACGGGTACCAGGCGCCCTCATCCGCCTGGCGTGACGGCGAATACCTGCCGTCCCTATCCTCGTCTTCCACTCGGCGACCCCGTGCCTGGGACTACAAAACGCGATAAATGCTGGACATTTCTCGCTTTCTGACGCTCGGATGATAATGGGTCGGGCCCAACCCGGTCAAATCCCAAGGCTGCCCGGCTGAGCGCTTGACGAATTGCACGAAAGCCGGCGCCGATCGGGCGTTTGACGAGTTTCGCGCGGGCCGGGACACCTTTTTCCAGTCCCCCCTCCCCTTGCGGGAGGGGGGACCACACATGAAATCTACTCGGCGGCGGTTCGCGAGCCGGACAGGCGTGGTCAAATCCCGAAGCTGCGACGGGGTGATACGTCAGGCGGTCAGTTGGCGCTCCCGGCCGGCGCCGGAACCGGGGTCGGCCCGGCAGCAGCGGGACCGGCGGGAATCGTCGGCGCCTGGCCGTCGCCGGCCAGCGTCGCGGCTGGACCTTCCGCCAATGGGCTTGCCAAGGGCCCGGCCATCGGCGGCAGCACGGCCACCTGGGTCGGCGCGCGCCAGCTCATGCTGTCGAACGCGCCGCAATGGCCGCAGACCGCCGTCCAGCGCTGGGACTGCGCGCCGCATTTTCCGCATACCCAGGTCGGATCGGGGCCGGCCGCGTCGGCCTTTGCGCGCCAGCGCTCGGCGGCGGCCGCGTCGGCGTTCTCGGCCTTCTCGATCTCGGCCATCAGCCGGCAGGCGCGCGCCGACGCGACGGGCTCGGCCGCGACCAGCGGGTCCAGCTGCCGGCGCGCCTCGCCCCACAGCCGCGCGTCGAGCGCCGCCTCGGCCAGGGTCAGGCGGCTCTCCAGATCATCGGGCTTGGCCGCGACCAGGCGTTCCAGATGCCGCAGGCGTTGCAGCGCGTCGGATTCGGCGAACGCGCTCAAGTAGGCCACTGCGATGTCGCGATGGGGCGACGCGGCCCAGGCCTCGGTCGCGACGCGGATCGCCTTGCGGTTCTTGCCGGATGCGGCCAGCCGCGCGATCGCGGCAGCGGCGGCGGGGACGAAGTCGGGGGCCTGGGCGTTGGCGCGGCGCGCCAGCGCCAGCGCCTCGTCGGGATTGCCGGCCGATTCCGCCAGGCGCGCGCGTTCGATCAGGACCGCCGCGCGGCGATGCCGGGCCGCGGCATCGTCGATCAGCTTCATGCGGGCGACGCGCCCGAGCGTCGCTTCGGCCTGGTCCCACTGGCCCGCGGTCGCCTGCAGGTCCAGCAAGGTGGATTGCACCCAGGCCGTATCGGGCCGCAGCTCGCGCGCGCGCAGCGCGAGGCGCAGCGCCTCGGCCTTGTCGTTGCGGTCGAGCGCCTGGCGCAAGAGTCCGCGCACGCCGAGGAACGCGGTCTCGGGCCGCTCGAGCATCTGGGTGAAGAAGCGCGCCGCCGCCGCATCGTCGCCGTTCAACTGCGCGGCCTGGGCCGACAGCAGCAGGGTGATCGGCGGAGCGGTGAGCAGCGCGTCGGCGCGCCGCGCGTTGCGCTGGGCCTCGTCGGGATCGCCGGCGGCGACCGCGACCATGCCCTGGGTCAGAGCCAGGTAGGCGCGCGCGCGCCGGCGCTGCCGGCGCGCCACCACGAACTCGGCCGGGGCGCGGCGCAGGAAGCGCCACAGGCGATAGGCGAGCGCGACGGAAGCCGTCAGCGCGACGACCAGGATCGCCAGCACCGCCGCCGAAGTGTCGATGCGATAGCCCAGCCACACGATGGTGACGCGGCCCGGCGTGTCGCTGAGCCACACCGCGCCCCACGCGGCAAGCGCGGCGAAGGCCAGGAACAGAAGGACGCGGATCATGGCGCGGCGCCCGGCTTTGCCGCCAGGTGCGCCATGGCCTGGGCGTCGAGCGCGGCCAGCGCGGCCTCGGCCGACAAGCGCGCCCGGGCGCGGTCGAGCCACGGCTTGGCGGCGTCGGCCGGGCGCCCGTCGAGGCCACCCAGCGCCTTGACCGCGCCGGCCAGGTCGTTGCGCGCCAGCAGGGCCTCGGCGCGCGCGGCCCGGGCGCGCGGTGTCTCGCCCGCCACGTCGGCGCCGACTGGGCGGATCGTCACCAGCGAGTCGAGGCGGTCGATCACGGTGCGCACCCAGCCGGTCTCGCTGCGCTGGAGCGCCGCGCGCGAAATCGCGGCCGCGGTGTCGGGGTAGTCGTCGCCCAGCGCGGCGCGGGTTGCGACCCCGCCCGCGGAGAGCGGCGCCAGCGCGTCGAGCGACGCGGCGACCTTGGCATCGCCGCCCGCGAGCGCGCGGCAGGCCGCGAGTTCGGCCGAGAAACCCAGGCCGCCATCGACCGCGCGGCGGAGCTGCGCCACGGCCAGCGCCAGTCCCGCGTCGGCCAGGCCCTGCGCGCGCGCGGCCGACGCCGCCTTCTCCGCCTGGTCGATGCGCTTGCCCAGCGCGTCGATCCGGCCGCCGAGGTCGTTGAGCCCGTTGCGCAGCGCGACAAACCCCTGCGGATCGAAGCCCTTCTCCAGCGCCTCGAGGCGCGCGGCCAGCGCCTTGGCCTGGTCGGCGGCGGCCGACGCCGCCTGGGCGCCGTCGCGGCGCGCGGACGCCAGCGCCGCGTCGAGATCGCCCGCGCGCTTGGTGAGCGCGGCCTCAAGGTCGGTCGTCTTCTTGGTCAACGCCGCGAAATCCTGGGCGAGCTTGGGATCGGGCGCGGCGGCTGCCGACGTCGCAGGCCGCGCGGCGACATCCTTTTCCAGCTTCCCCAAGCGTTGCGCCAGGTCGCCCGTGTCCGCCGGCCCCGACGCGGCCGTCGCGCCCTGCCAATAGGGTCGCGCGACATAGGCGCCCGCCAGCGCGAGGGCGACGACCACGATGCTGACCATCGCCACGCCGGCGACGCCAAGCCCGGTGCGGGCGGCGGGCGGTTCCTGCGGCGGCAGCCTGGGCGGAATCGGCGGCGGCGGGTCGTTGTTCATGGTCGATGGCTGCGGCCGCGGCGGCAAGGGCTGCGGCGCGGGCGGCGGATCGTCCGGCGAGGCCACGCGATCCGGCGCCGCGGTCGCTTCGGACGATGCCGCGGCGGGCGCTGCGCCGGGCGCCAGCGAAATACCCAGCCTGTCGGCAAGCGCCTGGATCTCGCGGTGGCGGTTGGCGGGGATCTGGTTGCGCTCCTTCCAGCCCTGCACGGTGCTGAAAGAGATGCCCATCTTGGTGGCCATGGGGCGGATACCGCCGAAGCGCGCGATGACGTCGGACGCGGCCAGCGCGATGGTCGGTTCGGGCGACGGCTGGGTATCGGACGTCTTGTCGCTGTCGTCTGCCATGGTCGATCGCTCCGTCGTTCCGCCCGCCGGAAGGGCCGCCGCGAGGGCCGTGATTGCATCGTCGAGGGTCGGCGTTGCCGCCACCACTACCTGGCGCCAGGGCAAGCCACCGATCGCATCGGCCACGGCAGGGCTGAGGCAGGCCGCCACGACCTCGCGGCAATGCGGCTCCAGCCCGGCCGTACGTATCAGCGTAACAAACGTCCGCGCCGTACGGGGAGAAAAAAACAGCGCGCCTTCCAGACGACCGCCTGCGAGCGTATCCCTGGCCAATGTCGACAGCGCCTCGGCCGGCCGCGCCCGGTACAGCGCCACGCGGCGAACGTGATACCCGGCGGCCTCCAGCCGGCCCGCCAGGTCGCCCGCCACGGTTTCGCCGGCGGCATGCAGCAGGAGTCCCTGCGTCGGCTGGCGTTCCACGACGATAAGCCGCGTCAGCGCCTCGACATCTCCGCCGGCGGTCTCGACCGCGGCAAACCCGGCCTCGCGGGCGGCGGCGACGGTGGTCGGGCCGACCGCGTAGACCGGCAGATCGCGGCGATGGCAGGTCGATGCGAAGGCGCGTACGCCGTTCACGCTGGTGAACACCAGTGCCGATACGCCGGCGAGATCGCCCAGCACCTGGCTGGCTTCCGGCAGCGTTTCGATCGACAGCAACGGCTCGACGAGCGGGTCGTATCCGCGCGCCGCCAGGGCCGCGGCCGTGCGTTCGGCCTCCTCCGCCGGTCGCGTAACGAGGATCAGGGGTCGCGCCGCCGTCACGCCGATCGGCCCGATCGTTACCAGCCGGCGAGCCGGCGCAGCTCCTCGCCGGCATCGCTGCCCAGGCGTTCGGCGTCCGCCTCGTCGCCGCGGCGTTCGACACGCCAAAGCTTGCTGCCGTCGTTGCTGGCCACCAGCGCATCGAGCGCCAGCCCGCCCTGGCGGTCGAGCAGCGCCAGCCCGGCGATGGGCGTGCGGCAGGAGCCGTCGAGCGCCTTCAAGAGCGCGCGTTCGGCCACGATGGCGCACGAGGTATCCTCGTGGTCGATCGCAGCCAGCAGCGCGTTGACCCGGTCGTCGCCGACCCGCGATTCGATGCAGATCGCGCCCTGGGCCGGCGCCGGCAGCATCTCCTCGACCGACAGCACGACGCCGCCGGCCTCGCCGCGCCCCAGGCGCTTCAGCCCCGCCAGCGCCAGCACCGTGGCGTCGACCTGGCCTTCGGCGAGCTTGCGCAGCCGCGTCTCGACATTGCCGCGCAGATTGCCCGGGACCAGGTCGGGCCGGCGGTTGAGCAGCTGCGCCTGGCGCCTGAGGCTGGCCGTGCCCAGCCGCGCGCCCTTCGGCAGCGACGCCAGGTCGCCGCCCGTGCGGGTGAGCAGCACGTCGCGCGGATCCTCGCGCGGCAGCATGGCGGACAGCCACAGCCCGTCGGGCAGCACCGTGGGCATGTCCTTGGCCGAGTGCACCGCCAGGTCGATGCGGCCGGCGAGCAGCGCCTCCTCGATCTCCTTGGTGAACAGGCCCTTGCCGCCGATTTCGCTGAGCGGCCGGTCCTGCACCTTGTCGCCGGTCGTGCGGATCACCTCGATCGCGATCGCCTCGGGCGCGGCCAGCGCGGGATGGGCCATCGCCAGCGCGTCGCGCACCAGCCCGGCCTGGATCAGCGCCAGGGGGCTGCCGCGCGTGCCGATCCGCAGGGCGGGAGGAGCTTGGGTCATGCGGCTGTGTTTACCCCGGAAAATGGGGCAGGACCATGGCCGCGTTTGCTATCATCGCCCGATGATCGTGCTGGGCATCGAGACGAGCTGCGACGAAACCGCCGCCGCCGTGGTGGACGCGGAGCGCCGCATCCGCGCCAACGTCGTGCTGTCGCAGCTCGACGAGCACACCCCGCATGGCGGCGTGGTGCCGGAGATCGCCGCGCGCGCGCATCTGGAGCATCTCGACGGGCTGGTGCGCCAGGCGATGCGCGAGGCAGGGATCGATTTCCGTGACCTCGCGGGCATTGCCGCGACCGGCGGGCCGGGCCTGATCGGCGGGGTGATCGTCGGCGTGATGACCGCGAAGGCCATCGCGGCGGCGCTCGACAAGCCCTTCCTGGCGGTCAACCATCTGGAAGCCCACGCCCTGACCGCGCGCCTCACCGACGACCTGTCCTTCCCCTACTTGCTGCTGCTGGTCTCGGGCGGGCATTGCCAGCTCGTCGCGGTGGAAGGCGTCGGCCGCTATCGCCGCTACGGCACCACCGTCGACGACGCGGTGGGCGAGGCGTTCGACAAAGTGGCGAAGCTGATCGGGCTCGACTATCCTGGGGGCCCGGCCGTGGAACGTTCGGCGCTAGGGGGCGATGCGAAGCGCTTCGCGTTCCCGCGGCCGATGAAGGGCCGCCCGGACTGCGACTTCTCGTTCTCCGGCCTCAAGACCGCCGTGCGCCACGCCGTGGCGGCCCTGCCCGCCGACCTGCTCGCGAAGGATCGCGACGACGTGGCCGCCTCGTTCCAGGCCGCCGTCGCCGAGGTGCTGGAAGACCGCGCACAACGCGCCATGGCGCGCTTCGCCGAAGAGCATGGATCACCGGCGCCGTTCGTGATCTCCGGCGGCGTGGCGTCGAACCGGTTCCTGCGCGCGCGCCTGGCGCAGGCCTGCGAACGCGGGGGCTTCCGCTTCGTGGCGCCCCCGCCGGCGCTCTGCACCGATAACGCAGCGATGATCGCCTGGGCCGGGATCGAGAGGCTCCGCCTGGGCCTTACCGACGACCTGTCCTTCGCCCCCCGCCCGCGCTGGCCGCTGGAGGAGATGCGGGCCGGCTAGGTCGTGTTCCTCATCCTTCGAGACGGCGCTTCGCGCCTCCTCAGGATGACGCGATTTACGGGAGTCCATGAAGAACGCGTCATCCTGAGGAGCGAGCGCAGCGAGCGTCTCGAAGGATGAGGAGGCGCGAAGCGCCGTCTCGAAGGATGAGGAGCGCGGACCTTCGTCGCGCGCGTCCTTCGACAGGCTCAGCACGAGGACCGATTGGGTTTCCTCATCCTGAGCTTGTCGAAGGATGAAGGTTCCTCGACGCCTCAGTTCAGCACCCCCTGCGTCGCCAGCACCGAGCGCATGCGGGCAATCGCGAGGTCGGGGTCGGCGAGCAATCCCGCCTGGTCGGCCAGGCGGAACAGCTCGGCCAGGTGCAGGATCGAGCGCGCGCT
>JADZDN010000164.1 GCA_020851015.1 Alphaproteobacteria bacterium | reverse complement strand
TGCGCGCCAATCCCCGCACGGTGCTGCAGGTGTCCTATCGCGTCAGGGATCTGGCCGCCACGCGCCTGGCCGCCAGTGGCCGCTAACGGTATCCCCCAAGGATTGCACTCATGAAACACATCGATCGCCTCAAGTCGCTGGTGCTGGGCGCCGTGCTGATGTGCGGAGCGTTCGGCAGCGCGCGTGCGGACGACACGGAGATCTTCTTCACGACGACGAATATCAACGTGCCGGCCAACATCATGCTGATCCTGGATACCTCGGGCAGTATGACGATCGAGGTCGAGGACAGCACCTCGGGCTACGATCCGGCGCATGACTACAGCGCCGATGGCGGGACCTGCTCCAGCAGCTACGCGTACTTCGCCGTGGACAGTGGTGCCGACACAGATCCGCCGGATTGCAGTGACACGGGGTCGCGCGTCGATCTGGATGATTTCAAGTGTCAGGCGGCTCTGGATGCGATCGACGACGCCACGAGCGGCTTTTACTCTGGCGAGTTCATCCGCTGGGGTCAGGTGAGCACCCGCAGCGGGTCCAATTGGCGCTGGAGCAGCAGCCTGGGGGTCTCCAGCGGGAGCGATGTCGAATGCGAGGACGATGCCGGCGTGCACGGCAACGGCGTCAGTGGCAGCGACCTGTGGCCGAGCAAGGACATCGACAACAGCAGCACCGGCGGCGGTGTGTGGGTAGCGGATTCCGCCAATTCGTGGTGGACGGCGAGCAGCGGTGGCCGGCGTGGTGGCACCAACCAGGGCGGCGACTACCGCATCTACAGCCCGAACTACCTGAACTTCCTGCAGGTCAGCGGACCGACGGTCTCGACGCGCGCCTCGATCATGCAGGATGCGGCCGTGGGCCTGCTGAGCTCGATCAACGGCGTCAGCGTTGGCTTGATGCGCTATGACACGGTGGGAAGCGGGTGGAGTCCGGCTGCGGACGGCTACGGCGGCATGGTGACCAATGCCATCGACGACATCGAGGACAATCGAGCGGCGTTGATCGCCGAGATCGAAGGCTGGCATTTCGCCGGCAACACGCCGCTGTCGGAGACGCTGGCCGAGGCCTACCGCTATTTCAGCGGCGGTGAAGTGGACTCGGGCGACGAGTCGCATGTCTGCAACGAGGACGATCCGGACTTCGGTGGCTGTTCGAGCGGGCAGACCGAGGCCAGGAACAGCGTCGCGGCGTCGCGCACCGGTGGCAGTTCCAGTGGCACGACGTACGACAGCCCGGCGGATTACTCCTGCCAGAAGAACTACATCGTCTACCTGACGGACGGCCAGCCAACCAGCGACAACGAGGCTGACGACTTCATCGAGGATTTGCCCGATTTCGCGACCAAGACCGGGGGCTGCAGCGGTAGCGGCAGTGGACGGTGCCTGGCGGCGCTGTCCGAGTACATGTACGAGACCGACCTGCGCGACGACGTCGATGACGTGCAGAATGTGCGTAGTTACTACATCGGGTTCGGCTCCGATTTCTACGACAGCGGCGAGGAAACTGCGGCCTTCGCTCTGCTGCAGAGCGCCGCTACGCGCGGTGGCGGCCAGGCGTATACGGCCACCAGCAGCGCCAGCCTCAACTCGGTGTTCGCCGCGATCGCCGAGGACATCGCCGAGCAGACCGACACGCTGTTCTCGGCACCGACCGTGGCCGTCAATGCCTTCAACCGCACGCAGACGCTCGACGACCTGTATGTCTCGGTGTTCCTGCCGCAGTCGACCTTCCGCTGGGTCGGCAACGTGAAGAAGTACAAGGTGGTCAACGAGACCGTGGTAGACCAGACCGGCGCCTCGGCCGTCGATCCGGCCACGGGCTTCTTCGACGACGATGCACGCAGCTACTGGAGTGCCGAGGCCGATGGGTCGTCCGTGCTGCTGGGCGGTGCGGCCAACAAGCTGCCGGACGCCGCCAGCATCGATGATCGGCACGTCTATACGCTGCTGGGCACCAATGCCTACTCGGGCGCCGGCCGCGATCTCGCGGAGATCCAGGACGCGATCGATGCCTCCAACGCCTCCGTGCTGGCGCTCGAAGCGGGCGATCCGGACTACGCGGATCTCATCGCCTGGGCGCGTGGCATCGACGTCAAGGGCGAGAACGACGAAGACGACACCTCCGGCGCGCGCCGCTCGATGGGTGATCCAGTGCATAGTGAACCGGCCGTGCTCATCTACAGCGAGGGCAGCGCCGGCACGACCGGCTATGAGACGGTCGTGTTCGTGACCACGAACGACGGTTACCTGCATGCGATCGACGCCACGGCGGCGGCTGACGGTTCGGACCTCGCCAGCAGCGGCGCGGAGCTGTGGAGCTTCATCCCCCAGGAACTGCTGCCGGATCTCGCGGACCTGTACGAGAACGCGGCGAGTTCGGCCAAGCACTACGGCCTCGACGGGCCGGTGCGCCTGCTGAAGTACGACCAGGACGGTGACGGTACGGTCGAGGTGACTGGAAGTGCCGCGACGTCGGATCGGGTGCTGCTGTATTTCAGCACGGGTCGCAATGCCAGCGTCACGCGCTACTACGCGATGGACGTGACGAACAAGGAGGATCCCAAGTTCCTGTGGAGCCTATCGGAGGCCGATCTGCCGGGGCTGGGCCAGACCTGGTCGACGCCGACACTCGCCAAGGTCCACGTGAACGGTGCGAGCCAGAATGCGCAGAAGCTCGTGCTGATTCTGGGTGGCGGCTACGATGCGGACGAAGACAACTACAGCTACGTCAGCAGCGACGACGTTGGCAGCCGCCTCTACATGATCGACGCCGTGAGCGGCGCGCTGCTGTGGTCGGCCGGTGGCACGGGCTCCGGCGCGAGCCTCGAGCTGGCGCGCATGACGCATGCGATCCCGAGTCCCGTCTCGGTGCTGGACATCGACAACGACGGCAACGCCGACCGCATGTACGTCGGCGACCTGGCAGGCCAGCTGTGGCGCTTCGACATCAGCAACGGGGCCGCGGCGAGCGCGCTGGTGGCCGGCGGGGTGATGACCTCGCTGGGCGCCAAGGACGTGGGTACGCCGACCATGGCCGTCACGCGCCGCTTCTACGCCTCGCCCGATGTCGCGCTGATCGAACCGGTGGGCCAGCAGGCGTTCCTGAACGTCGCGATCGGCTCGGGATACCGCGGGCATCCACTGAATACCGAGGTCGAGGACCGCTTGTATGCCTTCCGTGACTACCACCCGTTCCGGCCGATGACCCAGGATGAATACGACGACTGGGATATCGTCACCGACGACGACCTGATCGATATCACGGACGACATCACGACCGTGATCGCCGAGGGCGCTACAGGCTGGA
>JADZDN010000163.1 GCA_020851015.1 Alphaproteobacteria bacterium | reverse complement strand
GCTCGTCAAGCCGCGGCTCGCGGCGGTCGGCGCGCGGCTCGACCACTTCCAGCACCGAGCGGAGGTTATGATCGACCGTCAGGCCGCGGAAGATCGATGCCTCCTGCGGCAGATAGCCGATGCCGAGACGCGCGCGCCGGTACATCGGCAGGTCCGACAGGTCGACGCCGTCCATCGTGATGGTGCCGTAGTCGGGCGAGATCAGGCCCGTGATCATGTAGAAGCAGGTGGTCTTGCCGGCGCCGTTCGGCCCCAGCAGGCCGACCGCCTCGCCGCGGTTCACATGCAGGCTGACGTCGCGCACGACCGGCCGGTTCTTGAATCGCTTGCCCAGGTTGCTCGCCTGCAGCCCGGCATTCTCGGCCACCAGGCGCGGCTTGGCGGCGGCGGCGGCACGGGCGGCCTGCGCTGCCGCAAGCGGCGTCGGCGCGGCCGCGACCGGCGCAGCCTGCGGTGCGGTCTCCCGGGGGGCGGAAGGCGGCTGCGCGGCGGATGGTTGCGGGACGGTCGGCAGCGTAGCCGGTTGCGGCGTCGCGAGCGGCTGCAGGGCAGGCCGCGGCGCGGCGCCCGGCTGCGCCTGTGCCGGGCGGGGCGGCGCGGCGGCGGCGGGCGTCGTCGTCGACGTCGCGCGCGCGTGCGGCGCAGCACCACTTGGTAGCGGCGCCGGCGGCTGGGGGGGCATTGTCGGCCTTGCCGGCGGCTTCGCCGCAGCGTCGCCCGTGCCAGCGGCTTGCGCCGCCACCGGCGCGGGCGCTCCCGCGGGCGCCTTCGCTACGGATGGCACGGCGGTGGTCGCCGGTGCGGCGGCGCGGGCGAGCGATGGTTCGACATCCGCCGTCGGGCGGCGTCGGCCACGCCGGTCGCGGCGCGGCGACGGTTCGCTGCGGAACAGGCCGATCAGGTTCTTGAGGCTCATTGCGACACCGGCTTCGGCGGCAGGCGGGGACGCGACGGGCTGTCGGCAGCGGCCGGCTGCTTGGTCTCGCTCATCTGCTCGGCAGCGCCGGCCGGCTGGGCGGCCTTGGTCGGCGCGAATATCGCCCGCACGCGCTGCCCGGTCGCGCTGGCGGTGGCTCCGCCGCTAAGGATGCGGCTGACCCCCGTGTTGAGGTTCAACTCCGCCGTCTCGCCGTTCAACTGGTTCTCCCCGCGCGTGATCTTCACACCCCCGCTCAATAGCGCCATTCCGGTTGACACGGTGTAAACGCCCTTCTCGCTGCGGGCGATCGACTGATCGGACGACATGAAGACGTTGCCGAACGCGTCCAACCGCTCGATCCCGTTGCCGGGCTGCCCGGGCGCGCCAGGAGGGGCCGGCGCGCCGGGCTTGGCCGCGGCTTGCCCCTTGCCCGGCGGCGGCGCCTTGCCGGGCGGGGCCGGCTTGCCTGGCGCCGCGGGCTGGGCGCCGGCGCGGCCGCGATTCTCGTTCAGATGCGCGGTCAGCACGTCGGCGCGCACGCGCTTGTCCTGCTGGATCGCCACCGCGTCGCCCCGCGCGACCGCCAGGTTCTTGTGGTCGTAGTACTCCAGGCTGTCGCGCGCCGTGATCTTGGTCTGCGGACTCTCGAAGCGCAGGCCCTTGCCCGTCAGCACCATCACGGCCTGGTTGGTGTCGTAGACCGCCTCGTCGCCATAGGCGGTGGTATTGCGCCCGGGCGAGGTCAGCCGCACTTGGCCGGTCAGGGTCAAGACGCCCAGGTCGACATTGTAGACGCCGCGGTCGGCCAGGGCCTGGTCGCCGCTGGTCTCGATCCGCATCCTGCCGACCGCGTCGAGCTTCCAGATCTCGGTTCCGCCGCCCCCGAACAGCTTCTCCGACGCATCGGCCGGCTTGGCGTCCTTGGGCTTCGCGCCCGGCGCCGCCTCGCGGTAGTACGCGGTCACCGTGTCGCCATAGACCGTGATCTCGCCGCGGACGACCTTCACGTTGCCGCGCGCGACGTAGACCTTCTCGTTCTGCCGCCACTCGATGCCGTCGTCCGCCTCGATCTCGATCGGTGCGTCGGACTTCTTGTCGAGCAGCCCAAGCCCCTGCGCGCGCGCCGGGGCTGCCGGGTCGACGGCCAGCAGCGCCAGCAGGGCGGCGGGGGCCAGGGCGATCGCGCGATTCATTTGGGCGCCGCCATCAGGTCACGCCGGATCACCAGGCGCGACTTGCCGAGGAAATGCACCACCGCTCCCTTGTCGACGACGCGGAAACCCTCCGCGACCACCGAGCCGAACGGACCCTGGCCGTCGACGCGGTCGTTACCCTCGGCCGAGCCCGCCGCCATGTCGAAGCGCGCGGTCGCGGTGCGGAATTCGTAGCCCGCGTCGTGGAACATGTTGACCTGGCCCGACAGGTCCAGGATGTGCAGGTCCTTGTAGAAATGGCCGGTCTCGCCGGTCAGCGCGACCCAGCTTCCGTTCGACAGGGTCACATCGCCTTTGGGCAGGTTCAATTCGACGACGTTCGAATCCGTGGCCTGCTGCACGGCGTCGTCGGCGGTCAGCACGTAAGGGCGGTTGGCCGCGTCGATTCCGGTATAGCGCGGCTTGACCATCTTCACGGTCGCCGCTTCTTCGATATTGATGTTCGAAACGCCGATCTTGAAGCGGTCCTCGCGCTGGTAGAGATGCGGCCAGGCCGCCACCATCACCACCAGCGCGCCGGCGATCAGCGGCAAGGTCAGCTTGAGGAAGCCGACCAGCCGGCTGTGGAAGCCCACCGCGGCGCGGACCTGGCGCGACTTGGGTCGGCGCGCAGGCCCCACCGGTTCGCGGCCCGGCCCGGGCGCGCCCCGCGGCGGCGGCGCCGCGCCGGCCTGGCCGGGCGCCACCTGGGCGGTCATGCGCGCGGCTCCGTCACGCGACGCCCGCGCGCAGGCAGTCGTGGATATGCAGGATTCCTACCGGCCGCTCGTTCTCGACGACCCACAGCGTGGTGAAAGGGCTGTGCGCGTTGGTCATGAACCCGACCGCCTCGGCCGCGAGCGCGCTGCGACGGATCGTCTTCGGGCGCAGCGTCATGATTTCGTGCGCCCGCCGGCCCAGCAAGTCCTTCGACATGTGCCGGCGCAGGTCGCCGTCGGTGATGATCCCCATCAGCTTGCCGGCGGCATCGACGACGCCGACGCAGCCCAGGCGCTTCTCGCTCATCACCAGAACGGCGTCCGCCATCTTCATGTCGGGACCGACCAGCGGCATGGCGTCGCCGGCGTGCATCAGGTCCTCGACGCGCAGGAAGCGCCGCCCAAGCCGCCCCCCGGGATGCAGCACGTGGAACTGGTCGGGCGAAAATCCTTTGCGCTCGAGCATCGCGACGGCAAGCGCGTCGCCCAGCGCCAGCATCGCGGTCGTGGAGGTGGTCGGCGCCAGGCCCATCGGGCAGGCCTCGGGCGAGTTCGGCACTACCAGGGCCACGTCGGCGG
Organism: Alphaproteobacteria bacterium; assembly: GCA_020851015.1. Next base: position 1,510 of record JADZDN010000163.1, on the reverse strand, counting down.
CATCGGCCAGCGCGCTGGGCGCGCGGGCGGTGATCGCAATCAGCTTGATCGCGCGCAGCCGCGTATAGGCGACGATGTCCGAAAGTTCCTCGGTGTCGCCCGAGTTCGACAGCGCGATGACCGCATCGCCCTTCGCCACCATGCCCAGATCGCCATGGCTGGCCTCGCCGGGATGCACATAGAGCGCGGGCGTGCCGGTCGAGGCCAGGGTCGAGGCGAACTTGCGGCCGATATGCCCGCTCTTGCCCATGCCGCTGACGACGACGCGGCCGGTCGCGCCCGAGAGCACGTCGAGCGCCTGCACGAAGGCGACGCCCAACGGGCCCGCCAGGGCGGTGCGCAGCGCCGCGATGCCGTCGGCCTCGGTCGCCAGCGTGCGGCGCGCGGAGTCGAGATCGCGCGCAGCGTCGTTGCTTTCGGATTGGGGGGATCGCTGGTCGGCTTGTCGCTGCGGGGTGGTCATCGGGCCATCGCGCCAAAGGTGGAAGGGTCGTCCATACGCCTTCGATAGGTAAGCGCCGGGCAACGCCCGCCGCCTCGCCTCCAGTCTCGCCTTTGGGCGGACCTCGCCGCCCCAGCCGCCGCGGCGCCGGTAGCAAACCGGGGCGCGACAATCCAGCGGTACGACCCTTGCATAGTTCTTAACGGCCTAAGGATTCCAAGGCCGTACCGCGACTGCTTTACGATTTCAGCAGTATGCCGGCGGGAGGGTTAAAGGTCAAACCACCCGCCGAATCCCCAGGGATTCCCGGGCAATTCCTTAATGGGCGAAGATGTCCTCTTCCGGCCAGCCGGCGAGGTCGAGGGCGGCGCGGTAGGGCAGGAAGGCGAAGCAGGCCTGGGCCAAGTCGGTCCGGCTCTCGCGTTTCAGCATCAAGTCGAGCTTGTTCTTGAGCGCGTGCAGATGCAGCACGTCCGAGGCGGCATAGCGCATCTGCTCCTGGGTCAGGTCCGCCGCGCCCCAGTCAGAGGACTGCTGCTGCTTGGACAGGTCGACGTCGAGCAGTTCCTTCACCAGGTCCTTGAGCCCGTGCTTGTCGGTAAAGGTGCGCACCAGGCGCGAGGCGATCTTGGTGCAGTAGACCGGCTGCGTGGTCACGCCCAGGTAGTGCTGCAGTACCGCCACGTCGAAGCGGGCGAAATGGAATAGCTTCAACACGGCCGGATCGGTCAGCAGGGCCTTCAGGTTGGGCGCGTCGTAGCGCGGCGTCGGGAACTGCACGAGGTGCGCGTTGCCGTCGCCCTGGCTCAGCTGCACCAGGCACAGCCGGTCGCGATGGGGGTGCAGCCCCATCGTTTCCGTATCGATCGCGACGCTGCCCGCAAATCGCACCCCGGCTGGCAGATCGTATTGGTGAAGCTTGATGTTGGGTGCGGCCATCGAAGGCGTTGCTTTGGTGCCCAGGAGAAGACTCGAACTTCCACGACCTTTCGGCCACAGGTACCTGAAACCTGCGCGTCTGCCAGTTCCGCCACCTGGGCTAAGCGGGGCGCATTTTGGCCAGGGACG
>JADZDN010000162.1 GCA_020851015.1 Alphaproteobacteria bacterium | reverse complement strand
TGCCGACCTGAACGAAGAAGGCGCCAACCTGTTGGCCCTGCAGACCCGCCAGCAGCTGGGCATCAACGCCCTCAGCCTGGCGTCGCAGAGCGAGCAGGCGGTTCTCAGCCTCTTCCGATAAGCCTAGCGCGCGGTTCCGGCCGAATCGCCGGTACCGCAGGACTGAACGGCGGCGGGGTCCCAGGACCCCGCCGTCTTCTTTTTTTCATAGGCGGGGCGCGCCCCGGCGGGCATCCGGCCCGGATTGCTTGGTGGCGCCGGGTCATTCGCGATAGTTTGGCGCACTTCCGCCGCCGGCGGTACCCGCCGGCCGCGAAGGGGCGCGGCAAGACGTTCCTGCCGCGCGGTCGGCCGAACCGGGAGGGCGCGGATGGCGTTGAAGCTGGTCTTGAAGCCGGGCGAGCGGGTGGTCGTTAACCAGGCGGTGATCGTCAACGGCCGCGACAAGGCCGAGCTGGTCCTGGAAAACCGCGCCGTGGTCCTGCGCGAGCGCGACATTCTGAAGGAACGGGACGCGAACACCCCGGCAAAACGCATCTATTTCCTGGTCCAGATGCTCTACCTGTTCCCCGACCGGTCCGCCCCGTATCAAGAGAAATTTAACACACACTTGAGAGAGTTCATCCAGGCGGTGCCGAGCGCGACGCCACTCGCCCTTGAAATAGGGGAAGGGATCATTCGGGGCAATCACTACGCGGCGCTGAAATCATGCCGCAAGCTGATCGCCTACGAGGACAAGGTACTGAAGAATGTCGCTGGCAAATCCTAGGTCAGCCTATACGCATACGCAGAATCTCGGCGGCAATCCGCGCAGCACCGAGGCCCGCGCGCTGATGGAAGCGGCGCGGCGGCTCAGCGACGCGCGCCAGCAGGTCGACAGTGATCCCGAGGCCTACCGCACCGCGCTGCGCCTGAACTGGCGCCTATGGACGATCATCCAGTGCGACGTCGCCTCGCCCGAGAACCCGCTGCCGCCCGAACTGAAGGCCAACATCATCAGCCTCAGCATCTTCGTCGACCGCCAGACCCTGTCGGCGCTGAGCAACCCGGCCGCCAGCAAGCTCAACTCGCTGATCGACATCAACCGCAACATCGCCGCCGGGCTGATGACGCGGCCCGAGGCCGCGCCGGGCGCGCAGCCCATGCCGCCGAAGATGGCCGCCGGCGGCGGCGTCGCCGTCTGATCTCCCATGCCTCCGGGCCCTGACTCGGGTCCGGCGGGCGAAGGCCGGTCCGCCCGGGCCCTCATCCAGCCCCTGATCCGGCAAGCCATCGACCTGCACCGCGCCGGGCGCCTCGACGAGGCCGAGGCGCTCTACGAGCGCGTGCTCGCGGAGCACGGTCCGGTCGCCGATGCGCTGCATCTGCTCGGCCTCGCGGCGCTGTCACGCGGCCAGGCGGATCGCGCGATCGGCCTGATCGAGCGCGCGGTCGCGGCGGATCCGGCCCCGGCCGCGTACCACCACAGCCTCGGCGAGGCCTGCCGCAAGGCGGGGCGGCCGGCCGAGGCCTCGGCGCACTACCGCGCGGCGCTGGAACGCGACCCGTCCCTGGTCGATGCGCGGATCGGGCTCGGCGACCTGGCGCGCGCCGCCGGCGACCATGCCGGGACCATCGCGCATTGCCAGGCGGCGCTCGACGCGCGCCCCGGCGATCCGCGGCTGCATCTGCGCCTGGCCGAGGCGCAGATGGCGCTCGGCCGATGCGAGCCGGCGGCGGAGCACTATCGGCAGGCCATCGCGCTGGGGCTCGACCGGGCCGGCGTGCACAACAACCGCGGCCTCGCGCTTGCCGGCGCCGGCCGGACGCAGGAGGCGGTCACCGCCTTCCACCAGGCGGCGCGGCTCGACCCGGACGACCCGATGCCGCTGGTCAACCTCGGCGATGCGCTGCTGGTCCTTGGCGATCTCGACGGGGCCGAGCGCGCGCTCGATGCCGCGCTCCATCTCGATCCGGCGCTCGCGGCCGCGCATTTGAATCGCGGAAACCTGGAGCGCCGCCGCAACCGGCTGGCCGAGGCCGTGCAGAGCTATCGCCGCGCCAGCGTGCTGGCGCCGGGCAATTCGCGCGCGCAGGGGAATCTGGGCTTGGCCCTCGCCGAGGCCGGCCGCATCGGCGAGGCCATTCCCGCGCTGCGCCTTGCCGTGGAGCTCGCGCCCGACGACCCGGTCGCGGCCAGCAATCTCTGCTACGGGCTTTGCTACGACGCCGCGGTCGCGCCGCCGGACGTGCTGGCCGCGCATCGCCGCTGGAACGAACGGTTCGGGCGCGCGCGGGCGGAGCTGCCGCGTGCCCGGCCGCGCGGGGCCGAGCGCCGGCTGCGCATCGGCTACGTGTCGCCCGATTTCTGCCGGCATCCGGTGGGCGCCTTCGTGGCGGGGCCGATCCACCATCACGACCGCGATGCGGTCGAGGTGTTCTGCTATGCCGCCGTGGCGCGGCCCGACGCCGTGACCGCCCGGATCCGCGCCGCGGCGGACCGCTGGCGGGAAACCGCGCGGCTCGACGATTTTGCGCTGGCGCAGGCGATCCGCGCGGACGGCATCGACATCCTGGTGGACCTGAGCGGCCACATGGCGGGCAGCCGGCTTTCCGCGTTCGCGCACCGCCCGGCCCCGGTGCAGGTCGCGTGGGCCGGCTATCCGTTCTCGACCGGCGTCGACGCGATCGACTGGGCGCTGGTCGACAACGCGGTGGCGCCGCCCGGCGCCGAGGCGCTGTTCACCGAGCGGCTCCACCGCCTGCCGCTGGTGTGGACCTGCTACACGCCGCCCGGGCGCCTGCCGGAAATACCGGCCAGGCCGCCGCACGAAGGGATCGTCTTCGGCAGCTTCAACAACCCCCAGAAGATCGACGACGCGACGGTCGCGCTGTGGTCGCGCCTGTTGGCGTCGCTGCCGGCGGCGCGGCTGGTACTGAAGGCGCCGGCCTTCGAGGACGCGCCGGTTCGCGACGATTTCGCGCGCCGCTTCGCGCGCCACGGCGCGCCGCGCGGGGCGATCGCCTATGCCGGCGCGTCGGGCTGGGACGCGCATCTCGCGGCGATCGGCGCGGTCGACATCGCGCTCGATCCGTTGCCCTATACCGGCGCCACCACGACGATCGAGACACTGCTGATGGGCGTGCCCGTGGTCACGCAAGCCGGCGCGACCTATTTCCGCCGTCATGCCGTGGGCATGCTTTCGGACGCGGGCCTTGGAGACCTGGTCGCGGGCGACGCGGAATCCTATCTTGCGATCGCGTTGGGGCTCGCCGGAGACGGGACGCGGCGCCAGCGTCTGCGGTGCGAGCTGCGCGCGGCCATGCTGGCGGCGCCGGTATGCGACGCGCCGGGCTTCACGCGGGCGCTCGAGGACGCCTATCGCGCGATCTGGCGCGACGCTTGCGGGTCGGCTAGCTTGCCCGGCGCATGAAGCTCGTCTTTCTCGACAATATCGACATCGACTACACGGTCGACACGCCCTACCGCGCCCCGCTCGGCGGCTCGCAGTCCGCGCTCTGCTATTTGTCCGAGGCGCTTGCCGCGGCCGGGCACGAGGTCTTCGTCATCAACCACACGACCACGCCCGGACTTGCCCGGGGCGTCAAGCTCCACAGCTTCGACGGCGATTTCACGGAAGCCTTCGCGCCGGCGCCCGATGCGGCGATCGTGCTCAACCGCACGGGCTGGGCCGGCCAGCTGAAGCCCGTGCTGGACAAGCGCACGCGGCTGATCCTGTGGATGCAGCATGCCGACGACCAGCCCGCCGTCCAGGCGCTGGCCGATCCCGCGGAGCGCGCGCAGTACGACGGCTTCGCCTTCGTCAGCGAATGGCAGCGCCGGCGGTTTCTCGGCGCATTCGGGATCGACGGCGCGCTGACCGGCGTGCTGCGCAACGCGATCGGCCCGTCCTTCGCCGGCCTGTTCCAACCGGGCGAGGCGATTGCCGCGGCCAAGACCTGGCCGGCCGCGCTCGCCTTCGCCAGCACGCCGTTCCGCGGTCTCGACGTGCTGCTGAACGTGTTTCCCGCGATCCGCGCGCGCCGCCAGGGCGTGCGGCTGAAGATCTTTTCCAGCATGCAAGTCTATCACGATCCGACCGGAGCCGACCCGTTCAAGGCGCTCTACGCCCGCGCACGGGCGATGGATGGGGTCGAGTACGTAGGCTCGCTGCCGCAGCCCGATTTGGCGCGTGAGTTGCGCCAGGCGGCGATCCTCTCCTATCCCAGCACCTTCTCCGAGACGAGCTGCATCGCGGTCATGGAGGCGATGGCCGCGGGGTGTCGCGTGGTGACGACCGACCTCGGCGCGCTGGACGAGACCACGGACGGCATGGGCGTGCTGGTCGCGCCGGGCGCGGAGATGCCGGCGGCGTTCAGCGATGCCTGCGTCGCGACGATCGACCGCGCGGCCGGACCGGACAGCGAGGCCGAGCTGCGCGCCCAGGTCGACCACGTCAACCGCACCGCCGTGTGGTCGGTGCGCGCCGCGGAATGGGTGGAGTGGGTCGAGCGCCTGGCGCAGTAGCGCCGGGTCAGCCGCCGACCAGCGCCAGCAGCAGCTCCTCCTGCGCGCGGATCGACTGGCGGTCGCCGAACAGGGCCGGCGCGCGCTCCTTGATCGCGGCCCGGGCGGCGGCGCGCCGGTCCGCATCGCAGCCCAGCGACAGGGCGATGCGCGCGTAGTCGGCTTCGTCCTTTGCGACCAGCTCGGTGAAGCCCATGCGGCGGTACATGGCGAAGGTCAGGCGGCCGCGCAGATAGGGGCTGGGCAGCGTCACGACCGGCGTGCCCATGGCGAGGGCTTCCAGGGTCGTGTTGCCGCCGCAGAAGACCGTCGTGTCGAGGATCACGTCGGCGCTCGCGAGCAGCGCGAGGAAGCCGTCCGGCGCGACGCGCGGCACGAAGCGGATGCGCCGCAGGGCCTCGGGCGGCAGGGCTCGCGCGAGCCGCTGGGTCAGGCGCTCGGTCCATTGCGGCTGGCTGCCCGACAGCAGCGCGATCTCCGCGCGCGGGTCGCCGGCCAGGATCGCGCCCAGGATCGCGTCGAAGCTGGGGTGCAGCTTGAACAGGCTCTGCGGGCACAGATAGACCGTGCGGTCCTCGCCGAGGCCGAAGGCGGCGCGCGGATGCGGCATCGGCGCCGCCGGGCGCTCGTAGCAGGTGGTCAAGCCGGGCAGGCGGGCCAGGTTCTCGCTGTAATGCGCGCGGGCATCCTCGGGCTCGGCCAGCTCCATCGAGATGAAGTGGTCGATATTGGCGATGCCGGTGGTCAGCGGATGGCCCCAGGTCGTCACCTGCACCGGGGCCAGCCGCGCGAAGGCGAGGAACTAGGTCAGCGGCACCATGCCGATATCGGCGTAGTAGAGCACGTCCATGCCGGCATCGGCGATGGCCTTGCGCGACGCATCGAGGCCGGCGGGCAGGATCACCGCGTGGTCGGCCGATGCATGGATCGCGCGCGCGATCGGGTCGGTGGCGGGCGCGGCCGCGAATACCGTCACCTCGAACCGGCGGCGGTCGAGCCCGGCGATGAGCCCGCGATTGAGCCGGCCGATCGTGTGGTTGCGCAGGAAGGTCGAGACGAAGCCGATGCGGATCCGCCCGCCCGGCCGGCGCACGCCCAGCCGGCAATGCGGCGCACGGTCCAGCAGCGCCGGACACGCGCGCGCGTGCAGCCGCGCCAGGCGCTCCTGGTAGGCGCGGTCCTGGAAACCCTGGTAGGCGAGGTAGAAGGCGGTCGAGCCCACCTCGCGGAACGGATCGGCGATCGTCAGCGGCGCCGCTTCCAGTTCGTCGAGCACGGCGAAGGCGTCGGCGCGGCAGCGCCCGATCTCCGCCACGCTCTGCGGGATGGCCGGCATCGTCATCGCCAGGCGCAGGCGCAGCCCGTCGTTGCGTCCCTGCGCCAGGCACTGGCGATAGGCGGCCTGCGCGCCGGCCGCGTCGCCCATCTTCTCCAGCGCATTGGCGAGATTGGCACGGACCTGGGCGTCCTGCGGCGCGGCGGACAGGGCCGCGCGGTAGCAGTCCGCGGCCTCGGCCGCGCGGTCCAGCTCCATCAGCACGTTGCCCAGGTTGTTGAGCGCCTCGCGGTCGTGCGGGTCGAGCGCCAGCACCTGGCGGAGCGCGGACTCGGCGCCCGGCCGGTCGCCCGCGGACAAGAGCGCCGCGCCCAGGTTGTTGAGCGCGCGCCGGTCGTCGGGCGCCAGCGCCAGGATCGCGCGGTATTCGGCGATGCACTCGGGAAGGCGGAGCAGGCGCAGCAGCACGCCCGCCAGCTCCAGCCGGGCGTCGATATGGCCTGGCGCCCGCGCGACCACGCCGCGATACATCGCCTCGGCTTCGCCGAGCGCGCCGCGCCGCCGCAGCAGCAGCCCGAGATTGAACCGCGCCTGGATGAAGCCCGGCCGCAGCTCCAGCGCGCGCTGCAGCAGGGCAAGGGCGGTGTCGCCGTCGCCGCGCTGGTCCAGCAGGGCGGCGAGCAGGTGCAGGATGCCGGGATCGTCGGGACGCGCCGCCAGCGCCTGGCGATAGGCGTATTCCGCCTCCGCCAGCCGGCCGCTCTGGTGCAGTTGCTTCGCGGCCTGGAACGGATCGGGCGTCATCGGCGGAACCATCGAAACGGCGAGCATCGGGGCGGCGACCACCGGCCGGCCCTCAGCGTGACGGCAACGGCGTGCCCGGCATCGCGCGCAGGCGTTCGGCCAGCCGCCGCGCCACGCCGGCCCAGTCGCCGGGGCGGGCTTGGCGGATCAGCGTCAGGGTCGGGTACCACGGGCTGTCCTCGCGGTCCACCATCCAGCGCCAGTCCGCGCCCTGCGACAGCAGCACGATCCCCGGCCGCCCCAGCGCGCCGGCGAGATGCGCGGTCGCGGTGTCCACGCTGACGATCAGGTCGAGCTGCATCATGGCGGCCGCCGCATCGGCGAAATCCGCCTGCGGACGATCGACGAAAACCACCGATGGCGCGGCTGCAAGCTGCGCGCGCTCCGCCGCGCCGATCTCGAGCTGCAGCGGGTAGACCGCGATGTCCGGCAGGGCCAGCACGGGGGCCAGGAAGGAGAGCGGGCAGGACCGCAGGTGATCCTGCTGGTGGCCGGGATTGCCCGACCACACCAGCCCGACCTTCAGCCGCGCCGACGGCGGCGCTTGCGGCAGGTCGAACGCCACGCCCGGCACGGGCCGCAGGTAGGGCGTGGCGGCGGGGATCGACATCAGGTCGGTCTGCATCAATGCCGGCATGCTGAGCAGCGACGCGCGTGCGTCGCAGCGCGGAACCTCGCGCCCGCGCACGAACACCGCGTCTGCCAGGCCGTCGCCCTGGCCGGCGAACAGGCGGTGAAGCCGCTCCTGGCATTCCACCAGCACGCGCGCGCCGCGGCGCCGCGCCAAGCCCGCGTAGCGGATGAACTGGATGCTGTCGCCATGACCCTGCTCGCCATGCAGCAGCAGGGTCCGGCCCGCCGGCGCGAACGAACCGTCCCAGGCGGGCAGCGCGGCGAGCGCCGGGCGCACCATGCCGGGCTTGGCCAGGCGGACCTCGTAGGCCGGGAAGCCTTCGGCCAGCCGGCCGGCGCGCAGCAGCGCCATGGCGCGGTTCAGCCGGATCTCGATGCTGTCCGGCGCCAGGCCGAGCGCGCGGTCGTAGGACGCGATCGCCTGCTTCGGGCGGCCGATGTCGCGCAGCGCATTGCCCAGGTTGGCGTGCAGCGCGGCCAGCTCGGGCGCCAACACAAGCCCGGCCTTGGCGACCGGCAGCACCAGGTCCGGCCGTCCGCGGTCCAGCAGCGTCGCGGTCAGCTCGACATGGATGCGGGCATCGTCGGCGCCTTTCGCCAGGCAGGCGCGCAGCTCGCGCTCCGCGCGGTCGAGATCGCCCTCTGCGCGCCACAGGCAGGCCAGCTCGTAGCGCGCCCGCGGATGGCCGGGGTCGAGCGCCAGCGCGCGCAGCAGGCTGTCGATCGCGGCGGCGCGGCTGCCGCGCGCGGCATAGACCTGGCCGAGGTTGAAGTGGAACGACGCGCGCCGCGGATCGGCCGCCGCGGCCTGCTCCAGCGCGCCGATGGCGGAATCGATCTGGCCCAGATGGCGCCGCGCCAGCCCCAGCAGGTGCAGCAGGTCGGGATGGCCGGGCGACTGCGCCAGTGCGCCCTCGGCGGCCTCGGCCGCGCCGAGGAAGTCGTGCGCCCGCAGACGCTCGACGACCACCGGCAAGCCGCTCTCGGCCGCCCCGGTCTGGGCCGGTCCGGTCTGGGCCGATCCGGTCTGGGCCGATCCGGCCTCGGCCGCGCTCATCGCCAGCCTCCGAGCCGGATGTCTTGCGCCATCCGCGCCGCCGCATCGGCGAACCGGCCCTCGCGCGCGTCGTAGCAGCGCGTGTCGTCGAACCAGGGGATCGTCTCGGTCCCGACCGTCCAGTAGTCGCGCAGCGGCATCAGGTACCAGGCGGGCGTGCCGGCCATGCCGGCCAGCGGCACGATCCAGGTGCCGACGGCGATCACCAGGTCGCAGGCGGCGACCAGCGCCAGCGCCTGCTCGAAATCGTTGGCGAGGTCGAGGTCGGCGAAGGTTTCCAGCTTGCGGCCGGCGAGCGCCTCGGCCTCCGCCAGTTCCTCCGGCCGCGGGGCGATCTGCAGGCCGACCGGGCGGATGCCCGGCAACCGCAGCAGGGGGGCCAGGTCGCCGATCGCCGCCTGCAGCCGGTCGCGGCGGTTGCCGGCCATGCTGCTGCGCCAGCACAGCCCGACCACCGGGCCGGCACTGGGGAGCGCATCGACCCGTTGGCGCCAATGCGTCGCGAGCGCGGGCAGGGGCGCCAGCAAGGCGCCGTCGGGGGCAAGGTCGATCGGCCGCCCGACCAGCCCGGGCAGGCTGCCCGCCGCTACCCAGAGGTCGCCTTCCGGCGCGCGCCGCGCGCTGGGCGGAACCGTCCGCCCGGCCTGCGCGGCGGCGCGTCCGGCAACCGTGTCGATGCCGTGCAGCGCCGCGCCGGGCAAAGCGCGCGCCAGCGCGGCTTCGATCCGCAGGTCGCATTCGAAGAGTACCGGCCCGCCCTCCGGCCCGGCACAGCGCTCAAGCAGCGCTCGGTAGCAGGTGGCGAAGACCAGCTCGTCGCCGATGCCCTGTTCGCGGCGCACCACCAGCCGGCGGCCCGCGAGGGGTTCGCCGTTCCAGCGCCGGGCCGGATCGAAGCGCAGCCATTGCGGCTGGCTGAGCCGCGCGTCCCAGTCGGCCCAGCCCTCGGCCAGCTCGCCGAGGCCAAGGCGCGCGAGGCCGCGGTTGAAGCGCGCGTCCGCCACGAGGCCGCGGTCGCCGCGGGCCAGTCCGACCGCTTCGGCCCGGCTCGCGTGCGCGACGGCCTCCTCCAGCCGGTCCAGCTCGCGCAGGATGCAGGCGAGGTTGAGCCGCGCCGGTCCGTGATCGGGCGCGAGCGCCAGCGCCTCGATGCAGGCGGCGACCGCGCGCTCGGGCTCGCCGTTGCGATGGTGCCCGACGGCAAGATCGCACAGCGCATCCGCCGACGCCGCGCCGTGGGCGATCGCAAGGTCCAGGCTGTCGCTCGCGGCCATGGAAACTGCGCGGACGTTCGATCGGGGTTCGTCGCGGCCGCTGCCGGGACGCGATCAGGCCGTGCCGGCCGGGGTGCCGAACACCTGGCGGAACTCCGCGATCGATTCGGGATCGCCTTCGGCCTCGATCACCATCAGCACGGCGCCGGGTTCGAATGCCGTGCTGTTGATGACGCGCCACCCCGTGGCAAGCAGTTCGTTCAGCTTGCGCAGGCTTTCGGTGTTGCGAATGATGACGCCGTGCTGGACCGTCAGGCGCGGCTCGGCGGCGGCGTTCTCGGTTTCGTAGGTGGTGGCGGCAGGGAAGACGGACATGGAAAGGCTCCTTAGCTCAGATAGTTCAAGAGGGTGATGTCCTTGAGGCGCGCGATGGTGCTGAGGGACGCCTGCAGGGCGAGCTGGTCGCTGTTCAGCTTCACGGCGGCCTCGGCCGGATCGACCTGCTCGATGTCGCTGATGGTCGTCTCGGCGTAACCGATGAACTTGGTGTGGCGCTCGAGCATCGTGCCCAGCACGCCGTTGGTCGCGGCGACCTGCCCGGCGAGCTGGCGCAGCCCCTGCGCCTGGACCGGGTAGTTCGCCGTCGGCTCTCCGGCGATGGCCTTGCTGATCAGCTCCAGTCCGCTCTGCAGGTAGGCCTGGTCGATGTCCGTGGTCGCCGTCGGATTGGCCGGGAACTTGGTGTTCGCCTGGCGCACCATGTGCAGGCCGGCGATCAGGAACTTGAACGCCTCGGCGTCGGCGGTCACGCCGTAGCTGATCGGCGCGACGTTGTCGCTGACGCGGATGCTGAGGTTGCTGCTGGTGGTCGAGCCGCTGTAGTAGGCGGACGCGATCTGGTCGATCTGGGCCAGGGTCAGCGGCGGCGCGGGGGCGAGCGGCGGCGGGCCGCCCGCCGGCGCGGCGGGGAAGGGCGGGGCCGCGTTGATCGTGGCGTAGGTCAGGTCGACCGGCGCCTTGTCGCGGCGCGCGCCGGCGAACAGGTAGCCCGAATCGTCCTGCGTGTTCAGCACCTCCTGGATCTGCTTCAGCACGTCGTCGGCGCGGTTCCAGATCGCGCCGTCGTAGGCGGCCTGGGTGTTGATCGTGCTGGTCAGGAGGCTCTTCATGTCGTTGGCGACGTCTTCGATGCTCTCGAGACCGGAATTCATCAGCTTCAGGCGCGTCTGCACCGTCGTGATGTTGGCGACATAGGCCTGCGCGCTGTCGCGCTGGGTTTCCAGGTTCAAGAGGCGCGATGCGTCCGGCGCGATGCCGGCATAGCGCTGCGATTTCTGTCCGGTGCCGACCTGCACCTGGGTGTCGGCGATGCGCGACTGCGTCCCCAGCATGTAGGAGGTCAGCAGCGTGGACTGCGCGAGGGTCGAGATCCGGGTCATGGCACGTACCGCCTGTCCGCCTATCGCACGATGTTGGTCAGTTCGCCGAAGAGGTCGTTGGTCACCGTGATCACCCGCGCGGCCGCGCCATAGGCGTTCTGCAGCACGGTCAGGTTGGCCAGCTCCTCGTCCAGGTTGACGCCGCTGTCGTTCTGCAGCCGCGTGTCGAGTTGCGTCAGAAGACTCTTGGCGTAGTCGAGCTGGCTCGACGCGGTGGAAGCCTGCGTCGCGGCCGACGAGACGACCTGCGTCGCGAAGCCGCCCAGCGTCGCGTTCAGCGCCGGCAGGTTGTTGCCGTTGGCCGGGAACGCCAGCGTCGCGGCGAACACGTCGGCCATGCGCTGCGCCGCGTCGGCGTCGCCGCTGCCGATGTCGAGGTCGCCGACGACCGCGGTGGTCGATACGTCGCCGCGCGTGACCAGGTTCGGGTTGGTCACCAGCGTCTGGCGGACCGCGATCTGCGCGGCCGAGCCGACGCGCTGGGCCGTCATGCCGAGGCCCGTGACCGCCGTGCCGGCGCTGCTGACGAGGAAGTTGTCGCCGCCGGCGTCGGCGACGCGCAGGCGGAACCCGGACGCATCGGCGATGACGCCGGCCTGGATGCCGGCGGCGCTCAGCGCGGCGGTGCCGTTGATCGCGGCGGCGATGTCGACCAGGCTGTCGGTCGCCGCCACCGCGACGTTGACCGTCGACGCGCCGAACCGGAAGGTCAGCGGCCCGGTGAGGCCCAGCGCTGCGGTCGGGCTGGCCTGCACGTTGCTGTCGTAGCTGGCGTAGTTGGCGCCGGCAACGTAGAGATCGTTCAGCCCGAAATACTGCGACAGGCCGCGCGTGTCGTCGCCCACGGGAATCGCGCTGGTGTTCTCGTTGATGACGATGCCGGTGCCGTTGCCGGTAGCGAGCTGCAGCTTGCCGCCGACGATCGACGCGGTGACGTTGCCGCCCAGGCCCGCGGCGGTATTGATCGCGGTGATGACCTGGTTGACCGTCGTCAGGCCGGCCAGGTTGATGTCGGCGACGTTCGCGACCGCGCCGGTCGTCGTGTTCACCAGCGCGATGCGGAACGCGCCGGCGCCGCCGAACGGATCGGTGCCGACCACCGACTGCGAGCCGGTCAGCGTGGTGGGCGGCGGGAAGGCGGCGCCGTTGTTGTGGGCGGCATTCAGCGCGTCGCGCAGCTGCGTCGCCAGCTCGTCGAGCGAGGACTGCATGCCCGGCAGCGAATCGTCGCGCAGGCCGATCAGCGCCTTCAGCTTTCCGTTGGCGATCTCGCTGGTGATGTCGTTGGTGCCGTTGGTGGTGTCGGGCGGGGTGCCCAGGTAGATGCCGGCGACGCCGCCGGTGTTGTAGAAGCCGGTCACCGAGGGGTCGATATAGGTCGTGCTGGTGGCCAGCGAGGCCGAGGAGGTGTGCGACAGGTGCTCGACCTGGTTGCCGTCGACGAGCCGGCGGCCGGCGCCGGTCATCAGCACCAGTTCGCCGTCGTCGCGTTCGTAGCTGCGCACGTCCATGTATTCCGAGACCTGCCGCACGAGCTGGTCGCGCTGGTCCTGCAGGTCGCCCATGCCCTGGTTCAGCGCCTTGGCGCGCATGATCTGCGCGTTCAGCTCGCCGATGCGGTCGAGCGCCGTGTTGATATCGGTCACCGCGGCCGAGATGGCCTTGTCCGTGTCGGCGCGCATGCCCTGGAGGCTCGATGAATAGGCGTTGAGCTGCTGCGCCAGGAGCTGCGCCTGGCCGATCACGGCCGAGGCCTGCGTCGGGCTTTCCGGCGTGTTTGCCAGCGCCGCCATGGCCTTCGCCAGCGCCGACAGCGAGCCGGTCAGCGAGGTGTTGTCGGCCGGCGTGCCGAACTGGTCCTGCACGCTCTGCAGGTACTGGTTCATCACCGCGTACATGCTGCTGGTGCTGGCCTGGTCGCGCACCTGGCGCGACAGGAAGGCGTCGACGGTGCGCTTGATCGTGTCGGCCCGTACACCCGCGCCGGTGCCGTCCAGGACGATCGAGCTAACGGTCTGGGTCTTGCGCGTGTAGCCGGCCGTGTTGACGTTCGCGATGTTGTTCGACGTCACCTGGAGCTGCGACTGCGTGGTCTGCAGCGCCGAAAGGGCGGTACGAAGGGCTACGGTCAGCGACATGGCGGCGGCATCCTCTCGCGGCTAGGTCCTAGAGCCGCTGGTCCAGCGCGATCGGCTGGGTGCGCTCGCGCGCGCCGGCGGTGCCCATGGTGCCGGCGGCGGAATAGGCATGGCGCGGCGCCGACTGCGCCTGCGCGGCGTCGACGATCGACTTCACGACCCGCTCGTTGGCCTCGCGGGCCGCGCGCAGCGCGCGCTCGTTGGCGCCCATGGCGGCGCGGAAGCGCGCCATCGCCTGCTCGAACTCGGCGCGCAGCGCGGGAGCAAGCGCCTTGACGGCCGCCTTGTCGCCTGCCAGCGCGCGGAGCTTGACTTCGAAGCCGCGCGCGAGCCGGTCCTTCTCCACCTGCCCGGCGGCGATCTCGGACACCTTCATCCGGTCGAGCAGCGCGGTCTCGTGCTCCATCATGCCGATCAGCCGGCCGGCGGTCGCGATCAGCTCGTCGATCGCGCCCTTGGCGGCCTCCGGCGAAAGGGGCTTCGGGCCGCTGGCCTTCGCCGCCTCGACGATCGTCTTCTGGTTCATGGCTTGCTTGCCTCCTGGTTGCGCAGGATTTCCTTCATGACGTGGTCCGCGATGCCGACGCCGCCGGCATTCGCCATCGCCTTGCCGTACTCGTCGACCAGCAGCGAGCGGTAGATCTTCTCGGCATGCCCGCCGCCGAACGGGCCGTCCGTCTTGATGCCCTCGAACATGTGGCCGAACATTTGCGACAGGAACATCGCCTCGAAGTCCTTGGCGGCCTTTCGCGCCGCCGCGGGATCGCCGTGCGCGTTGAGCGCGGAGGGGCCGCGGCCGACGGCGCTGGTGCCGATGCTGGGGGTGGCGATCGCGGATGGGCCGGCCATGGCGCGCCTCCTACATCGTCACGATTTCGGCCTGCATGGCGCCGGCCGCCTTGATCGCCTGCAGGATGGCGATCAGGTCGCGCGGGCCGATGCCCATCGCGTTCAGGCCGTTGACCAGTTCCTGCAGCGTCACGCTGCCGGGCAGCACGGTCAGCTTGCGGTCCGAGTTCTCGTCGACCTGGATGTCGGTGCGCGGCACCACGACGGTCCGGCCGGTGTTCGAGAAGGGCTCGGGCTGCGAGACCTGCGGCGTCTCGGTGATGCGCACCGTCAGGTTGCCCTGGGCCACCGCCACGGTGCTGATGCGCACGTTCTCGCCCATCACGATGACGCCCGTGGTCTCGTCGATCACCACGCGCGCGACCTGGTCGGTCGTGACCGGCAGCTGCTCGATATCGGTCAGCAGGGCGACCGTCTCGCCCGGATAGTTCTGCGGCACGCCCACGATCACCGTGGCGTTGTCGATCGGGCGCGCGATCGGCTGGCCGATGAAGCCGTTGATCGACTGAGCGATGCGGCGCGAGGTAGTGAAGTCGGGATTGCGCAGGGTCAGGCGCAGGTTGTTGAGCCGGCCCAGCTCGAAGCGGATCTCCTTTTCGACGATGGCGCCGTTGGCGATGCGCCCGGTCGTCGGCACGCCCTTGACGACGGTCTGCGCGGCGCCGCCGGCGGAGAAGCCGGCCACGGCGACCGACCCTTGCGCCACCGCGTAGACCTCGGCGTCGGCGCCCAGGAGCGGCGTCACCAGCAGCGTGCCGCCCAGCAGGCTGGTCGCGTCGCCCATGGTCGAAACGCTGACGTCGATGCGGTTGCCCTGGCGCGTGAAGGCGGGCAGGGTGGCTGTCACCATCACCGCCGCGACGTTCTTGGTCTTCAGCGCCTCGCTGCGGGCGTTGACGCCCAGCCGCTCGAGCATGCCGATCAGGCTTTCGCGCGTGAAGATCGAGTTCTCGAGCTTGTCGCCGGTGCCGTTCAGGCCCACGACCAGCCCGTAGCCGATCAGCATGTTGGCGCGCACGCTCTCGAACTCGGCGACATCCTTGATTCGCGACTGGGCGCCCGCCGGGTGTGGCGGGGCGACGCAAAGCGCCGCGGCCAGGAACCCCAGTCCCGCGATACCCAGAACGCGCATGGCAAGCGACATGACGGATCGACCCCAATGGTTCCGTCCTTGACTAGCGAATGCTGTGCCATCGCCTGTCTTCTCTTAAGTCATTGCAACATCGCACTAAACAGGAGAAAGCGGCACGGCTGTCTTGGTCCGCCGGGGCAGGGGCTGCCGAGGCGGGCCGGCAAGATTTGCCGGGCGGCGCGCCGGCGTCGCTTTCAACCGGCGGGGGTTTGGCCTAGTCTCCCGCGCAATGAATTGCGCGGTCAGGCCATGAAGATCGGGCGCACCGGGCCCGCCGGGACGGTCGGCGCCGGCGTGCGTCGCGTCGAACGGCCCAGGTCGGGCGCGTCCTTTGCCGATACGCTGAAGCAGGTCGAATCGGGCGCTGCCACGGGTGGCGCGGGGGCGGTCGCCTCGGTCAGCGCCATCGTCGCGGCCCAGGAAGTCGATCCGGACCAAAGCAACAATGCCTCCGCCCGCAAGCGCGGCGAGGAAATGCTCGACCGGCTGGACGAGCTGCGCCTCGGCCTGATCGAAGGCCGGCTGTCCCCCGACCGCATCGAGGCGCTGGTCAAGCTGGTCGCGGAACGGCGCCAGGCGGTCACCGATCCGCGCCTGAAATCGATCCTGGACGACATCGATCTGAGGGCCCAGGTCGAGCTGGCAAAGCTCGGCCGCGCACCGTAAGAAACCTTCACAAATCTTTGAATAAAAACGGGAAATCGCCATTCCGCGATTGCCTTGCCTGGCGTGTGGCGCATCCCTATACTCCGCCGCCGTTTGGGGCTTGGGGGTGGGCAGGTAAGCAATGGCGCGATCGATGTTGCCTTCGAATTATCGGCCGAGCGAGGACGAACCGTTCATGAACCCGCGCCAGCGGGAATACTTCCGCCAGAAGCTGCTGCGATGGCGCGAGGAGCTGCTGAAGGAATCGAGCGAGACCCTGCAGCACCTGCAGGAGGAAAGCCTGCACGAGGCCGACATGACCGATCGCGCCTCGCTGGAGACCGACCGTTCGATCGAGCTGCGCACCCGCGACCGCGAGCGCAAGCTGATATCGAAGATCGATGCGGCGCTGCGGCGCATCGACGACGGGACCTACGGGTATTGCGAGGAGACGGCCGAGCCGATCGGCGTGCGGCGCCTCGACGCCCGCCCGATCGCGACCTTGAGCGTCGAGGCGCAGGAGCGGCACGAGCGCATGGAGCGCACGCACCGCGACGAGTAGCCGGGCCGCGCGGCGCCGCCGCTCGGATCTATTCCCAGCCCTGCAGCTTGGCTTGCGAGCGCACCATCACCGTGTGGCGCGCGCGCAGCCGGTCGAGCGCCGCGACCGCGCGATCCACGATCCGCGCATAGTCCTCGCCGTTGGGCGCGGCCTTCCAGTCGTTCTCGACCAGGCGCGCGCTGGCCTTGCCGCTCCGCGCGACCGCGCTGCCCGGGAACAGATGGCTCGTCGCGCCCAGGCGGTCGCGGAAGGGGCCGTCGGCCAGGCCGCTATAGGGCTTGCCGTCGGCGCCGCGCAGGTTGAGGAAGATCATCGCGTCGCCCAGGGCCGCGAAGCCGCCGCCCAGCCCGCGGTCGATCGCGGCCGCGCGGCGGAAGAATTCGTCGGCCAGCGCCGGCGTCAGCTTGCCGCGCGGGAACTGGATCGTGACCTGGTAGGAATTGCCATCGGCCGCGTGCAGGTCGGACAGCAGCACGCCTTCCTGCCGCAGCACGTAGCCGAGCGCCGCCGCCAGCCGCTCGCCGTCCGCGGGCGTCAGCGCGATCTGCGTCTGCAGCGACGGATTGGTCTCCAGCGCGTAGCCGCCCGGCTCGACGCGCGTGCGCGCCTTTGCCGGGTCGAGCCCGACCGCGGCGACGATGTCGGGCACCAGCTTCCCGGCGACGATGCGCGCGAGCGGCAGCTTCTTCTCATAGGCCGCGGTCTTGGCCCTGGGCAGGTCGATCTGGGCGGAGGGCAGGGCCTCGTAGGACAGCAGCAGCCGCGGATCGGCCGCCAGCGCGGAGGCGGCGAGCGCGAGGATCGCTGCACCGATGAGGAACATGCGTCTTGCGGCGACAGCGACGCCGCCCCCACCCCGACCCTCCCCCATGGAGGGGGAGGGAGCGGAGTAAGAGCACTCCTTTGTTCGTCCCCTACCCCCTTGCGGGGGAGGGTTAGGGTGGGGGGCCGTCTGCGGTTGAAGCATCACGCGCCAGTCCATTCCGCGCGCACCGCCGCGTCGCTCTCATTTCGAAGATGCTCCGCGCGCCGCAGGTCGAACGCATCCGCCGGCAGCAGCCGCGACAGAGCCCAGACCGCCATCGCGCGCACCAGCGGCGCGGCGTCGCCGAGCAGGCGTTCGGCGCTGGCGGCCAGATCGCGTCGGCCGCTGTTGCTGATCGCGACCAGGACGTTGCGGACGAACCGGTCGCGCTTGATCCGCTTGATCGGCGACTTCGCGAACGTCAGGCGGAAGGCCGCGTCGTCCAGTTCCGCCAGCGCCGCCAGGTCCGGCGCATTCAAGCCCTCGCGCGCGTGGAACGCCGATTCATGCCCCGCCTGGGCGAACTTGTTCCACGGGCAGGCGGCCAGGCAGTCGTCGCAGCCGTAGATGCGGTTGCCGATCAATGGCCGCAGGTCGCGGTCGATGTGCCCCTTGTGCTCGATCGTCAGGTAGGAGACGCAGCGCCGCGCATCGAGCACGCGCGGCGCGGGAAAGGCCCTGGTCGGGCAGGCGTCGAGACATGCCTGGCAGGTGCCGCAATGGTCCGCCTCCGGCGCGTCGGGCTGGAGGTCCAGCGTCGTGAACAGCGCGCCGAGACACAGCCACGAACCGTGCGCGCGCGAGACCAGGTTGGTGTGCTTGCCCTGCCAGCCGATGCCCGCCATCGTGGCCAGGGGCTTTTCCATCACCGGCGCCGTGTCGACGAACAGCTTCACCTCGCCGCCGAGGCTTCGCTGCATCCCCTCCGCGAGGCGCCGCAATTTCGCCTTCAGCACATCGTGGTAGTCGTCGCCCCTCGCGTAGACCGAGATGTTTCCCGCGCAAGGTCCTGCCGACGTTTCACGTGGATCGCGCCCGGGCGCATAGGAAAGGCCGACGACGATCACGCTTTTCGCCTCGGGCCACAGCACAAGCGGGTCGCCGCGACGGTCGGAATTGGCCGCCATCCAGCCCATGTCGCCGTGATAGCCGCGCGCCAGGAAATCCCTGAGGCCGTCGCGCGCGGACCCGGCCAGGCGGGCGGGCGCGATGCCGACGGCGTCGAAGCCCAGCGCCAGCGCCTCGGCGTGGATCGCCGGAACCCTAGCCGCGGCCGCGATAGGGGGCGACATCCTGGGGCGGGATCCAGACGCCCCGGGGCGCCGGTCCGGTCTGGTAGAACACGTCGATCGGCATGCCGCCGCGCGGATACCAGTAGCCGCCGATCCTGAGCCAGCGCGGCCGGAGCGCCTTGACCAGCGCCTTGGCGATGCCGATGGTGCAGCCCTCGTGGAACGTGCCCTGGTTGCGGTAGGCGGCGAGATAGAGCTTCAGCGACTTGCTCTCGACGATCCGCTCGCGCGGCACGTAGTCGATGACGAGATGCGCGAAGTCCGGCTGGCCGGTGATCGGGCAGAGCGTCGTGAACTCCGGGCAGACGAAGCGCACGACATACCGGCTGTCCCGGTGCGGATTGGGCACGCATTCGAGCTTCGCCCGCTCGGGCGAGGCAGGCCACGCGGTCTGGTGTCCGAGCTGGGTCAGCCCCGCATAGGCGCCGCTAGGTTTCTTCTTCGGCATCGGTCTCCGCATCCTGGTCGCCGGCGCGCCGCGCGGCATGAACTCCGGCGGCGAATTGCGCCAAGCTACCGCCGGCGATGGCCCCGCGCAAACCGGCCATCAGGTCCTGGTAGAACTGCAGATTGTGCCAGGTCAGCAGCATCGGCCCCAGCATCTCCTTCGACTTCGTGAGGTGATGCAGATAGGCGCGCGAGAACCCCCGGCAGGCGGGACAAGGGCAGGCCGGGTCGAGCGGGCGCGCGTCGTCGGCATGGCGCGCGTTGCGCAGGTTGACCACGCCGCCCGGCACGAAGGCCTGGCCGGTGCGGCCGGAGCGCGTGGGCATCACGCAGTCGAACATGTCGATGCCCCGCCGCACCGCCTCCACCAGCTCGTCCGGCCGGCCGACGCCCATCAGGTAGCGCGGCCGGTCCGCCGGCAAATGCGGCATGGTGGCGTCGATCGTCTCCAGCATCAGCCCGGTGCCCTCGCCGACCGCGAGGCCGCCGATCGCGTAGCCGTCGAAGCCGATGCGCTTCAGCGCGTCGGCCGACTCCGCGCGCATCTGCCGGTCGATGCCGCCCTGCACGATGCCGAACAGCGCATAGCCCGGCCGTTCGCGGAACGCCACGCGGCAGCGCTCGGCCCAGCGCATCGACATCTCCATCGACTTACGGCCCAGCGCCGGTTCGATCGGGTAGGGCGCGCATTCGTCCAGGCACATGCTGATCGTGCTGTCGAGCTGGTACTGGATCTCGATCGCGCGTTCGGGCGTCAGGCTGTGCTTGCTGCCGTCGATATGCGACTGGAACGTCACGCCCTGCTCGGTCAGCTTGCGCAGCGAGGACAGCGACATGACCTGGTAGCCGCCGCTGTCCGTGAGGATCGGCCCGGGCCAGTTCATGAACTTGTGCAGGCCCCCCAGGCGCTGCACGCGGTCGGCGCCCGGCCGCAGCATCAGGTGGTAGGTGTTGCCCAGCACGATGTCGGCGCCGGTGGCGCGCACATGGTCGGGCAGCATCGCCTTGACCGTGCCGGCGGTGCCGACGGGCATGAAGGCCGGCGTCTCGACCGTGCCGTGCGCGGTATGCAGCCGGCCGCGCCGCGCCGCGCCGTCGGTGGCGATCAGTTCATGGCGAAACCCGCTCATGCGGCCCTCGATAGCAGGCAGGCGTCGCCATAGGAATAGAAGCGGTAGCCGGCGACGATCGCATGGGCGTAGGCGCCGCGCATCCGATCCAGCCCGGCGAAGGCCGCGACCAGCATGAACAGGGTCGAGCGCGGGAGGTGGAAATTGGTCAGCATTAGCTCGGCGGTGCGGAAGCGATAGCCGGGGGTGATGAAGATCGCGGTCTCGCCGGCGAAGGGCTTGATCGTGCCGCTTTCGTCCGCCGCGCTTTCCATCAGCCGCAGCGGCGTGCTGCCCACGGCGACGATGCGCCCGCCCCGGGCGCGCGCGGCGTTGATGGCGGCGGCCGCCTCTCGCGTGATCTCGCCGTACTCCGCGTGCATACGGTGTTCGCTCGTGTCCTCGGCCGTGACCGGCAGGAACGTGCCGGCCCCGACATGCAGGGTCAGGGTCACGCGCGCGATGCCGCGATCGTCGAGGGTTCGGATCAAGGCGGGAGTGAAATGCAGCCCCGCGGTCGGCGCCGCCACCGCGCCCTCGGCGCGCGCGAACATCGTCTGATAGTCCGCTTGGTCCTCCGGGCGCTGCCCCTCCTTGCGCCGGATATACGGGGGCAGGGGCATGCGGCCGATCCTGTTCAGGATGTTTCCCAGCGCAGCGCCGCCGACCGAGAACTTCAGGCGCACCTCGCCGCCCTCCCGCGCGACCACCCGGCCTTCCAGCCCGTCGCCGAAGGTCACGCGGTCCTCGGGCTTCAGCTTCTTGGCCGGGCGGGCGAAGACGATCCATTCGTCGTCCGCCGCGCGCCGATGCAGGTTGAACGACACCTTCGCGTCGCCGCGCCGGCCCTCCAGCAGCGCGGGTATCACGCGCGTGTCGTTGAAGACCAGCAGGTCGCCGGGGCGGAGCAGATCGGGCAGGTCGCGGATCCAGCGGTCGATCAGCCGGCCGGGCTCCACCACCAAGAGCCGCGCGCTGTCGCGCGGCCGCGCCGGAGTCTGCGCGATGCGGTCCGGGGGAAGGTCGAAATCGAAATCGGCGGTCTTCACCCGGCGGCGCTAGGGCGCGATCAGATCGCGGATCACGCGCTGGGTGCGCGTCATCGTCTCGCGCAGCACGGCGGCATTGTTGACCGCGATCGGCAGGCCGGCGGCCTCGGCGGCCGCCTTGACGTCCTTCGACTTGGCGGCGGCCTGCGCCGCCTTGCGGACAGCGAACGCAAGCTCGCTCGACATGCCGGACGGTCCGAACAGGCCGACCGCGACGGTGAAGGACAGCTTGCGCTTCAGCGCGGTGTCCACCAGCGTGGGCACGTCGGGCAGGGCAGGATGCCGCCGCGCGCCGGAGGTCAACAGGCCGCGCAGCCTGTTCGCCGGGTTCAGCAGCGCCGGCGTGGGCAGCACCCCCAGCTCGACCCGGCCGCCCTGCAGCAGCTCGATGATCTCCTGGTCCACCTGGTAGCTGCGCTGGCCGAACCGCTGGCCGATGTCGTCCTCGATGATCGCCGCGAACACGCCGGCCGGGCTCGAGGCGCCGTAGAGCGTCAGGGTGGGATGCGCCTTGCCATCCTTCATCTGCTTGAACAGGGACTGGTAGTCCTTGATCGGCGATGTCGCGGAAGTGACCAGGGCCAGCGAGACGCCATCGGTCAGCTTGGCGACCGGCCGGAGGCTTTCCAGCCTGGTCGCGCTGCCGGAGAGGCGCTCGTAGAACAGCCGCGTCGCGTCGGTGATGGCGAGGAGCGTAAGGCCGTCGGGCTTGGCGCGCGCCACGTGCTCGAAGGCCGTCGTGCCCTCGGGGCTGCGCTGGGTCTCGATCACGATGCGCGCGCCCAGCGCCTGCTCCATGCCGGGCTTCAGCAGGGACATGACCTTCTCGGTCAGGCTTCCCGGCCCGAACGGCTCGACCACGGTGATGGTCTTGCCGGCCAGCGGGCTCTGCGCCATCGCGGCGCCGGCGGACAGGCCCAGCAGGATTGCGGCGACCAGGACGGCGCCGGCCTGCCGGCGCTTGCAGCGTAGTTCGGCCATCTCCTCCCCCCTTGAAACCGCGGTCAGGCCGCCGTCGCACCCGACAGCGCGCGGTCCAGATCGGCGACGATGTCGGCGACGCTTTCCAGCCCGATCGACAGGCGGATCACGTCGGGCCCGGCGCCGGCCGCGGCCTGTTGTTCGGGCGAAAGCTGGCGATGCGTGGTCGAGGACGGGTGGATGATCAAGCTGCGGCTGTCACCGATATTGGCGAGGTGCGAGATCAGCTCGACCCCCTCGACGACCTTCACGCCCGCGTCATAGCCGCCGCGCACGCCGAAGGTGAACACCGCGCCGGCGCCGCGCGGCAGGTATTTCCTCGCCAGCGCGTTGTACTTGTTCGAGGCGAGGCCGGCATAGTTCACCCAGGCGACGGCCGGATGCTTCTCCAGGAACTGCGCCACCTTCAGCGCATTGGCGCAGTGCCGCTCCATCCGCAGCGACAGGGTTTCCATGCCCAGCAGCGTGACCCAGGCGCCGAACGGCGACATGGTGGGGCCGAGATCGCGCAGCCCGACGGCATGGGCGTGCATCGTGTAGGCCAGGTCGCCAAAGGTCTCCTGGAAGGTCAGGCCATGGTAGGCCGCGCTGGGCTTGGACAGGTCCGGGAACTTGCCGGACTTGGCCCAGTCGAACTTGCCGCTGTCGACCACCACGCCGCCGATCGTCGTGCCGGTGCCGGACAGGAACTTGGTCGTGGAATGCACCACGATGTCGGCGCCGTGCTCGATCGGCCGCAGCAGGTAGGGCGTCGCCAGCGTGTTGTCGACGATCAGCGGCGCGTCGGCGGCGTGCGCGATCTTGGCCAGGGCCTCGATGTCCACCACCACGCCGCCGGGATTGGACAGGCATTCGGTGAAGATGGCCTTGGTCCTGGGCGTGACCGCGCGCTTGACCGCGTCCAGGTCGTCGGCGTCGACGAACTTCACGCTCCAGCCGAATTTCTTGAAGGTCTGCGAGAACTGCGTGATCGAGCCGCCGTAGAGCTTGTTCGACGCCACGAACTCGTCGCCCGGGTTCATCAGCGGGAACAGGGCCACCACCTGCGCGGCGTGGCCCGACGCGCAGGCCGTGGCGCCGCGCCCGCCCTCCAGCGCCGCGATACGCTCCTCCAGCACCGATACCGTCGGGTTCATGATGCGGGAGTAGATGAAGCCGGTGGTCTGCAGGTTGAACAGCGAGGCGGCATGGTCGGCGCTGTCGAACACGTAGGACGAGGTCTGGTAGATCGGCACGGCGCGCGCGCCTGTGCCCGGGTCGGGCTGCCAGCCCGCGTGCAGGGCCAGGGTGTCGAATCCGGGGGCGTTGGGATGGTCGGTCATGGGCGATCCTCGCGATGGGTCCGCCCGCATTCCCATGCCGGCGGCGGCAAGGTCAATAGCAAAGCGGGCGGTGGACGGGTTTCGGCGCGGCTAGATCTTGCGGCGCTTGCTGGAAATGACGCCGGTGTTGAACCCGTGCCAGCCCAGTTCGGCATGCAGCCGGGCGTACTCGATCTTGGGGCAGCGGTTCATCACCACCTCCAGCCCGGCGGCCTCGGCCTTTGCGGCGGCCGCGTCGTTGCGCACGCCGAGCTGCATCCAAACCACCTTGGCGCCGAGGGCGATCGCGTCGTCAACGATCGGCCCGGCCGCCTCGGAGGAGCGGAAGATATCGACCATGTCGATCTTGTCCGGCACCTCGGTCAGCTTGGCGTAGACCTTCTCGCCCAGGATCTCCTGGCCGGCCGCCACCGGGTTGACCGGGATCACGCGGAAGCCCTTGCCCTGCAGATACTTCATCGCGAAGTTGCTGGGCCGGTTCCAGTTCGGGCTGGCGCCGACCATGGCGATTACTTTCACCTTGCCGAGGATGGCGCGGATATAGGCATCGTCGTAACGGTCGTGATTCATTTTATCAGCAACATCGAGCCATCGTCCTTCGACAAGCTCAGGACGAGGTGGAATGAATTCCTCATCCTGAGCTTGTCGAAGGATGAGTTCGTCATCACCGCCCCTGCCACTCCGGGGGCGGCGCCTTGGCGATGAAGGCGTCGATGCCGGCCTCGGCGTCGCGCGCCAGCATGTTCTCGGTCATCACGCGGCTGGCATAGGCATAGGCCTCGGCGACTCCCAGCTCGATCTGACGATAGAAGGCCTCCTTGCCGGTGCGCACCGTCAGCGGCGACTTCGACGCGATCAGCCGCGCCAGCGCGAAGGTCTCGTCGTCCAGGCGCTCGGGCGCCACGACGCGGTTGACCAGGCCCAGCGCCTTGGCCGCCGCGGCCTCGACCAGTTCGCCGGTCAAGAGCATCTCCATCGCCGGCTTGCGCCCGACCGCGCGGGTCAGCGCCACCATCGGCGTCGAGCAGAACAGGCCGATATTGACGCCGGGCGTGGCGAAGCGCGCGGCGGTCGACGCCACCGCCAGGTCGCAGGTCGCGACGAGCTGGCACCCCGCCGCCGTCGCGACGCCGTGCACGCGCGCGATCACCGGCTTGGGCAGGTTGAGGATCGTCAGCATCAGCCGGCTGCATTGCGCGAATACTTTCTCGTAGGCCGCGCGGCTGGGATCGGCGCGCAGCTCGCGCAGGTCGTGCCCCGCGCAGAAGGCCGGGCCGGCGCCGGCCAGGACCATGACCTTGACCGCGGCGTCGGCCGCCAGCGCGTCGAACGCCTGCTGCATGGCCGCCATCAGGCCCGTGGAGAGCGCGTTGCGCGCCGCCGGCCGGTTCATCGTCAGAGTCGCGACGCCGCCCGCGTCGGCGCGCAGCACAAGGGGCTGAGGCGCAGGTTCCGGGTGGCGCTGGGCGGCGGTCATGGGCATTCCTTGGGTTCGTCGCGGGGATTGTAGCCCGTTGGGCAAGCGCGATGAAACCCGCTATGAAGGCAAATCGGCCATGCACGGGACGACGCCATGAGCAGAGCGGCGAAAAGCCAGATATCGATCGAGGATTTCACGCGGCTGACCGAGGCCGAGCTGCCGCTGGTGGGCGAGTTCGGCATGACGGTCGAGAAGATGGAGGCGGGCCGCGTGACCGCGCGCCTGCCCTACGAGCGCCGCAGCCTGAGGCCGGGCGGCACCATCGCCGGGCCGATGATGATGGCGCTGGCCGACTACACGATGTACGCGGTGGTGCTCAGCATGGACGCGCGGGCGGTCGGCGCCGTCACCGTCAATCTCAACATCAACTTCCTGAGCCGCCCGGAGCAGCGCGACCTCCTGGCCGAGGGGCGCATGGTCAAGCTGGGCAAGCGGCTGGCCTTCGGCGAGGTGGTGCTGCACAGCGAAGGCCGGCCCAAGCCGGTGGCGCACGTGACGGCCAGCTACTCCATCCCGCCGGAACGCGACTAGAGGACGCGGCGTTGATCCGCGTCGACCACGGGCGGACGGCGATCGCGCGCCGCGTCGCTTGCGTCGACTGGCTGACGGTGGCGGCCGAGCTCGACGAGCGCGGCTTTGCCCGGGTGCCCGATCTGCTGACGCCGGCGGCGTGCAAGGCGCTCGCGGCGCTGTACGGGGACGAAGCGCGTTTTCGCAGCAGGGTCATCATGGCGCGCCACGGCTTCGGCCGCGGCGAGTATCAGTACTTCGCCGATCCGCTGCCGCCGCCGGTCGCCGAGCTGCGCGGCGCGATCTATCCGCTGCTGGCGCCGGTGGCGAACCGGTGGAGCGAGCATCTGCGCGGCGCGCCGCGCTTCCCGCCCACGCTGGACCGGTATTCGGCGCAATGCCATCGCGCCGGCCAGGCGAAGCCGACGCCGCTGCTGCTGAAATACGGCTCGGGCGACTACAACTGCTTGCACCAGGACCTTTACGGCGAGCTGGTGTTTCCGCTGCAGCTCACGATCCTGCTCAGCGACCCCGCGCGCGACTTCACCGGCGGCGAATTCCTGCTGGTCGAGCAGCGCCCGCGCCGGCAGTCGCGCGGCGAGGCGATCCGGCTGGGGCAGGGCGAGGCGGTGATCTTCGCGGTGCGCGAGCGGCCGGTCGCGGGAAGCCGCGGCTACTACCGCGCGACGATGCGCCACGGCGTCAGCACGGTCCGTTCCGGCAGCCGCTTCACCCTCGGCATCATCTTCCACGATGCCAAGTAGCGTTCAGATTCCGCCGTTCGGGTCGGGCGGCGGCCGGCGCTTCGCCTCGATCAGCTTGACCATCGGGCTCAGCACCAGGTTGGCGCCGGTGACGAACAGGCAGATCAGCGCCGCCGCCGTGTATTCCGAGGCGCCGGCATTGGCGCCGATCGCGGCCGAGCACCACACCGTGGCGGCGGTGCTCAAGCCCCGGATCGTGA
Source organism: Alphaproteobacteria bacterium (assembly GCA_020851015.1). The sequence continues at coordinate 4,852 of JADZDN010000162.1, read as the reverse complement.
AGCCTTCCTTCATGATCAGGCCGGCGCCCAGGAAGCCGACGCCCGTGACGATGGTGCCCACGCCCGCGGGCATGCCGGGGCTGCCGGGGGACATCGTCGTCAACAGGTCGACAAAGGCGGCCGCGCCGAGCGAGACCAGCACGTTGACGCGCACGCCGCCGTATTCGTGCCAGAACTGCCGTTCGGCGCCGACGATCGTGCCCAGGACGAACGCGACGAGCAGGCGCTCCGCGGTGGGGTCGGTGTAGAGGCGGACGAACCAGTCGATCATGACCTCAGCATCGCATGCCGGCGCGCGGCGCGCGCGGTGTTTTCGGCCGCCGGTTCACGCCGCGGGTCTCGCGGCGACTTCCTCCACGCGGCTGCCCTCCGCCGCCGGCCGCAGCTCCAGCCGGCGGTCGTGCAGCGCCGCCAGGCTGGCGCGGTGGGCGATGCTGACCAGCGTCGTGTCGGGCAGACGCTCCTTGACCAGGCGGTAGAGCGCGGTTTCCGAAGCCTGGTCGAGCGCCGAGGTGGCCTCGTCGAGGAACAGCCAGTCCGGCCGGTAGAGCAAAGCGCGCGCGAAGGCGATGCGCTGCTGCTCGCCGGGCGAGAGCTGCTGGGCCCAGTTCCGCACCTCGTCCAGGCGCTGGCCCAGATGGCCGAGGCCGCAATCGGCCAGCGCGCGCCTGATGTCCTCGTCGGCGATGCCCTCGGCCGCCTTCGGATAGGCCACCACGGCGCGCAGCGGTCCCAGCGGCAGGTAGGGCTTCTGCGGCAGGAACAGGAAGCGCGCGCCCTCGGGCAGGCGGACGCGCCCCTCGCCGAACGGCCACAGCCCGCCCAGCACGCGGAACACCGTGCTCTTGCCCGAGCCCGAGGGGCCGGACAGCAGCACGGATTCGCCCGGCGCCAGGGCCAGGTCGACCGGCTGGACCAGCGCCCGGTCGTCCGGCAGGCGCACGCCGACCTTCGCCAGCGACACGTCCGGGCCGGGCGCGCGCTCGTGCGCGATGCCGGCAACGCCGACGCTCGCGGTCCGCGCCAGGGCGGCCGTGAAGCCGGTCAAACGGTCGACCGTCGCCTTCCATTCCGCCAGCGTCGCGTAGGCGTTGACGAACCAGCTCATCGCCCCCTGCACCTCGCCGAAGGCCGAGGCGGTCTGCATCAATCCGCCGAGCTGGATCGCGCCCGAGAAATAGCGCGGCGCCGCCACCACGACCGGGAACACGTTGGCGACCTGGCCGAAGCCGGCGGTGAACCAGGTCAGCCGCTTGGTGAAGCGCATCACGTCGCGCCAGTTGGCGACGATGGCGGCGAAGCGGTCGCGCAGGCTGCCCAGCTCGTCGGCCTCGCCGCGGTAGAGCGCCACGCCCTCGGCGTTCTCGCGCACGCGCACCAGGGCGAAGCGGAAATCGGCCTCGTAGCGCTGGCGCTGGAAGTTGATGCCCACCAGCGGCCGGCCCAGCCGGTGCGCGATCCAGGTGCCGACGACCGAATAGAGCAGCGCCACCCACACCATGTAGCCCGGCACGTCGATGCTCATGCCGCCGAGCGGAATCGTCAGCGTGCCCGAAAGCCTCCACAGTATGCCAAAGAACGAGATCAGCGTGACGACGTTGCTCAGCAGATCGAGCGAGATGATCAGCGTCTGGTTCACGAACAGGCGCGCGTCGTCCGAGATGCGCTGGTCGGGATTGTCGGTCGCGCCCTCGGCGAATTGCAGGCGGTAATAGGCCTGGCGGCCAAGCCAGTCGCCGAGGAACCGGTCGGTCAGCCAGCGCCGCCACCTTATCTCCAGCATCTGGCGCAGATAGAGGCGATAGACGGCGATGACGATGAAGGCCGTGACCAGCAGAACGAAATACAGGAGCTGACGGATGAACGTGTCGTAGTCCTTCTCCTGCAGCGCGTTGTAGAAAGCGTTGTTCCACTGGTTCAGCAGCACGCTGAGATAGACCAGCCCCAGGTTCATGCCGACGATGACCGCGAGCAGCCCGCGCGCGGGCCAGCGCTCCTCCGAGAACCAGTAGGGGCGGGAAAGCGCCCACAGATCGCGGAGGAACGGCTTGAATGCGGTCATGGGGTACGGCCCTTCTGCGGCGGGGGCTGCCATTGCGCTCCGAAGATCGCGGCCGGCAAGTTAATTCTCCGCAACGTCGTCGGCCGCCAGCTTCTCGATTCCCGCGCGGTCGGCGCGGTAGGGCAGCCATTCCTTCATATGGGCGAGGCCGAGGTGGTGGTAGAACGCGCGCGTCTTGTTCCAGTGCAGCACCCACAGGTCCAGCCGCCCGCAGTCACGCTGCTGCGCGATGCGCGCGAGGCGGGCCATCAGCCGGCGGCCGAGCCCGTGGCCGCGCGCCCATTCGTGGACGAACAGGTCCTCGAGATAGATCCCGGGCTTGCCGGTCCAGGTCGAGTAGTTGTGGAAGAAGAGGGCGAAGCCGGCGGGCCTGCCGTCCAGCTCGGCGATGATCGCCTCGAAGCGCGGGCGCGCGCCCGTGCCATGGCGGCGCAGGTCCGCGACCGTCGTCTTCACCGCGTCGGGCTCGTGCTCGTAGAGCGCCAGGCCCTTGATGAGGTCGAGCAAGGTCGGGGCGTCGTCCGGCCCGCTCTCGGCCAGGCGCGCGGTACGTATCAATACGGTCGGCATTGTTCGTGTGGCGTGGCTCGCAGGCGCGGGATCGAAACGCGCCTGGAAGCCTAGCCCGCCGCGCCGGACGGGAAAAGCCGCCGGCGTTAGCGGCCGAGGCAGGCGAGCCAAGATTCTGCCCCAACCCTGCCGCGATCGTCAGGCACAAGAGCAATCCCCCGCCCGAACCAACCCCCAGTAGAAATCCGGAGGACACCGAATGACGCTACGAGACAAGCGCGACATTCCCGTCTCGACGACGAACCGCGCGTCGCTCGACCGGCTGGAGCAGGCGAGCGAATTGCTGCACGGCTACTTCAACGATCCGATCGCGGCGATCGACCAGGCGCTGGCGGAGGATCCCGGTTTCGTGATGGGCCACTGCTTCCGCGCCGGGGTGCTGGCGACCGCCTCGGACAAGCAGTTCGAGCCCGAACTGCGCAAGTCGGTCGAAGCCGCGCGCGGCCTGTCGGCCAAGGCCAACGACCGCGAGTTGCGCCACCTGGCCGCGGCCGAGGCCTGGCTGGACGGCGACATGGCGCGGTCCAACGCGCTCTATGGCGGCATATTGTTGGACTACCCGCGCGACCTTCTGGCGCTGCAGCTCGCGCATGTCGAGGACTTCTTCCTGGGCCAGTCGAGCCTGTTGCGCGACCGCGTGGCGCGCGTGCTGTCCGACTGGTCGAAGGACGTGCCGGGCCATGGCTACGTGCTGGGCATGCACGCCTTCGGCCTGGAGGAGATGGGCGACTATGCCCGCGCCGAGGAGCGGGGCAGGGCGGCGGTGGCCGCCAACCCGCGCGATCCCTGGGCCATCCATGCGGTGGCGCATGTGATGGAGATGCAGACCAGGCTCGCCGACGGCGTGCAATGGCTGACCGAGCGCACAGACGACTGGAGCCACGACAACGGCTTTGCCTTCCACAACTGGTGGCACCTCGCGCTCTACCACCTCGAGCGTGGCGAGTCGGACCGGGTGCTGGCGATCTACGACGCGTCGATCCGGCCCAAGCGGTCGGACATGGCGCTGGAGATGATCGATGCCGCGGCCATGCTGTGGCGCCTGCACCTGCGCGGGATCGACGTGGGCGACCGCTGGCGCTCGATCGCCGAAAGCTGGGCGACCAAGGCGGACCATGCCAACTACGCCTTCAATGATGCCCACGCCATGATGGCGTTCATCGGCGACGGGCGCTGGGCGGCGGCGGACGAACTGCTGGCGACGGTGGTGAAAAGCGCCACCCAGTCCGGCACCAACGGCATGATGGCGCGCGAGGTCGGCGTACCGCTGTGCCGGGCACTCCTCGCCTTCGGCCGCGGCGACGATGCGGCCTGCGTCGATCTGCTGCTGCCGCTGCGCCCGGTCGCGCACCGCTTCGGCGGCAGCCACGCCCAGCGCGACCTGCTGAGCCTGACGCTGATCGAGGCGGCGCTGCGCGGGAAGCAGGCCCGGCTGGCCCGCGCGCTGCTGTCCGAGCGCGTCGAGCTGAAGCCGCAAAGCCCCTTCGTCTGGGAACTGGCGGCCCGCGCCCGCGAACTGGCCGGCGACAGGACGGGCGCGAGCCAGGCGCGCGGCGCGGCGCAGCGCCTGGCTCGGCCGCGGCCGATAAGGGCTTCGGCGTGAGGTAGCATAATACCGCTATCGAGAAACCCCGGCCGGACGGTGCTTTCGCGTTGACACCGGCCGGGCTATCGCGTATTTCGACGCGCCTTAACCGGGCGGGGGCAGCTCCCCCGCCCGCAATTTTTCCGGACCGGGTGCCATGGGAACCTATGTACTGAAGCCGGCCGAGGTCGACAAGAAGTGGGTGGTGGTGGACGCCGACGGCGTCGTGCTCGGGCGCCTCGCGGCCGAGATCGCCAAGATCCTGCGCGGCAAGCACCGCGCCACCTTCACCCCCCATGTCGACTGCGGCGACAACGTGATCGTGGTCAACGCCGAGAAGGTCAAGCTGACCGGCAACAAGCTGCAGGACAAGGTGTTCTACTGGCACACCAGCCATCCGGGCGGCGTGAAGCAGCGCACGATGGGCCAGATCCTCGGCGGCAAGTATCCGGAGCGCGTGATCACCAAGGCGGTCGAGCGCATGGTGCCGCGCGGGCCGCTGGGCCGCCAGCAGATGCGCAACCTGCGCGTCTATGCCGGCGCCGCCCATCCGCACGAGGCGCAGCAGCCGGCGGTCGTGGACATCGCCAAGCGCAATCCGAAGAACAAGAGGAGCAGCGCGTAACATGGCCCAG
>JADZDN010000161.1 GCA_020851015.1 Alphaproteobacteria bacterium | reverse complement strand
TCAAGGACTGCGACCTGGTCCTGCTGGTGATCGACGCGCGCGCCGGCATCGTGGCGCTCGACCGGCATTTCGCCGACTGGCTGCGCCGCTTCGACAAGCCGGTCGTGCTGGTCGCCAACAAGTGCGAAGCCCGGGGCACGGCCGCCGGCGCGCTGGCCGAGGGCTGGGGCCTTGGCCTGGGCGAGGCCGTTGCCATCTCCGCCGAGCACGGCGAGGGCATGGGCGAGCTGCGCGACGCGGTCGCGGCGCGGATCGGCGCATCGCCGCCCGAGGACGAAACTTCGGCGGCCGAAGGGCCGCGCGCGGCCGGGCCGCTGAAGCTCGCCATCGTCGGGCGGCCGAATGTCGGCAAGTCGACCCTGGTCAACGCGCTGATCGGCGAGGAGCGGATGCTGACCGGGCCGGAGGCCGGCATCACGCGCGACGCCATCGCCGTGGACTGGACGCACAAGGGCCGCGCGGTCCGCCTGGTCGACACGGCGGGCCTGAGGCGGCGCGCCAAGGTCGAAGGCAAGCTCGAGCGCCTGTCCACCGGCGACACGCTGCGCACGATCCGCTTCGCCGAGGTTGTCGTGCTGGTGATCGACGCCGAGCAGATGCTGGAGAAGCAGGACCTGGCGATCGCGCGGCTGGTGATCGACGAGGGCCGCGCGCTCGTGCTGGCGGTCAACAAGTGGGACCTCGTGACCGAGCCCGCCGCCGCGCTGAAGTCGCTCGCCCGGCGGCTCGAGGTCTCGCTGCCCCAGGTCAAGGGCATCAAGGTCGTCACCCTGTCCGCGCTGACCCGCCAGCGCGTGCACGCGCTGATCGACGCGGTGGTCGCCGCGCACAAGGTCTGGAACAAGAAGGTGCCGACGCCGATCCTGAACCGCTGGCTGCAGCACATGGTGGGCCAGCATTCGCCGCCGCTTGTGGGCGGCCGGCGCATCAAGCCGCGCTACATGACCCAGACCGGCGCGCGACCGCCGGCCTTCACCCTGTTCTGCAGCAAGGCGGCCGATTTGCCCGAGGACTACCGGCGCTACCTGGTCAACGGCCTGCGCGCGCAGTTCGACCTGCCGGGCACGCCGATCCGCCTGACCTTGCGCCAGGGCGAGAACCCGTTCGCCGGCAAGAAGTAGCCAGGGCTTGGCCCCGGTTGCCTGTCGGGGCGCGCGACGGCAGTATCCCGTCCCTGGCGAGAGGAGTTGTCGGTGACCCTGATTGTCGTGCCGGACGATTTTCCCCCCTACCTGACCGGCACGCCCGCCGAGGCGAAGCTGCGCACCCTGGGCGACGTGGTGATCCACAACCGCGCGGCGCCGCGCGACGCCGACGAGTTGGCGCAGCGCTGCGCGGACGCCGAGGTGATCATCAACATCTACGGCAGGAACCGGTTTCCCGCGCCGCTGCTGGCTCGGCTCAAGCGGCTGAGGCTCATCTCGCGCAGCGGCACCGGCGTCGAGGGCGTCGATCTCGAGGCATGCCGGCGCCAGGGCGTGGCGGTGGCGCATCTGCGCGCCAACGACGCCGACGAGATCGCCGAGCATGCGATCGCGCTGATGCTCTGCGCGCTCCGCCGCATTCCCGAAATGGATCGCTTCATGCGCGCGGGCGCCTGGTCGGGCGAGAGCATCCGCGGCGCGCGCGGCCGCACGCTCGGGATCGTCGGCATGGGCGCCATCGGCGGCCGCACGGCCGCGCTGGGCCGCGCGCTGGGGATGCAGGTTCTGGCCTGGAGCTTCGGGCCGGACGAGGGGCGGGCCGCGCGGGCCGGCGCCACGGCGGTCGAGCTGGACGATTTGCTGCGGCGGTCCGACGTGGTCAGCCTGCACCTGCGCGTCAGCGACGCGACGCGCGGGATGTTCGACGCCGGCCGGCTCGGCCTGATGAAGCGCGACGCCGTGCTGGTGAACACCGCGCGGGGCGCGCTGGTCGATCGCGAGGCGCTGCTGGCGGCGCTGCGCGAGCGGCGGATCGCCGCCGCCGGGCTGGACGTTTACCACGCCGAGCCGCCGGTGGCCGGCGACCCGCTGCTTGCCCTGCCGAACGTCGTGATGACGCCGCACAATGGCAGCAACATCGCCGAGGTGGTCGCGCGCGGCCTGATGACCACGGTCGGCAACGTCGAGAACTTCCTGAAAGGCCAGCCCACAAACCTGGCGGTCGATCCGCGATAGTCCCTCACCCTCCCATCGCTCGCGCGATGGGTCCCTCCCTCTCCCGCCTGCGGCGGGAGAGGGTGCCCGGAGCGAAGCGGAGGGCGGGTGAGGGCAACGTAGCTAGCCCCGCATCACCAGGCCGTCGGGATCGTAGAGCGGGCGCGGCGCCAGCGTCGCCTTGCGGCGGTCGCCGATGATCTCGACCTCGAAGCCGCCATTGGCCTTGGCGAGCGCGGCCGGGATGTAGCCGAGCGCCACCGACTTGCCGACATGGTGCGCGTAACCGCCCGAGGTGATCCAGCCCACGACCTTGCCGTCGTGCCAGACCGGCTCGTCGCCGATCACGTCGGCGTCCTTCGCGTCGACCGTCAGCGTGACCAGCCGGCGCTTCGGCCCCTGGTCGCGCTCGC
>JADZDN010000160.1 GCA_020851015.1 Alphaproteobacteria bacterium | reverse complement strand
TCGGCAAGATCGGCCTCGACCAGTCCACGCGCGTGCTGATGCGCCGCCTGCTGGTCGACCATGTGCGGCCGCACTGGCTGCGGCTGGCGCTGGCCGGGCTGTGCATGATCGTCGCCGCCATGGCCACCGCCGCGCTGGCCAAGCTGATGGAGCCGATCATCGACGGCGTGTTCGTCGACCGCGACCGCGCGATGCTGGCCTGGGTGGCGGTTGCCGTTCTGGTGGTGTTCTTCCTGAAGGGCATGGCGACCTATGGCCAGGCCGTGCTGATGAACTATGTCGGCCAGCGCATCGTCTCCGACCTGCAGGTCGACCTCTACGGGCGCCTGATCCGGGCCGACATGGCGACGTTCAACGACACGCCCACGGGCACGCTGGTTTCCCGCCTCGTCAACGACGTGGGCATGCTGCGCGGCGCGGTGTCGATGACGCTCACCAGCATCGGCAAGGACGCGTTGACGCTGATCCTGCTGGTCGTCGTCATGTTCCGCCAGGACTGGCAGCTCGCCACGGTCGCCTTCATCGTGTTCCCGATCGCGGTGCTGCCGATCGCCAATATCGGCCGGCGGATGCGCAAGGTCGCCACCCGCACCCAGGTCCAGCTCGCCGACCTGACCACCTTGTTCGGCCAGACCTTCCAGGGCGCGCGGCACGTCAAGGCCTACGGGATGGAAGGCTACGAGACCGGCCGCGCGCGCGAGGCGGTGGAATCCCTGTTCGGCCTGGTGCAGCGCGCGGCGCGCACCCGCTCGATCGCGCATCCGATCATGGAGACGCTGGGCGGCGTCGCCATCGTCGCGGTGATCGCCTATGGCGGCAACCAGGTGATCCTGGGCAACCGCACGGCGGGCGCCTTCTTCTCGTTCATCACCGCGCTGCTGCTCGCCTACGAGCCGATGAAGAAGCTGGCGGCGCTGAACTCGAGCCTGCAGGAAGGGCTTGCCGCCGCGACCCGCGTGTTCGCCGTGCTGGACAGCGCGCCGCGCATCGTCGACGGGCCGGATTCGATCGACCTCGATGCGCACGGCGCGTCGATCAGGTTCCAGAACGTGCATTTCTCCTATCGCGGCGACCGCGCGGCGCTGGACGGGGTGAGCCTGGAAGTGCCGGCCGGCAAGACGGTGGCGCTGGTCGGCCCGTCCGGCTCGGGCAAGTCGACGGTTCTGAACCTGATCCCGCGGTTCTACGACGTGGAGTCCGGCCGCATCACCATCGGCGGCCACGACGTGCGCGCGATCAAGCTGGCGACGCTGCGCGCCAACATCGCGCTGGTCAGCCAGGAAGTCAGCCTGTTCGACGATACGGTCGCGCGCAACATCAAGTACGGCAAGCCCGACGCGACCGACGCCGAGATCGAGCGCGCGGCCAAGCTGGCGGGCGTGCACGACTTCATCGCCGGCCTGCCGGAAGGATACGCCACGCTGGTCGGCGAGCACGGCGTCAAGCTGTCGGGCGGCCAGCGCCAGCGCATCATGATCGCCCGCGCCCTGCTGAAGAACGCGCCCATCCTGCTGCTCGACGAGGCGACCTCGGCGCTTGACGGCGAATCCGAGCGCCAGGTGCGCGACGCGATGGCGACCCTGATGCATCGGCGCACCACGCTGGTCGTCGCGCATCGCCTGGCGACCGTGGTCGGCGCCGACCTGATCTACTACCTGGCCAACGGCCGGATCCTGGAAAGCGGCACCCACGCCGAGCTGATGGCGCGCGGGGGGGCCTATGCCCGGCTCTATGCACTGCAATCCGCCGACGAACCGCAGCCCGCGCTGCGGGCGGTGGTGCTGGGCTAGGCCGATGGTCAACCGGCTGAAGCGGTGGTCGAAGGGCGAGACCGCGCAACGCCTGGCCTGCTGGCTGGGCGCCTGGTATCTGCGGCTGGTATTCTGGACCGGCCGCTGGTCGATCGAAGGCGATGCCGCGGCCCGCCGGATGTGGCGCGAAGGCAAGCCCTTCATCCTGTGCTTCTGGCATGGGCGGCTGCTGATGATGCCGTTCGCCTGGAACCCGCCAAAGGGCGCGCGGCGCCAAGCCGGGGGCGCGCCGATCCACATGCTGATCTCGGCGCATCACGATGGAAGGCTGATCGCGCGCGCGGTCAGCCATTTCGGCATCGACACGATCGCGGGCTCCGACAACCGCAACACCATGTCGGCCATGCGGGCCCTGGTGCGCGCGGTGCGCCACGGCAGCTGGATCGGCATCACGCCGGATTCGCCGCCCGGCCCGCGCATGCGCGCGAAGCCGGGCGTGGCCATGCTCGCGCGCCTGGCCCGAGTGCCGATCATTCCCGCCAGCTATTCGGTGTCGCGCCGCCGCGTCCTGGGATCGTGGGACCGGCTCTTGGTGCCAAAGCCGTTCGCGCGCGGGGTGTTCCTGTGGGGCGAGCCGATCGCGGTGCCGCCCGACGGGGACGACCAGGCGATCGACCGGGTGCGCCGGCAGGTGGAAGACGCGCTGACCCAGCTTTCGGCCGCGGCCGACCGCCGCTGCGGCCATGACGCGATCGAGCCGGGGCCGCCGCTGGCCGAGTTCGCAGGCCGCGACGCGGCCAGGGCGGCGGGGGGAGCTGCGTGACCCTGTCGTTCTATCGCGGCCTGACCGCCGCGGCCGAACCGCTGATCCGCCTCTACCTCGAGCGGCGCCGCGCCGCTGGCAAGGAGGACGCCGAGCGGCTGGCGGAGCGCTTCGGCGAGCCGTCGCGGCCGCGGCCCGCGGGGGCGCTTGCCTGGGTGCACGGCGCGTCGGTCGGGGAATCGCTTTCCGCCCTTGCCTTTATCGAGCGGGTGCTGGCCGAGCGGCCCGATCTCAGCGTGCTGGTCACGACCGGCACGGTGACCTCGGCGCGGCTGCTGGCGAGCCGGCTGCCGCCCCGGGCGTTCCATCAGTATGTGCCGGTGGACCACGCCGGGTGGATCCAGCGGTTCCTCGATCATTGGCGGCCCGACCTGGCGCTGTGGCTGGAGTCCGAGCTGTGGCCGAACATGATCCAGGGCGTGGCGGACGCGCGGATACCGCTGGTGCTGCTCAACGGGCGGATGTCCGAAGCATCGTTCCTGCGCTGGAAGCGCGTGCCCTTCCTGATCCGGCCGCTGCTCGGCCATTTCGCGCTCTGCCTCGGCCAGGACGAGGAGCAGACCGTCCGCCTGTCCGCCCTCGGCGCGCCGAAGGCGCTGTCGGTCGGCAACCTGAAATTCGCCGCCGCGCCGCTGCCGGTCGACGAGAAGGCGCTCGAGCGCCTGCGCCGCGCGATCGGTAACCGCCCGCGCTGGCTGGCCGCCAGCACCCATCCCGGCGAGGAGGCGCTCGCCGCGCGGGTGCATCGCGCGATGGCGCCGGCACAGCCCGGACTGCTGACCATCATCGTGCCGCGTCATGCCGATCGCGGCGAGGCGATCGCGGCCGAGCTGGCGCGCGAAGGGCATCGCGTGGCGCGGCGCAGCGCCGGCGATGCGATCGAGGGGGCCGACATCTACCTGGCCGACACGATGGGCGAGCTGGGGCTCTTCTATCGCCTGGCCGAGGTGGTCTTTGTCGGCAAATCGCTGCTGCACGAGGGCGGGCACAACCCGCTCGAACCCGCGCAGCTCGGCTGTGCCGTCGTGCTGGGGCCGCGCATGCACAATTTCGCCGAGATGGTCGACCGATTGCGGGCCGGCGGCGCGTTGACCGAGGTCGCTGACGAGGCCGGGCTGGCCGCCGGCGTTGCGGCCCTGCTGGCCGACCGGGCGCGGCGCGGCGCGCTCGCGCGGGCCGGGCGGGCCGTGGCCGAGGCCGAGGCGGGCGTGCTCGACGCCGTGCTGCGCGAGATCAAGCCCTGGCTCGACGCGGCCCAGCGCCGGCACGCCAATGGCGCCGCGCCCAACGGCGCCGATGGACACAACATCGGCCACGACACCGGGTTTCGTGCGCGCTCCTGAGTTCTGGCAGCGGTCGGACAGCGCGGTCGCGCGGCTGCTGGCGCCGGCGGGCATGGCTTGGCTGGCGGCCGCCCGGCTGCGGCGCGCCCTGGCGCGGCCCTACCGGGCGCCCGTACCGGTGGTCTGCATCGGCAACCTGGTCGCGGGCGGGGCGGGCAAGACGCCGGTCGCGCTCGCCGCGGCGCGCTGGTACGTGGCGCGGGGCCTGGCGGTGCACCTGCTCAGCCGCGGCTATGGCGGCAGGATCGCCGGGCCGCACCGGGTCGAGCCGGCACGCGACACGGCGGCCGAGGTCGGCGACGAGCCCCTGCTGCTGGCCGCCCGCTGGCCGACCTGGGTCGCGCATGACCGTGCCGCCGGCGCGCGCGCGGCGGTCGCGGCCGGCGCCGGTCTCATCGTGATGGACGACGGGTTCCAGAACCCGTCCCTGGTCAAGACGCTGTCGCTGCTGGTGGTCGATGGCGGCCAGGGTTTCGGCAACGGGCGCGTGATCCCCGCCGGCCCGCTGCGCGAGCGCGTGGCCGACGGGCTGGCGCGGGCCGACGCGGTGGTGCTGGTGGGCGAGGACAGCGTCGGCGCGATGGCTGCGCTCGGCGGTCGCGTGCCGGTGATGCGCGCGCGCCTGGTGCCCGGCGCGGACGGCGCGCGCTATCGCGGCGAGCGGGTCGCCGCCTTCGCCGGCATCGGGCGGCCGGAGAAGTTCTACCGCACGCTGCGCGACCTGGGGGCGCTGGTGGTGGCGACGCGCGACTTTCCCGACCATCACCGCTACCGGCCCGAGGAAGTGATGGGCATGGTCGAGCACGCGGCCACGCGCGACGCGGTGCTGGTGACAACCGCCAAGGACGCCGTGCGCCTGCCGCCGGGCGCGCTCAACATGGTGCATGTGCTGCCGGTCGAGCTGGCATGGGACGACGAGCAGGCTGCCGGCGCCATCCTGGGCCGCGCGCTGGTGAGACCCGCCGATGGCCGCGCCTAGGGGGCCGATCGGGCGGTGGTGGCTCGCGGTCCTGCGGCCGATCCGCGGCTGGGGCATGATCGGGCTGATGGAGCTGATGCGCGCCCTGCCGATGCGCACGGCGACCAACGGCATCGCCGCCATCGCGCGCCGCCTGGGGCCGCATATGGGCGCCAGCACGATCGCCCGGCGCAACCTCGACCGCGCCTTTCCCGGCCTCGGCAAAGCCCAGCGCGAGCGCATCGTCGCCGAGATGTGGGACGACCTGTCGCGCACGGTGTGCGAATACGCGCATCTGAAGACCATCGTCGACGATGCCGCGAACCGGGTCGAGATCGTCGGCGGCGAGCATCTCGACGCCCTGCGCGAGGACGGTAAGCCCGGCATCATCTTCTCGGCCCATCTGGCGAGCTGTGAGATGGTGACGCTCGCCGCGCGGATGCGCCGGCTGCCGGTCAACGTCGTCTACCGCAACGCCAACAACCTGCTGCTCGACGAGTACATCCGCAAGCTGCAGAGCGTCAGTGGCGCCGAACTGATCCGCAAGGGCGTGCGCGGCGCGCGGCGCCTGCTGCAGGTCATGCAGTCCGGCGGCCACGTCATCATGCTGGTCGACCAGAAGATGAACGAGGGCATCGCCGTGCCGTTCTTCGGCCGCCCCGCCATGACCGCGCCCGCGCTCGCCCAGCTTGCCCTGCGCTTCGCATGCCCGGTCGTGCCGGTGCACGTCGAGCGCCTGGGCGACACGCGGTTCCGCGTGATCTGCGAGCCGCCGCTGGCGCTGCCGAAAACCGGCGACCGCGACGCCGACGTGCTGGCCTTGATGACCGCGGTCAACCGGCGCATGGAAGATTGGATCCGCGCCAGACCCGAACACTGGCTGTGGCTGCACCGCCGCTGGCCGAAGGATGAAGGTGGCAGCAGCACGAGCCCCATCCTTCGACAGGCTCAGGATGAGGCGAATACCAAACGATCCTCATCCTGAGCCTGTCGAAGGATGAGCCCGTCGAAGGAAGCCTGCCTCAGAGTCGTTTCGAATAGACCGCCTTGCCGTCGCCCGGCGCGTAGAAATCCGCGAAGACATGCTCCAGCCCGTAGCCGCAGGCCAGGTAGAAGGCGCGGGTCGCGTCGTATTGCGGCTTCGACGAGGTCTCGATGTAGATCGCCGTGCCGCCGGCGCCGCGCACGGCTTCTTCGGCCCGGCGAAGCAATTCGCGGCCCAGGCCGTGGCCGCGCGCGCCGTTCTCGACGGCGATCCAGTAAAGGTCCCAGCTCGCGAGGCTGCAGGGAATCGGGCCGAAGCAGGCATAGCCGATGGCGTCGCCGCCATCGTCGGCGAACACGAAATGATAGCCGCTCGCCGCGATTCCCCGCGCCAGGCGCTCCTCGACCAGCTCGACCGCGACCGCGACCTCGTCCGGCCGGAAGAATCCGGTGGATTCCACGATCCGCCGGATCGCGCCGGCGTCGCTCGCCCGGGGCGCGTCGCGAAAGCGCGGCGAGGCGCGCGCCGGAACGGCGCTAGCCCGCACGGCGCTTCAGCGCGGCCGGCGCCGCGCAAGGCGCGATGATCCGCTGGATCGCCTGGTCGAAGCCGATGCCTGCCTGCTCCAGCATGGCGGCGAAGCCGGCGTCGGGCGACAGGCAGGGATTGGCGTTGACCTCGAGAATGTAGGGCCGGCCCGCCCGGTCGACGCGGAAATCGACCCGCGCATAGCCGCCGAGGCCCAGCAGGCGCCAGCAGCGCAATGCAAGCCCGCGCAATTCTTCGACCAGGCCGGCATCTGACGGTGCCAGATCGAAGCTCCGCGGCGTATGGGTGTAAGCGAAGGAGTGCGGGTCCCATTTCGAGGCGTAGTCGAGGATGCGCGGCGCGCCGGGCGGGAAGTCGACGAAGCGGATTTCCGCGACCGGCAGAATCTCCGGCCCGCCGGGCCCGTCCAGCAGCGCGACGTTGAATTCGCCGCCCTCGACATAGGCCTCGGCAAACCATGCGCCGCCGTGCCGCGCGCCCATCTCGGCCAGGCGCCGTTCCGCCGCCGCCCGCCCCTCGACGACCGAGCCGGGCTCCAGCCCGATCGAAGCGTCCTCCCAGACCGACTTGACGATGAACCGCCCGGCGGGGTCGGCGCCGCTCGCGCCCTGCTCGTCGATCCAGGCGGGCGTCGGCATCCCCGCCGCCGCCAGCATCCGCTTGGCCAGGACCTTGTGCGAAGTCAGCAGGATCGCGGTCGCGTCCGAGCCGGTATAGGCAAGGCCGATCTGGTCCAGCACCGTGGGCGCCAGGTGGATGTAGCGGCCGACGCCGCCCAGCGCCTCGACCAGGTTGAAGGCGAAGGCCGGCTTCAGCGCCTCGATCCGCCTGGCCAGGGCGGCAAGGTCAAGCGTCACGGGCACGGGCGTGGCGTGCCAGCCCAGCCGCTCCAGCGCCGTGGCGACGATGGCGACCTGGACCAGCGTGTCCTGCTCGTCGGTCGGCGCGCCGGGCCTCACCGCGCCGTGCAGCACGGCGACGGTGTCGGGCGCGGGCCGCGATGCCCTGCGGCGCGGCATTGGCCCTATTCGGCGGCGGCGCGGGGCGCCGGGTGGCGGATGCGGCCGGCGCCGATCCGCGTGCTGGCCGACTCGACGATGCGGCGGATCAGGTCGACATACTGGCCGCCGGCCTGCTGCCAGAGGATCGGCAGGTCGGAATGCGAGGGGTGCAGCCCGGCCAGCGGGTTGACCTCGATGAAGTTGACGCGTCCGGCCGCGTCGGCGCGCAGGTCGATCCGCCCCGCGTCGCGGCAGCCGAGCGCCCGCCAGGCCGCCAGCGCCACCGTGCTGGCCTCGCGCGCCAGCGCGTCGTCGACCAGCCGGTAGATGACGCGCTCCTCGCACTCCTCCTTGTTGACGTAGGAGTAGACGCCCTGCTCGGCATTGTCCTTCAGGATCACTTCCAGCGCCCCGATGGCCTGGGCGCGCGCGCCGGTGCCGACGATGCCCACCGTGAACTCGCGTCCCGGCAGGAAGGTCTCGACCAGCACCGGCTGGTCGAAGCGCTTCAGGAGCTCGCAGCATACCGCGCGCAATTGCCGGCGGTCGGCGATGCGCGAGGCCGGGGTGACGCCCTTGCCGGTGCCCTCGGCGACGGGCTTGGCGAACAGCGGGTAGGGCAGGCTGACCCGCGCGAGGTCGGCCTCGGCCTCGATCACCGCGAAGTCGGGCGTCGGCACGCCGCAATCCCGTACCACCCGCTTGGTCAGACCCTTGTGCAGGGTCAGCCCCATGATCACGGGGTCCGAGAAGGTGTAGGCGATGCCATAGGCGTCCAGGATGGCCGGCACCTGGGCCTCGCGGCCCATGCCGTTCAGCCCCTCGGTGATGTTGAACACCAGGTCCCAGCGTTCGCCGCGGGCCAGGCGTTCGACCATGCGCCGGACATTGCCGATGCGCTGGGCGCGATGGCCGAGGGCCGCGATCGCGTCGTCCAGCGCCTGGATGGTCGCCGGACTGTCGAACTCGGCGGTCTCTTCCTCGCTATAGCCTTCCGCCAGATAGTCGCCGCGCAGGTCGTAGGCGATCCCGACCAGCATGTGCACGCTCCCTGTCCCCGTTCAGGCTGGTCGTTCTTATTCGGCCGCCAGCGGCAGCCGCTTCTCCGCGCCCAGCGTTCCGCCCGGATCGGCGTAGCGATAGATGCCGCCCTCGAAGTTGCGCAGGACCAGGTCCTCGCCCTCGCGGCCGACGACGTAGTCCGGCAGGATCGGGATCTTGCCGCCGCCGCCCGGCGCGTCGATCACCAGATGCGGCACGGCGTAGCCCGTGGTGTGGCCGCGCAGGCCCTGGATGATCTCCAGCCCCTTCGCCACCGGGGTGCGGAAATGCGACGAGCCGGAGATCGGGTCGGACTGGTAGAGGTAGTAGGGCTTGACCCGGCAGCGCAGCAGCCCGTGCATCAGCGCCTTCATCGTCGGCACCGAATCGTTGATGCCGCGCAGCAGCACGGTCTGGCTGCCCAGCGGGATGCCGGCGTCCGCCAGGCGCGCCGTCGATTCCCTGGTTTCGGGCGTCAGCTCGTCGGGATGGGTCGCGTGGATGCTCATCCACAGCGGATGGTGCTTGCGCAGCATCTTCACCAGGTCCCTGGTGATCCGCTGCGGCAGGACCATCGGCACCTTGGTGCCGATGCGGATGAACTCGATATGCGGGATGGCGCGCAGCCGCGTCAGAAGCCAGTCCAGCTTCTCGTCGGCCAGGGTCAGCGGGTCGCCGCCCGACAGCAGCACGTCGCGGACCTCGGTGTGCCGGCGCAGGTA
>JADZDN010000159.1 GCA_020851015.1 Alphaproteobacteria bacterium | reverse complement strand
TGGGCATTGTGATCGCCTTCCCCTCGCTGGTTACGGCCGGACTGGACAAGGGCCCGAAGGAAGACCCGAACAAGGTGAAGATCCAGCTGCAGATGCCGACCCAGCAGCAGGAAGACGACTCGACACCTCCGCCCGTGCAGATCAAGTAGCTCGACCCGCAGGTCGATATTGCTCCCAAGAAAAAGGCCCCATCCCGCGAGGGATGGGGCCTTCGCCTTTCGGCGCTGCCGAAGCTGCTACAGCTTGTTGGCGCGGTACTGGCGGATCATGAAGTTGTCGAACGTGTTGTCCGCGACCTGGTACCACAGCGCCTGGTCGGCGCGGAACGGCTTCCAGTTGTCGTAGACCTTCTTGAACTTGGCGTTCTTCGCCGCTGTCTCGTCGTACAGCTCGTTGGCGGCGGCAAAGCAGGCCTCCATCACCGGCTGCGGGAAGGGCAGCAGCTTGGTGCCGCTGGCGACCAGCTCGCGCAGCGCCTTGGGGTTCTGGGCGTCGTACTTCGCGACCATCCAGGAATGGGCGTCCGCGCAGGCCGCCTCGAGGATGTTCTGATACGACTTCGGCAACTTGTCCCACTGCGACAGGTTGACCATCGCGTCGAGCTGCGGCCCGCCCTCCCACCAGCCCGGATAGTAGTAGTGCTGGGCGACCTTGTTGAAGCCGAGCTTCTGGTCGTCATACGGGCCGACCCATTCGGCGGCGTCGATCGTGCCCTTCTCCAGCGCCGGGTAGATGTCGCCGCCGGCGATCTGCTGCGCCACGACGCCCAGCTTCGCCAGCACCTGGCCGGCGAACCCGCCGATGCGGAACTTCAGGCCCTTCAGGTCGTCGACGGTCTTGATCTCCTTGCGGAACCAGCCGCCCATCTGCGCATTGGTATTGCCGCAGGTGATGCCGTAGACCGAATAGTCCTTGTAGAACTCGTTGATCAGCTCGCGTCCGCCGCCGAAATACATCCACGCATTCTGGCCGCGGGTATTCAGGCCGAAGGGGATCGCGGTGGCGAAGGCGAAGGTCGGGTCCTTGCCGACATAGTAGTAGGGCGCCGTGTGCCCGCATTCGACGGTGCCGTTCTGCACCGCATCCAGCACCTGCAGGCCGGGGACAATCTCGCCCGCGGCGAATACCTGGATCTGGAACTTGTTGTCGGTCGCCGCGGCGACGCGCTTGGCCATGAACTCCGCCGCGCCGTAGATCGTGTCCAGGCTCTTCGGAAAGCTCGATGCGCAGCGCCACTTGATCTCCGGCGCGCTCTGGGCGATCGCCGGCGCCGCCAGCGTGGTGGCGGCCGCCGCGCCGAGCCCGGCAGACTTAAGGAACCTACGTCTCTGCATGAATTTCCTCCGGTTGGGATGGTCGAAGAGAGGGCTGGTATCCGGCTTGGCCGCCGGCGTCCGGCCGCAATTGTGGATTGCTTAGATCCGCGGCGCAGATTACGTGACGGAAATCAAGCTGTCACCGCCCAACGGGACCGGAAGGTTAACGGATATCGGCCTCGGCCATGTCCCGCCAGGCCCCCGAAACCAGCGCCTGGATGGGCCGGAAACGGGCTTTGTAGGCCATCTTGCGGCTGTCCTTGATCCAATAGCCCAGATAAACGTAGGGCCTGGATTCGGATCGCGCCTGGTCGATCAGCCAAAGCACGGCCGACGTGCCCAATCCGCGGGCGGATTCATCGGGGTCGAAAAAGCTGTAGACGGCCGACAGCCCGTCGGCGAGGCGGTCGAACAGGCAGGCGGCGCGCAGCGTGTCGTCCGCCGATCGGAACTCCGCCAGCGCGGTCCCGACGGCGCTGTCCTCGACCATCGCGCGATACTCCTCGAACCCCATCCGCGCCATCTCGCCGTCGCCATGCCGCGAGCGTTGATAGCGCGCGAAGAGCCGGTATTGCTCGCCGGTGGCGACTGGCGGCAGTTCCCTGACGGCGAGATCCAGATTGGCCTTTGCCACGCGGCGCTGGGACCGGCTGGGGCGGAACCGCTCGACCGCCACCCGGACCGGCACGCAGGCGCCGCAGCCCGGGCAGGCCGGTCGGTAGGCGACGCGGTGGCTGCGGCGGAAGCCTGCCCGCGACAGCGCGTCATAGGCATCGGCAGATCCGGGCCCGGCGACCTCGGCGAACACATGGCGCTCGACGCGCCCGGCAAGGTAGGGGCAGGGCATCGGCGGCGTGCGGAACAGGAAACGCGGCGGCTGGGCCAGCGTCAGCGGATCGCCTGCGTTCGCAAGTTCGCGGGTATCAGGCATGGCGATGCGGCCCCGACGCCTCGCCCGGCGGGATCAATTCGGCATCGTCCAGCGCGCTGGCGCGCACGGCCACCATGCCGGAGAACAGGTCATGCGCCAGCCGCCGCCGGCGGTTGAGGATGCCCAGAAGCAGGATCAGGCCGCCGGTCACCGCGACCGATGCGTAGAACAGCAGCGTCGTCAGCAGCGCCTGGAAGTATTCCGGCCGCTCGCCGGTCCAGCTCCGCATCTCGACGTCGAAAAGGCGCATGCCCCAGGTCGAGGCGTGCCGGCCGCCGATCGTCAGCGTGTGATAGACCAGCGGCACCGCGGCGACGGCCGCGACCCAGACATGGGCCAGAAGACCGAAGCTCAGAATCGTCAGCGTGCCGAAGACGACGTTGACCGCGAAGCCGAGCGGAACCAGGACGATCAAGTCGGTCAGGTAGGCGGCAACGCGCCGCCAGCCCAGGCCGCGGAAATGCTCGGGCCGGTCCAGCCATTCCGGCATGGCGCCGAACCAGCTTGCCCCGATGCGATTCGCCGGAACGGGAAGGGTGGAAGAGGCCATCATGCGCCCCAATCTCTGCTCATTGCCGCGTCCCCGGATTCAAGATCGGGCAGACCGGCGGAGAATGCAAGCGGCTGGACGGCGGGCCGGGCCGACGCGCGGTGACCCGGGTCACCTCCGGCAGGCGACAAACTATGCGAAACTATTCACCAAATTGCGACTTCCCACGGAGTGATGCCATGGGGCGGTTCTGCGTCTTTGCGGTCGCGACCTTGATGCTCGCGTTCGTCGGGGACGCAGCCTGGGCACAAGGGGAGAAGCGTGCCGCACTGGTGATTGGCAACGCGGCCTATCGGGAGGGGCCGCTGAAGAATCCGGTCAACGACGCGCGGGGCATGGCGGCGCGGCTGCGGGAACTCGGGTTCGAAGTCATCGCGCGCGAGAACCTGACCAAAGGCGCGATGGAAGCGGCCATCGGCGATTTCGGCGAGAAGCTGACGCAGGGCGCAGTGGGAATGCTGTTCTACGCCGGCCATGGCATCCAGGTCGGCGGGCGCAACTACATGATTCCGGTCGATGCCCGGCTGGCGTCCGAGCAAAGGGTGAAGCTGGAAGCCGTCGACGTGGAAACGGTGCTGGACCAGATGGCCGCCGCCAGCGCGCGTCAGCCTGGCAGTGCTGGACGCCTGCCGCAACAATCCGTTCGAGCGGCGCTGGCGCGGCGGCGGGGGCGGCTTGGCGCAGATGAACGCGCCGGCGGGCACGATGATTGCCTACGCCACCGCCCCAGGCGCGGTGGCGGGCGATGGCGACGGCATCCACAGCGTCTATACGGCCGCGCTGCTCGACGCACCGACCCGGCCGGGCCTGAAGGCCGAGGAGGTGTTCAAGTCCGTGCGCGTCGAGGTCGCGCGCAGGACCAAGAACCAGCAGACGCCATGGGAGTCGTCGTCACTGACCGGCGACTTCGTGTTCAACGTCGCGGGTAAGGTCACGCCTGCTGCGAACGGCGTGGTCGCGCCGGCCGACCGCGAAATGCTGTTCTGGCAATCGGCGCAGGCGAGCAATAGGGCGGAGGAGTACGAGGAATACCTGAAGCAGTTCCCGCAGGGCATGTTCGCCGGTTTGGCGCGCTCGCGCATCGGGGCGCTGAAGGCGCAGCCGCGGCTGGCGGCCGCGCCGGCGCCGGGCGCCGCGCCGACGAAGCCCAATGTCGCGGTCGAGCCGATCGGCAAGGAGTACGTGGTGATCCAGGCGGCGCGGCTGCACGAGGCGCCCGACCCCAAGTCGAGGCAGCTGCGGACCATCAAGGAAGGCGAGACGCTGCTGGTGCTGGGCAAAGTCACGGACCAGCCCTGGTTGCAGGTTGAGCGCCGGGGCGAGGCGCCGGCCTATGTCTCGGTGCAACTGGTGGAGGAGGCCGCCGCCCACACGAAGCGCCGGGAAGCCGAGGTGCAACAGGCGGTGGCTGCCCCATCGCCGGCTCCAGCCGCGCCTTTGCCGCCAGGGAGGATGCCCGAGGTGGGTCGGACGTTCCGCGACTGCCCGGAGTGTCCCGAGATGGTGGTGATTCCGGGCGGGAAGTTCACCATGGGTTCCCCGCCGGACGAGGCCGAGCGCGATGACAACGAAGGCCCGCAGTCTTCGGTGGCGTTGCGCCGCTTCGCGGCGGGCAAGTACGAAGTGACGCTCGCGGAGTGGGACGCCTGCGTGTCTGACGGTGGATGCACGCATAGCCCGGAGGACGGGGGGTGGGGGCGCGGCAATCGCCCGGCGATCAATGTCGGTTGGGACGACGCGGAGCAGTACGTGAAGTGGCTGTCGCGTCGCACAAGCAGGCAATACCGTCTGCTCAGCGAGGCGGAATGGGAGTATGCGGCTCGCGCGGGCACGCGCACGCCTTTTCATACGGGCCCGACCATCGCGCCGGACCAGGCCAACTTCAATGGGAACTACACCTATGGCCGCGGCGGCAAGGGGGCGTACCAGGAAAGGACGGTCGACGTCGGAAGTTTCGCGCCGAACCAGTTCGGGCTATACGACATGCACGGAAATGTGTGGGAATGGGTCGAGGATTGCTACAACGCGTCCTACGCCGGGGCGCCAACCAACGGCGCGGCTTGGGCCAGTGGCGATTGCGGCCGCCGCGTCTTGCGCGGCGGTTCCTGGTGCTACAATCCAGGACTCCTCCGATCCGCGAAGCGGGACAGCCTCCAGACGACGGTCCGGTACAACGTTGTCGGATTCCGCGTCGCCACGACCGACTAGCCCTTTCCACGCCTGTTCTCGCGCCCCTGGCCGGCGCAGCGCCGGTACGAATTGACGAATTTGTGGGGCGCGCAAAGCGGCCCGACAGCCACGAAAGCGACGCGGAATTGAGGCTTGCCCGCGCGGCCGTCCGCCGCAGTGGCCCGAACCTCCGATCGCAGCAGTCCGCCGTGCATCCAGGGCCGGTTCAGGCGCGGGCGGGTTAGCCCATCGCTATGGCGGCGCTCGCTCGGACGCCGCAGATGGACCGGCCCATGCCGTTCTTGGTGCGAGAATCCTACGGCCTCTTCGCCGGCGGCGGCGGTTCGATCACGCGCGGCGCGGTCTGGCCCATCGTGCCGGGAATTGCGCCCGGCGCGGGCGGTGCGACGGCGTTGGCCGTGCGCTTCTCGGGCGCTTCGGCCGGCTTGGCGTCGCTGTTCGCCGCCTTGGCGGCGGCAGGCTTCGGCTGCTTGGTGGCGGTCTCGATCGGCGTGTCGCGCAGCAGCACGATGCTGATGCGCCGGTTGCGCGGCGAGTTCGGCTCGTCGGGGTACAGGTGGTCGCGGTCGGCCTTGCCGACCACCTGGGCGATGCGGTCGGGCGACACGCCGGCCTCGATCAGCGCCTTGCGGCTGGCATTGGCGCGGTCGCTCGAAAGCTCCCAGTTCGTGTAGCCGGTGACGGTCTGGTAGGGAATGCCGTCGGTATGGCCGCTCAACGTCAGCTTGTTGGGCAGGCCCTTGATGGCCGTCGCCACCAGTCCTATCAGCCGGCGCGTGTGCTCCTCCATGCGCGAGCTGCCCTTGGCGAACATCGACAGCTTGTCCTGGTCGAGGAGCTGGATGCGCAGGCCCTCGGGCGTCTGGTCGATCTTCAGGCTGTCCGACAAATCCTTCAGCTCGGGCACGCTCTGGATCGCCTGGCGCAGCACCGCCTCGGCCTTCTCGAACTCGGACTGCTCCTTCTTCGCCAGCGCTTCCTGGAGCTGCTCATCGGTCGGCTCGGGTTCCTTGTCCTGCTTCTTGACGTTGAGATCGCCATCGGATTCCTCGGTTTCGCCCGGCGTGGGCTTGCTCGACAGCGGCACCATCACCGCGACGGGCGCGGTGGCCGATTTCTGCGAGCCGGCGGGCGAGGGGGACTGGCCGCCCAGCACGCCGTCGCCGCCGCCCTGGCTCTTCACGGCGCCCAGCGGGTCGAAGTAGTTGGAGATGCCGAGCTTCTGTTCGGTCGTCGTCGCGTTCAGCAGCCACAGCAGCAGGAAGAACGCCATCATCGCCGTCACGAAGTCGGCGTAGGCGACCTTCCACGCGCCGCCGTGATGACCGCCGCCGCCGCCTTTCTTGCGGCGGATGATGATCGTCGTGTGGCCCTCTTGGTCGGCGGCCATCGGGACGCTCTATGCGCTCGGCAGGTTCTGGACCGCCTGTTCGACCTCGTAGAAGGTCGGGCGGGTGTGCGACAGCAGCGCCTTGCGCGCGAACTCGACGGCGACCGCGGGCGCGTAGCCCTGCAGGTGCGCCAGCAGGCCCGCCTTCATGCACAGGTAGTACTTGTGCTCGGCGTCGAAGATCGCCTTCATCGTGTTGGCAAGCGGGCCGATGAAGCCATAGGACAGGAACACGCCGAGAAACGTGCCGACCAGCGCGCCGCCGATCAGCTTGCCCAGCACCTCCGGCGGTTCGGTGATCGAGCCCATGGTCTTGATGACGCCCAGCACGGCGGCGACGATGCCCAGCGCGGGCATGCCGTCGGCCATGTTCTGCACGGCGTGCGCGACCTCGTGGTGCTCGTGGTGCTTGGTTTCGAGCTCCTCGTCGATCAGCGTCTCCAGCTCGTGCGGATTGTCCGTGCCGAGCGTCAGCATGCGCAGGTAGTCGCAGAAGAACGTGACCGCGTGCTTGTCGGCGAAGAATTTCGGGAATTGCTTGAACAGCGTGCTCTCGTCCGGCTTCTCGACGTGTTGCTCGAGCGCCAGCATCCCCTTGGTCTTCGCCAACTTGAAGATGGCGTACATCATCGAGAGCAGCTCGAGATAGTCGTCCTTGCCGTACTTGGAGCCTTTCATCGCGTGGCTCAGGCCGCCGACCACGCCGCCGATCACCTGCTTCGAGCTGCCCACCACCAGCGCGCCCGCGGCGGCGCCGAAGATGATGACGAACTCGAACGGCTGCCACAGCACCCCGAGCTTGCCGCCCATGGCCACGTAGCCGCCGATCACGCAGATGATGACGACGATGGACCCGACGATGACGAGCATTGAAAGCCCTGCCCCGCGTTCTCGCGATTGCGAACGCGCCATCCTGGACGGGGCTGGTTAAAACGGCCTTAACCGAACGAAATTCGGATGTTAGGCGCTATCCCGCCGCGCGCGGTTCGGCTATGGCTAGCGCCGGTTGGTTAACGCAGTGTGAAGAATGCCGGAATCGCCGATCCCCGCCAGTGTGGCCGAGACGCCGCCGGGCAGCATCACGGGCGTGCTCGACCAGTTGGCCGAGCGCGATGACGCGCTCGCGTCGCCGCGCATTACCGCGGGGGAGGTGGTCGACGCATTGCGCGAGCGAGGGTTCGGCCTGCTGTTCGTGCTGCTGGCGATTCCCAACGCCGTTCCGGGACCGGCCATGCCCGGGCTGTCGACCCTGACCGGCCTGCCGCTCGCCTTCGTGGCGCTCGAGCTTGCGCTTGGCCGCGACGAGCCGGACCTGCCGGGATGTATCCGCCGGCGGTCGATGAGCCGGGCGGGGTTCCGGCGCCTGGTGGCGCGGCTGCGGCCGACGCTGCTGCGTCTGGAGGCGATCGTCCGGCCGCGCTATCCGCGGCTGACGACGCCGCGCGCGGAGCGCCTGCTGGGCGCCTTCGGGGTGTTCGCCGCGCTCGTGCTCGCCGTGCCGCTGCCCACGGCGAACCTGGTGATGGGCTGGGGCGTGGCGGCGCTGGGCCTCGGCCTGATGGAGCGCGACGGCGGCGCGATCGCGCTGGGCATCGCGATCTGCCTGCTTGGCACGGCGTGGAGTGCGCTGCTGTTCTGGCTCGGCGGCGAAACCTTCGCCTGGCTTGGCCGCATGGTCGGCTGGTAGGGGCCTCTTGCCGGGTCACGCCGCCAGTAGTATTCTTACTGGTAAGAGTAAGGAATTCAACATGCGCATCACATCGAAGGGCCAGGTCACGATTCCGCAGACGATCCGCGAGCGCGCTGGCCTGTTGCCGCACACCGAAGTGGAATTCTCCTACGACGGCAAATCCGTGCGTATCCTGCGCGCGAAAGGGCGGCGGATTGCCGGAAGGGGCGCGCGTCTTGTTGCTCATTTGCGCGGACGCGGCGACGTCGCAATGAGTACGGACGAAATCATGGCGCTGACCCGCGACTGATGGCCGCCGTGCTGGTCGACAGCAACGTGCTGCTCGACGTTCTCACCGAGGGCAGAGAATGGTCCGACTGGTCAAGCCGGGCGCTACAGGAAATCGCCGACACCTACCGGCTTGTCATCAATCCCGTCATCTATGCCGAGGTGTCGATCCGCCTTTCGCGCGTCGAGGATATCGAGGTCGCCTTGCCGAGCACCATGCTCGAGCGCGAGCCGATTCCCTATGAGGCCGCCTTCCTGGCGGGAAAAGTCTTTGTCGCCTATCGCCGCCACGGCGGCGAGAAGCGGTCTCCTTTGCCGGACTTCTTCATCGGGGCGCACGCGGCCGTCGCGGGACACCGCCTGCTGACGCGCGACGCTCGCCGGTACCGGTCCTATTTTCCTCGGTTGAACATCATCGCCCCGACCTGAACCGGGCGCGGCGTCGGCCTCAGCCGTCCGCCGTCGTTCCCAGGACCCGGGTCTTGAAGCCGGCGGCCGTCAGGCGGTCGACCAGC
Organism: Alphaproteobacteria bacterium; assembly: GCA_020851015.1. Next base: position 12,764 of record JADZDN010000159.1, on the reverse strand, counting down.
TCGCGCACATGCTCGGCATTGCGCGTCTCGACCACGGCGTCGATCTCCGCGCGCTTGGCCGGCACGTCGCGGAACAGGCGCTGGTGGTGGATCTCCATGATGTTGCCGCCGCAGGCGCCGATCAGCCCCGCGACCTGGGCCAACGTGCCGGGGCGGTCGGTGATGTCGACCCTCAGCGACACCACGCGCCCCTCGCGCACCAGTCCGCGCAGCAGGACCGAGCCGAGCAGGCGCGAATCGATGTTCCCGCCGGCGACGATCAGCCCCACCTTGCGCCCGGCGAAGCGATCGCGGTTCGCGAGCACGGCGGCGAGCGGCGCCGCGCCGGCGCCCTCGACCACCAGCTTGGCGTCCTCGGCCAGCTTCATCACCGCTTGTTCCAGCGCCGGCTCGTCGACCAGCATGATCTCGGCCACCAGGTCCTTGATGATGGCGCGGGTCAAGACGCCCGGCGACTTGACTGCGATGCCCTCGGCGATGGTCTCGCCGCCGCTGGTGGGCCGGTTGCCGCGAAGCGCCTGGAGCATCGCCGGGTAGAGCGCGGTCTGCACGCCCAGAACCTCGATGCCAGGTTTCAGCGCGCGCGCCGCGATGGCGATGCCGGAAATCAGCCCGCCGCCGCCGATCGGCACCACGATGCAGTCGAGGTCGGGCGCGTCCTCCAGCAGTTCGAGCGCAACGGTGCCCTGGCCGGCGATGATCAGCGGGTCGTCATAGGGATGGACGAAGGTGAGGTTGTCCTTGCGCGCCAGCTCGGCGGCGAAGGCCGCGGCCTGGTCCAGGCCATCGCCATGCAGGATCACCTGCGCGCCGAACTCGGCCGTCCGTTCGACCTTCGTGAAAGGCGTGGCCTCGGGCATGACGATCGTGGCGGGAATCGCCAGGCGCTGGGCGTGGAAGGCGACGCCCTGGGCGTGGTTGCCGGCCGACATGGCGATTACGCCGGTTCGGCGCTGTGCGGGCGTCAGGCTCAGCAGCTTCACCAGCGCGCCGCGCTGCTTGAACGAGCCGATGTCCTGCAGGTTCTCCAGCTTCAGGGTCAGCGCGCAGCCGGCGAGGCGCGACAGGCGGCCGCCGGGGACCGAAGGCGTGCGCACCACCGAGCCGGCGATCTGGCCGGCGGCGGCACGAATGTCGGCGAGCGTGGGGGTCACGGCTTGGCGGACGGGGCGGAAGAAGCCGGAACGAGCTTCAGCACGGCGATCTTCTCCTTTGGCGCGGGCGCGGGATCGACGGGGATGCGGATCATCCGTCCCTCGCGCCAACGCCGCAGCATATCGCCGTAATGCGGCGACAGGATATGCCCGGATTGGCCGGATGCCTGGATGAATCGCGAGTTGTCCAGGTCCGACAGGTCGTAGATCGCGCGGTAGTTCGCGCCATGGATCGCCCCGAAAGGATCGCTTTCGTCGCCGATGGCGCCGCCGGCGCGCCCGAGCGTGTAGTTGTCGCCGTCCGCCGGTATCGTCAGGTTGGCCCAGCGGTTGACGGGCCAGACCTTGCCGAGCACGGGGTGGGGCAGGCGCGCCGCATGGGCATCGCCCCAGCGCCAGCCGGCGGGACTGCCGCCTTGGCGCGCGGCGATCCAGTCCAAGGCGCGCTCCAGTGCCGCGGCGACCCGCCCCTCGCAGGTCTCCACGCCGGGGGTTGTCACGTCATCGCACCACTGCCGGCGCTGCGTCAGCATCAGTTCGACGACGTCCGGGCGCAGGTCCCAATAGTCGGCGAAGAGCGGCCCCAGTTCGTCGGCGTAGAGCAGGCGGTTCAGCTCGCGAAGCCAGGCGGAGAAGATCAGGGGCTCGGGCCGCCGACGGTCCATGCGGCCATCCCAGGACTTCAGCAGCGCCACGGCGCGCCGGCCGCGGTCGTCGTGCGGCTCGACCTGCGTCAGGATGCCCAGCAGGTCGCGCGCCGGAAGGGACAAGGTGTCGTTTTGCATCGCGGCGGCGGACTCGACCGTGAGCTTCGGCTCGATCGCCAGCAAGTCCTGGATCCGCCTCGCCCGATAGGTGCTGTCCCAGTCGCTGCCCAGGGCCGCCACCATCGCATCCGGGCCCGGCTTGTTGTTCGCGTTGACGATGACGCCGCTTGGCGGGTTGAAGGCGCGCGGCAATTGATCGAACGGGACCCATCCCGTCCATTCGTGCGTGCCGGCCCAGCCCGGCGCCGGTAGCCTGCCGTCGCCCGAGCGGCGCTGCGGCACGCGGCCGGCGACCGCAAAGCCGATATTCCCGTCGACATCCGCGTAGGTGAAGTTCTGCAGCGGGCTGTGGAAATGCCCGAGCGCCGCGAGAAAGGACGTCCAGTCGGTCGCTTGGTTCAACTGCCGCAGCGCCTCGGCGGTGCGGTCGTCGCCGCTCAACGCGGCGAAGCTGAGCGCCACGACGTCGCCGCCCGAGGTCACGCCCGCGGTGCCGGAGACGATATCGCTGACGACCGGGCCGTGCCGCGTCTCGCGGATGACGAGCGTCGCGGGCGCCTCGCCGCGCACCAGGATGGTCTCCTCGCGCCGCATGAAAGCGCGCGGACCGTCCGGCGTCAGGTAGCGGCCGGGATCGGCGGGGTCGGCGCGCTCGACGAACAGGTCCTGCGTGTCGCCGTGCGTCGTCGTCATGCCCCAGGCGATGCGGTCGTTGTGGCCCAGGATGAAGAACGGAATGCCGGGCACCGTCGCGCCGGCAAGGCTCATCTCGGGCGTCGTCAGCCGCGCGAGATACCAGAGATTGGGCATGATGAAGCGCAGATGCGGGTCGTTGGCCAGCACCGGCTTGCCGGTCGCGCTGCGCTGCCCGTCGACGGCCCATTCGTTCGACGCGCCGGTCCCCAGCAGGTCGTGCGGCAGAGCGGCCCAGAGCCGATCGAGATCGGCCGCGGCGACCGTCGTCGGCTGCTCGCGGCGCACGGTGGTCGGATAGAGATCGGCCATCTGCTGCGGCGACAGCTTGCGCGACAGGCGCGCGCGAAGGAGCTCCTGGCGCATGTTGTCGGCGAGCTGCAGCGCCATGACGCGGCCCCAGACCAGGGAATCGACCGGGCGCCACGCCTCCGGCTCGTAGCGCAGCAGCAGGAACTCCGGCGGCAGCGGGCCGCGGCGCTGCTTGAGATACGCGTTGACGCCCGCCGCGTAGGATTCGAGGGCATTGCGGGTCTCGGAGCCGAGCGCCTGCAGATTGCGCTCCGCGACGCGGTAGAGGCCAAGCGTGCGCATGTAGCGGTCATAGGCCAGCGAGGCGGGCCCCATCACCTCCGACAGCCGCCCGGCGCCGATGCGGCGCTGGAAATCCATCTGCCACAGCCGGTCCTGGGCATGGGCGAAGCCCATCGCGTACCAGCCGTCGGCGGCCGACGCCGCGTTGACATAGGCGACGCCGGCGCCGTCGCGCCGGATCGTGGCCGGCGCGCCGAGGCCGGGCAGGGCGACCGCGCCCTCGGTCGGCGCCAGGCCGGTGCGCAGATAATAGAAGCCCCCTGCCGCCGCGAGCGACAGGGCGATCAATACCAGCGCAAGAACGGCGAACAGCTTGCGGATCATCGGCACCACGACCGGCCGGTAGGCGTGGGGTACTTAGCGCGCCCGGCAAGGAGGGCGCAACGCGGGCGAGCCGGCGCCCCGGGGCTATTGCGGCTTGGCGCGCTGGTTGTAGCGCGGGCCGGTGTCGGTATAGACCTCGTACTTGGCTTCGACCTCGACCTCGACCTTGCCCAGTCCTTCGAATTCCAGCACCAGCGGAAAGACATCGCCGTCCTCCATCTTGCGGCGAAGGCCGATCAGGGCCAGCCGGTACTCGCTCTCCGGCCCCATCGCGATCCGGTCGCCCGGCGCCAGGTTGAGCGACAGGACGCGGCGCGTGCGCACCGACTTGCCGTAGCGCTGCGCCTGCTGGATTTCGACCTGGCCCGCAATCGGGCTGGACGCGCCGACGAGCTGGTAGGTCTTGTCGCTCTTGTTCTCGATCGTGACGAAGGCGGCGCCGGCGGGGATCGGATCGCCGGGCTTGCCGCGCGGGGTGGGGCGCGTGTAGGCGTCGTCGATCATCAGGCCCTCGGCCTTGATCGGCTTGGCGAGGCCGTCGGCGGGCGCCGCCAGGGCGATGGCGAGGGCAACGAGCCAGCGCGTCATCCAGCGATCCTCCGGCACATCACGGTTTCTTCGGCGGCGCCGGCTTCTCGACCGCGACCGTCACGTCGATCTTGCCCGAATGCTCGAATTCCAGCGACAGCGGAAACCGCTCGCCGGCGGTCAATGCCCCTTTCAACCCGACCAGCATGATATGCAAGCCCTCGCCCGGCCGCATCTCGACCTTGCCCTGCACCGGCACGTCGATCGCCGTCACCTGGCGCATGCGCATGATGTCGCCGTCCATCGTCATCGTGTGCATCTCCACCTTGTCGGCGCGCGGCGAGGCGACGCGGATCAGGCGGTCGGGCTGATTGCCGGTATTGACCAGCGTGACATAGGCCGCCCCGTTGCGCGCCGCCGACACGCGGGCATAGGGATGCTCCACCAGCATCGGGCCGCTCTTGAACTGCTGCGCCAATGCGCTGGGCCCGATTGCGGCCGCCAGGGCAAGAACCAGGAAGAAAAGGGCGCGAACGATCATGCGGGTGCCTCCGTGGCGGCCACCATGAGGGCAAATCCGCCGCGCGGCAAGACGGCGCCGGTCAGGGCGCCTTCGCCGGGGGCGGCGCCGGGTGGCCATGGCCGCCGCTGGCGCCGGCCTTGTCGATCTGCACCGTCACCTCCACCTTGCCGGCCTTCTCGAACTCGAGATTGAGGTTGAATTTCTCGCCTTCGCGCAGCGGACCCTTGAGGCCCAGCAGCATGACGTGGAACCCGCCGGGACGCAGCTCGGCCTTGCCGCCGGCGGGAACGTCGATCGCCGGCACCTCGCGCATCTTCATCACGTCGCCCTCGCGCATGATCGTGTGCAGCTCGACCTTCGCCGCCTGCGGGCTCGACCCGCGCAGCAGCCGGTCGGGCTCGCGGCCGTTGTTTGCGATCATCATGTAGGCCGCCCCATTTGGCGCGGTGGTGGCGCGCGAATAGGGATGGTCGATCGTAAGCGCGCCGAGCTTGTATTCGTGCGCGACGGCGGGCAATGCGAGGGCCGCGGCCAGGACGGCAGCAAGCGGCAGCAGGCGAGGGCTCATGACGGGTTCTCCTTGTTGCGGTTCGTCGAACGTGGGTGCGTGGAGCGAGCGCGCGCGGCAGGGTCATCGCGCGTCCGCCAGGGGCAGCGCACGAAGCGCGGTGATCGACGGTTGCCCGTCGATGCCCCGCGACACCGCGGCTTCGATGCGGTAGACCGCGGCAAGCAGGGACGGGGTCAGGACCTCGGCGGCGCTTCCCGCCGCCACCGCGCGGCCGCGATCCAGCACCAGGATGCGGTCGGCGCAGCGCACGGCGGCGGTGAGGTCGTGGATCGCGACCAGCGTCGTCAGCCCGCGCTGACGGGTCAGCCGACGCACGGTTTCGAGCATCTCCATCTGGTTGCGCAGGTCGAGGGCGCCGGTGGGCTCGTCGAGCAGCAGCGCGGCGGGCTCCGCCGCCAATACCTGGGCCAGGTAGACCATCTGACGCTGGCCGCCGCTGAGCTCGGTCACATACCGCTGGGCGAGCCCGCCCAGCCCCAGCTCGTCGAGCACCCGGCCGGCCGCCTGCAGCTCGGACAGCGGAACGCGCAGCCCCAGCGCGCGGATGCGGCCGAGCAGCACCACTTCGATCACCCGCAGCAGCGCGCGCGACTCGTGCTCCTGGGGCAGGTAGCCGAGGCGATCGTCGGCGCGACAGGCCTGGCCCGCCGCGACCGCGCGTCCGGCGAACGACAGCCGGCCCGTGGCGCCGGCCAGGCCCGCGATCGCCTTCAGCAGCGTCGACTTGCCCGACCCGTTGGGGCCGATCACCGCCGTGACCGTTCCCGGCTCGGCGCGCAGGTCGACGCCGTCCAGCGCCCTGGCGCGGCCGTAGGCGACCGACAGGCCCTGCGCCTCGATTCTCACCAATAGCCCCGCTTGTTGCGCAGTACGAGCGCGAAGAAGAAGGGCACGCCCAGCATCGCGGTCACGATGCCGATCGGAAAGACCGTGCCGGGATGCACGGACTTGCTGGCGACCGACGCCGCCGACAGCAGCACGGCCCCGGACAGCGCCGACATCGGCAACAGGAAGCGGTGGTCCTCGCCCACGAGCATCCGGGCCACGTGGGGCGCCACCAGTCCGATGAAACCGATCGTTCCGACGAACGCGACGGCGATGGCGGTCAGCGCCGAGACCAGCAGGAACATGCGCAGGCGCAGGGCGGCCACGTCGATGCCCAGCCCGCCGGCGCGCTCCGCGCCCAGCTTGAGCGCGGTCAGCCGCCAAGCATCGGCCAGCACCAGCGGCATGCCGACCGCCAGGACGGCGGCGACGATCCAGACCTTGTTCCAGGTCGATTTCAAGAGGCTGCCGAACAGCCAGAACACGATCGCCTGCAGCGTTTCGGGCGACACCAGGAACTGCAGCAGCGATTGCAGCGCCTGGAACAGGAACAGCAGGCCGATGCCGGCCAGCACCATCGTCTCGGGCATCATGCCGCGGGCGCGCCCGATGGCGAACACGACGAAGCAGGTCGTGGCGGCGAAGGCAAAGGCGCTGAGCGGCACGGCGACCGGCGCTGCCAGGGGCAGCGAGCCGCCCAGCGCGATGGCGAGCGCCGCGCCGAAGCCCGCTCCCGCCGAGATGCCGAGGGTGTAGCTGCTGGCGAGCGGATTGTTGAGGACGGTCTGCATCACCGCGCCGGACAGGCCCAGCGCGGCGCCGGCGACGACCGCCATGAAGGCGATCGGCAGGCGGATCGTCCAGACGATCGCGCCGATCGACTCGGCCGTGTCGATCGGCGCCAGGACCGTGCGGACGACCTGGCCGAGCGGCAGCATCGCCGGGCCGGTGGCGATGTCGAGCAGCGCCGATGCCGCCAGGGCCGCGCCGGCGGATGCGACCACCGCCGTCCGGCGTCGCGCCAGACGGCGATAGCCGGCCACCGTACCGGCCGGCGGCAGCGCGTGCGCGCTCATGGCGCTAGCCGCAGCATCCACACGCCGCCATAGGCGATCGGCAGATAGCGCTCGTGGTAGCGGCGCAGATTGGCCTCGGGGTCCACGTCGGCGAACTGCGCGGGGTAGAGCTGCTTGGCGATGAACTGCATCGCCGTGTAGTCGAACAGGGTGCGCGCCAGCCCGTGCTGCATGCCGAACACCTGGCCGTTCCTGACCGCCGTCAACCCGGCCCAACCGGGCCGTTCGACATAGGGGGCGAGCGTCGCGCGGGTGGCGGCGGCATCGACCTCGTAGCCGAGCCGCACCGAGCGCGGCAGGTTCGGCCAGGACGAGCCGGCGATGAAGATGAACTCCGGGTTGGCGGCGATCACCGCCTCGGCGTTCATCGGCCCGTAGGCGCTTGCGATCTTGCCCGTCGCGATGTTGTCCGCGCCCAGCAGGTCCAGGATCCGGCCCCACATCGTCGTCGTGTAGGTGTTGCCCATCTCCTGCGGGCCGGGGCTGCCGATCTCGACATAGACCTTGGGCTTGCGCCCGCCCGCCGCGGCGACGCGGCGCCGGGCGTCATCGACTTCCTTCTGATAGAGTTCGGCCAGTTCCTTGGCGCGCGCATCCGCGCCCATGACCGCGCCGATCGCGAGCGTGCTGGCGACGTGCCTGGCCGGCTCCTGGGCGTTGTAGTCGATCACCACGGTGGGGATGCCGACGGCCGCGAACTGGGCGACGGCAGTGCCCTGGGCGACGAAGGCCCATTGCGGCATGATCACGACCTGCGGCTTCAGCGCGATCACCTTCTCCGCGCTGAAGCTGCCGTCGTCGTTGTGGCCGACATCCGGCATCGTGCCGATGCGCGGGATTGCCGCCACGTAGCGCGCCCAGATCGAGGTGCGCCAGCCGGCCCAGGGGGTCTTGCTGTAACCGACAACCTTGTCCCAGCCGTCGCGGCCGGTGATGGCGGTGAATTCCTCGTAGTTGAAGGTGACGACCAGGCGCTGGACCGGCGCGTCGACCGTGACGGTCCGGCCGGCCGCATCGGTCAAGGTCCTGGGCGCGGCGGTGGCCTCGCCCGGCGCGGACAGGGCAAGCGCGAAGAGACCAACGGCGATGACGCATGGGCAATAGCGATGGAGCACAGCAATTCCCCGGTGGACGAGTCTGACGGATGCATGGACCGACGGCATCGCTGTCCGCCGTTTGCGGCAGGCGGGGCGAGGACGGTCAGGGGTCGCAGATGGTCAGACGACCGGGGGAGGGGCGCGGGGCTGGAGGCCGGAGGGGTGCGCGCGGCCGATGAGCCGCGCATCGAAGGGCGGGAACGCCGCCGACGCGACCGCGAGCGGCGCGTCGCAGGCGGCGGCGACGGCCGGCGCGATCGCCGTTGCCGTTGCCTGCACCGCCTGGCACATCGGGCAATAGGGCGCCTTGGTCGGGGCGGGCTGCGCCGGCGACCCTGGCGCGGGCAGATCGCCCAGCGCCACGCGCTTGAAGCCGGACGGCGTGCAGATGACGACGGTTTCGATGCCGTCGGCGCTCGACGGCATCAGGCTGCCGCTCATCGCGAGCGCATGCAGCGAGGGCAGCATCGACTGGAACAGGATCGCCAGCATGGCGACCCACGCGGCCATCGGCCTGCGGCGGCGGTTCAAGGCGGATTTTGCGCGCGCAACCATCGCCGCAACCCTATCCGCGCGGTTCGGCGCTTGGCAAGGCGATTGCCCGGGATGCGACGATTCGAGTCAGGCGCCGTTCTGGCGCGGCGCCATCGCCGCGTGCACGGCGACCGCGCCCAGCACGATCGCGCCGCCCACGAGCGCCAGCGGCCGCGGCTGCTCGCCGATCGCGATCCACACCCAGATCGGCGCCAGGATGCTCTCGAGCAGGCTCAGCAACCCCGCCTCGGCGGCGGTGATGTGGCGCAGCCCATAGACGAACAGCAGCATGCCGAGGCCGAGCGAGCAGACGCCCATCACCGCGCAGAGCAGGATGTCGCGCCCGCTGGTGGCGAGCGGCGAGGCGACCGGCAAGGTCAGGAGCATGGCCCACAGGCCGGCGAACAGCACCTGCGGCACGGTGTCCTGGTTCTTCAGCTTGCGCAGCAGGACCAGCACGACCGCGAAGGTGGCGGCGCAGCCGATCGCCAGCAGGTCGCCGAACCAGCTGCCGGCGTCGATGGAATCGCCGACCATCGCGACCATGCCGACCAGCGCCACCGCCATCGCGATCCAGGTGCGCAGCGCCACGCGCTCGCCCAGCGCGCCCCAGGCCAGCACCGCCGCCATGAACGGATTGGTTGCCAGCAGAATCAGCGTATTGGCGACGTTGGTGCGGGTGATGGAGTTGACGTAGAGGCACATCGAAACCGCCATCAGCAGTCCGGCGAGGGAGAGCCCCCAGCCGGTGCCGCGCAGCACCTTCGCCACCGCGCCGCGGTTGATGGCGGCGATGTAGAGAAGGGCGCCAAGGGCGATGAAGGTCGAGCGCCAGAACAGGATGGTCCAGGCGTCGATCTGAACCATGCGGATCAGCAGCGCCCCCATGCTCCAGGCGATGGCGCCGGCGGCGGTGCACGCCGCGCCGATGGCGTGCGCGCGGGAAGCGCCGGCGTTCGCCGGAGCGGCAATTTCGGGCGCGCTCATGCGACCGGCTTCTTGCCCGCGGCCGCGGCCGGGGGTGCCGGGTCCATCTCGTAGGTGATCCAGTGGGTCTTGCGTCCCACGCGGTCGTAGACCGACCGGGCGCGATAATTGTCCTCGGCGGTCTTCCACTGCACCGACAGCCAGCCGCGCTCGGCCGCAAGTTCCGCCAGCGCCGCGAACAGCTTGTCGACGATGCCGCTGCCGCGGAAGGCGGGATCGACGAAGATGTCGTCGAGGTAGCCGCCCAGCCCGCCCAGCAGCGGCCGGGGATATTCGTGCACATGCGCCAGGGCGACGATCGTCCCCTCGGCCGTCCGCGCCAGCAGACATTCGACCGGGTGGTTCGGGTCGTGGATCCACGACCACACCAGGTTGGCCTTCGCGTCGTTCATGGACCGCCTGTAGAACGCCGCATAGCCGTCGTAGAGCCGGCGCCAGGCCGGCTTGTCCGCCAGCGTGGGCCGAACGATGGTCACGGTGGTCATGGAGGCGTTTCCGGGGATGCTTGTCGGTTTGGCGCCGATGCCGCATGTTTGTCTTGCCTGCGCTCATAGCAGAAGCGTTGCCGGAGCGCATGCGGGATTTCCGCAGAGGAGAGCCGCGACGCCATGATGACGCCGCATCGCTATCTGGGCCTGTCGCCGGGCGGGTTCCATCGCATCGCCTATGTCGAATGGGGCATGCCCGGCAACCCGCGGGTGTGCGTGTGCGTGCACGGACTGACCCGCAACGGCCGCGATTTCGACGAGCTGGCCTTCGCGCTGCAGCAGCACTGGCGCGTCGCGTGTCCCGACGTGGTGGGGCGCGGCGACAGCGACCGCCTGGCCGACCCGGCGGGCTACGGCTACCCGCAATACCTCGCCGACATGAACGCGCTGATCGCGCGTTGCGACGTGGCGCGGGTGGACTGGGTCGGCACCTCGATGGGCGGGCTGATCGGCATGATGCTGGCGGCGCAGCCCAACTCGCCGATCCGTCGGCTGGTGATCAACGATATCGGCGCCTTCGTGGCCAAGGCGGGGCTCGATCGTATCGCCGGCTATGTCGGCAAGGACCCGCGCTTCGCCTTGCTGGCCGAGGCCGAGGCGGCGCTCCGGCGCACCGCCGGCACGTTCGGGCTCAGGACCGACGACGAATGGCGGCGCTTCACCGAGCGCAGCGTGCGCGCCGTCGGTCAGGGCCAGTACGGTCTCGCCTACGATCCCGCCATCGCCAGGGCGTTCGCGAACGGACCCGCCAAGGACATCGACCTGTGGGCGGTATGGGACAAGGTGCGCTGCCCCGTGCTGCTGCTGCGCGGCGCCGAATCCGACCTGCTGCTGAAGGAGACCGCCGAGGAGATGCAGCATCGCGGCCCGGGCTGCACGGTGGTCGAGTTCGCGGGCTGCGGCCATGCGCCGGCGCTGATGGACCCGGCGCAGGTCGCCGTGGTGCGCGACTGGCTGACCGGCGATGCGCGTTAGAGGCCCTCGCCCAGCGAAGCTGGGAGAGGGAGGGGCCCGATGCGAAGCGGCGGGAGGGTGAGGGCCCTTGGACGCCGCACCGAGCCGTGGCCCTCACCCGTCCGATGCTGCGCATCGGCCACCCTCTCCCACGCTGCGCGCGGGCGAGGGCGTGACTTGGCGGCCGCGCGCGCCGTGGTGGGGCGCGGACCTGCAGACCCTGCGCAACTTCCTCGCCAGCCCGCCGGTCGACCTGTCGCCCTGGCCGGCGGAGCGGCTGCTGCTGCCCATGCGCGACGGCAGCGGCGACCGCCTGGCGGCCGCGCTGCACCGGCCGGCGCGCGCCAAGCGGCCGCTGGTGCTGCTGATCCACGGGCTCGGCGGCAGCGAGAACAGCATCTACATGCAGGCCAGCGCCGCGCATCACCTCGCGCGCGGCCATCCGGTCGTGCGCTTGAGCCTGCGCGGCGCCGGGCCGTCGCGCGCGACCTGCCGGCTGCAGTACCACGCCGGCCGCACCGGGGATGTCGCCGACGCCATCGCGGCGCTGCCGGCGGATCTGACCGGCGACGGCATCCTGGCCGTGGGCTACTCGCTCGGGGCCAACGTGCTGCTGAAGCTGCTGGGCGAAGGAGGGACCGGCGTCGCCGCGCGCCCGCCGATCCGCGCCGCCGCCTCGGTCTCCGCGCCGATCGAGCTGCACCGCGCGGCCTACCGGTTCAACGACCTGCGCAACTACCTCTATCACCGCTGGATGCTGGACCGCATGCAGCGCGAGGCGACCGCGCCGGGCGCGGCGATCTCGGATAGGGAACGCGCCGCGGTCCTTTCCGCGCGCAGCGTGATCGAGTTCGACGAACGCTTCGTTGCGCCGCGCAACGGCTTCGCCGGCGCCGAGGACTACTACCGCCGGTGCTCGGCGATCCGGTTCCTCGCCGGCATCCGGGTGCCGACGCTGGTGATCCACGCGGAGAACGATCCGTGGATCCCCTTCGACAGCTACCGCGCGTGGAACTGGCGGGCCAACCCCGCCTTCACGCTGGCGATGACGAGGGGCGGCGGCCATGTCGGCTTCCACGCGGCCGGCGACCGCACGACCTGGCACGACCGGCGGATCGGCGCGTTCTTCGAGGAATGATAAACGCGTGCTGTAGCCTCATCCTTCGACAAGCTCAGGATGAGGCTTAGTGTGGTACCTCGTCCTGAGCCTGTCGAAGGACGAGGGGCGCGGGACTACCCCGCCTTCAGCCGCTTCGCCGCGTCGACCGCGAAGTAGGTGAGCACGCCGTCGGCGCCCGCGCGCTTGAAGCCGAGCAGGGCTTCCATCATCACCGCCTCGCCGTCGAGCCAGCCGTTGTCGGCGGCGGCGCGCAGCATCGCGTATTCGCCGCTGACCATGTAGGCGTAGGTCGGCACGCGGAAGGTTTCCTTCACGCGGCGCACGACGTCGAGATAGGGCAGGCCCGGCTTCACCATCACCATGTCGGCGCCCTCGGCGAGGTCGAGCGCGACCTCGCGCAGCGCCTCGTCGGTGTTGGCCGGGTCCATCTGGTAGCTGCGCTTGTCGCGCTTGTTGCCCTTGCTGTTGCTGACCGCGCCGATCGCGTCGCGGAACGGGCCATAGAAGGCCGAGGCGTATTTCGCCGCGT
>JADZDN010000158.1 GCA_020851015.1 Alphaproteobacteria bacterium | reverse complement strand
CAGGTCACCGGGATCGAAGTCAACACCACCGGCAAGACCGCCGAGGAAGCCCGCGCGGCCGGCTGGAAGGAAGCGCAGCGCAAGGCCTGGGAAATGCTCAAGGCCCCGAAGATGAGCGACGAGCAGATCGATTCGATGGTCTCGGCCGTGGTGATCGAGCGCGAGCAGATCGGCCCGCGCCGCTACGTCGCGCGGCTCGGCGTGATTTTCGACCGGGCCAAGGCGGGCCAGTTCCTGGTCAGTGCCGAAGGCGGCCTCGAGCGGTCGCGCTCGGCACCGCTGCTGGTCATCCCGGTGCTCTATTCGGGCGGGGCAGGCCAGGTGTTCGAGGTCAAGGGTCAGTGGCAGCGCGCCTGGGCCAACTTCGGCACGGCGGCGAGCCCCATCGACTATGTGCGGCCCGCCGGCGCGGGCGGCGAATCGCTGATCCTGACGGCCGGGCAGCCCGGGCGCCGCAGCCGCCTGTGGTGGCGCAACGTGCTCGACCAGTTCGGCGCGGCCGACGTCATCAGCCCGGTCGCGCGGCTCGAGCGGCAGTGGCCGGGCGGGCCGGTCAAGGGCACGTTCACCGCGCGCTACGGCCCGGACAATCGGTTCCTCGAAAGCTTCACGCTGACCGCGCCGAACGAGGACGGCGTGCCCAAGATGCTGAACGAGGCGCTGGTGCGCATCGACCTGATCTATCGCGGCGCGCTGGCCCAGGGGCTGCTGCAGCCCGACCCGACGCTCGTCGCCGACCAGCAGGCCTTCTACGCCGCGATGAGCGCGCTCAAGGCCGCGATCGGCGCCGAAGCGGGTGAGAGCGCGGAACCCACGGCCACGGCCAGTGCAGCGCCGCTCACCGGGCCGACTCAGGCCGCACCGGCGATCGCGACCTACACCGTCCAGTTCGCCTCGCCCGATGCCCGCGCCGTCGACGGCGCGCTCTCGGCGGTGCGGAGCGTGGCCGGGGTCCAGGCCGCCGGCACGACCAGCATCGCCATCGGCGGCACCTCGGTCATGCGGGTGACGATCGCCGGCGATCTCGACGCACTGGCCGCCGGCCTGCGGGCCCGCGGCTGGCAAGTGACCGTCGGCAACGGCGCGCTGGCCATCCGGCGCTGAGGAGCGGATCGTGTCGCAGATAGCCCTGCCGCTCGGCGCGGGGGCGGGCGCGAATCCGCCGCGCATCGTCGTCGGCAATGCCAATGCCGCGACGATCGAGGCTTTCGGCAATACGGCGGCCTGGCCGTTCCGCACCGCCATCCTGTCCGGGCCGCCGCGCTCGGGCAAGTCGCTGCTCGCGCGCTGGTTCGTGGCAAGCGGCCAGGGCGACGCGGTCGACGATGCCGATCGCGCCGACGAGCAGGCGCTGTTCCACCAGTGGAACCGCGCGCAGGAAAGCGGCCGGGCGCTGCTGCTGGTCAAGCGAGAGGGCGACTGGGCCATCGCCCTGCCCGACCTCGCGTCCCGCCTGGGGGCCGCGCTGGAGCTGTCGATCGGCGCGCCCGACGACGCCATGCTGGGCGAGCTGATCGCCCTTCATGCCGAGATGCGCGGGCTCGTCCTGGACGAGGCGGCGACGTCCTATCTTGTCCCGCGCTGCGAGCGTAGCCACATGGGCGTCGAAAATCTGGTGGCGGCCATCGACCGTCTCAGTCTGGAACGAAAACAGGCCCCCGGCATGGCGATTTGGCGCGAAGCGCTGGCCGAAATGTCGGGCAAGGGGCAGCCGCGCTTGCCTTGATCGGCTTTTGATGGGAAAATAACGCGATGTTTGCAGGGCTTGTCCGTTACCTTGACTCCATTGTCGCCCGCGACCCGGCGCCGCGGTCGCGCTGGGAAGTGCTGCTCTAGCCGGGCCTGTGGGCGGTCGCCTGGCATCGCGTGGCCCATGCCCTGTTCAATGCACGGCTGTTCTTCCTGGCTCGCGCGGTCAACCACCTTTCGCGCTTCCTCACCGGGATCGACATCCATCCCGGCGCCCGGATCGGCAAGCACCTGTTTATCGACCATGGCTTCACCGTCATCGGCGAGACGGCCGATATCGGCGACAACGTCACCATCTACCAGTGCGTCACGCTGGGCGGCACCAATCCGGCCAACGGCGTCGGCGGCAAGCGCCACCCGACGCTGGAAGACAACGTCATCGTCGGCTCCGGCGCGCAGATCCTCGGTCCGATCACCGTCGGGCAGCGGGCGCGGGTCGGCGCCAATGCCGTCGTCACCGACGACGTGCCCGAAGGCGCGACGATGGTCGGGGTCAAGGCGCGCTCGACCCTGGTGAAGGCGGAAACCTGGGCGCAGGACTTCATCCCCTACGGCACGCCGTGCAAGGAAGGCGGCGAGCCCGCCGGCCCGCGGATCGAGGGGCTGGAAGCCGAAGTGGCCGCGCTGCGCGCCCAGCTCGAGGAACTGCTGGCCGAGCGCGACGCCGCAAAGAAGGCGGATGCCCCTGCCTCCCGCACCCGGACAAGGAGCTAAGGGATGCAGGCAGGGGGCGCAGGGATGAACGGGTCCGGCGCCACTGTCATTGCATTTCCCAATAGCCGTCAGACCCAGGTCGGTTTCGACCGCATCGAGCTGCAGCGCATCCTCGACCTCTACGGCCGCATGGTCGCCGCCGGGCAGTGGCGCGACTATGCGATGGACTTCGCCGGCGACGCCGCCAGCTTCTGCGCTTTCCGCCGCGCTGCCGAACGCCCCCAGGCGCGAATCGAAAAGCGGCCGGCGCTGCGCAACAAGCAGGGCATGTGGACCCTGTTCGGCGAGGCCGGGCAGGTGCTCAAGCGCGGCCACGACCTCGCCGGCGTGCTATTCCCGCTGGAGCGGCGGTTGCTGAAGCTGGTGGATTGAGGCGATAGCCAAATCCTCCCCTTCCAGGGGAGGATCTCAGTTCCCCATGGCCCGATGAATCAGCTCGAGCGCGTGCGCGCTCTGCTCCATGCCGTTCTGCACCGGCTTTGCGGTGGAGCGGTCGTCGATGCGTTCCCAGGCGGCGGCGAAGCCTTCGACCGTGCGCTCGGCCTCGGGCAGCAGCACGCCCTGGTTCATGGTCAGCCAGGCGCCCTGGTAGACGCCGCCGCCGGCGCCGACGATGGCGTTGGTCGGGGCGTCGTCCGACACCAGGAACAGCGCTGCCGGCACCACGTTCTCGGGCGTGAAGGCCTTGAAGGCTTCCTCGGGGAAGATGTCGGCGGTCATGCGCGTGCCGGCGGTCGGCGCCAGCGAATTGACGCGGATGTTGTACTTCGCCCCTTCGAGGTAAAGCGTCTTGGCCAGGCCGACGAGGCCCATCTTGGCCGCGCCGTAGTTCGACTGGCCGAAATTGCCGCCGAGCCCGGTCGATGAGCTGGTCATCAGGATGCGGCCGTAGTTCTGTTCGCGCATCGTCTCCCAGACCGCCTTGGTGACGAAGGCCGAGCCGAGCAGGTGGACGCGGACGACCAGTTCGAAGTCCTGCATGTCCATCTTGGCGAAAGTCTTGTCGCGCAGGATGCCGGCATTGTTGATCAGGATGTGGATGCCGCCCCAGGCTTCCCTGGCCTTGGCCGCCATTTCGACCATCTGCTCGTATTCGGCGACGTTGCCGCCGTTCGACATCGCCTCGCCGCCGGCCGCCCTGATTTCCTCGACCACCTGCAGCGCCGCGTCGGAATGCCCGGTGCCGTCGCGCGCGCCGCCGAGGTCGTTGACCACCACCTTGGCCCCGCGCCGCGCCAGTTCGAGTGCGTAAGCACGGCCCAATCCGCCGCCGGCGCCAGTGACGATCGCCACCCTGTCCTTGAAGGAAATGCTCATCTCGTGCTCCGAACGTGTTGCCCCGATGGCGGCGCCGGCGAACCGGGCGACGGCCGCGGGGGATGGCACGGGGCGCGATTGCTTTCAACGGGAAAGCCCGATCGGATCGATCGCTGCGGTCGGCGCGGACAGGTTCGGCTGCAGGCTGGGCAGAACGGTTGCGGCAAACCTTGCCCCTTTGGCTCCGCGGCGGCATAGGCTCGCAGCCGAATCCCCTTTGCGAATCCGGTGGAAAGGCCCCGCGATGAAAGTCCGCGTCCATGTCAGCCTCAAGAACGGCGTGCTCGACCCGCAGGGCAGGGCCATCCAGCATTCGCTCGAAGGGCTGGGCTTTGCCGGGGTGCACGACGTCCGCGCCGGCCGGCTGATCGAGCTCGAGGTCGACGACAGCGTGACCGACGCCGCGCTCGACGAGATGT
>JADZDN010000157.1 GCA_020851015.1 Alphaproteobacteria bacterium | reverse complement strand
CCTGGTGTCGCTGTTCAAGGCGCTGGGCACGCACCCCGTCAGCATGCAGGTCGGCGAGGTCTACACCTCGCTGCAGACCAAGGTCGTGGACGGCCAGGAGAACCCGATGTCGATCATCGACGCGGGCAAGTTCTACGAGGTGCCGAAATACTGCTCGATCACCAACCATGTCTGGGACGGGCACTGGATCACGTTCAACAAGGCGGCCTGGGACCGCCTGCCCGACGATCTGAAGACCGTCGTGGCGCGGGCGTTCAACGAGGGCGCGGTCGCCCAGCGCGCCGAGCTGGCGCAGATGAACAGCACGCTCCAGGCCGACCTGGAGAAGAAGGGCATGACCTTCAACAAGGCCGAGACGCAGAGCTTCCGCGACAAGCTGAACAAGGCCGGCTTCTACAAGGAATGGCGCGAGAAGCTGGGCGAGGAGGTCTGGACCCTCTTGGAGAAGCAAGTCGGCAAGCTGGGCTGATCGGGGGCGCAGACGATCGGCGCCGTGCTCACCCCGGCGCCGGTCGTGCCGCCTTCAGCGCCGCCGCCCCGATGATCGCCGAGAGGATCGAGCCCAGGAGCACGCCGATCCTGACCTGCACGCCATGCGCCGCGTCGTCATAGGCGAGGCCGCCGATGAACAGGCTCATCGTGAAGCCGATGCCGCAGAGCACGGCCAAGCCGTAGAGATGGAGCCAGCCGGCGCCTTCGGGCATGCGGCCGAGCCCGGCCTTGATCGCCAGCCACAGCGCGCCGAGCACGCCCGCCTGCTTGCCCAGGAGCAGGCCGAGCGCGATGCCCAGCGTGACGGGCTCGCGCACCGCGGCCAGGGTCAGGCCTTTCAGCGAAACGCCGGCATTGGCGAAGGCGAAGGCCGGCAGCACCAGGTAAGCGACCCAGGGATGCAGCACGTGCTCGAGCCAGCGGAGCGGCGACGCGTCGCCGTCCTTCGCCGGCTTCAGCGGAATGGCGAACCCCGTCGCCACGCCGGCGAGCGTCGCGTGCACGCCCGATTTCAGCACGCAGATCCATAGGACCGCGCCGACCAGCGCATAGGGCGTGATCGAGCGCGCCCCCGCCAGGTTGAGCGCCGCCAGGCCGGCGAGCGCGAACCCGGCCAGGGCGAGCGAATAGACCGACAGGCTGTCGGTGTAGAAGACCGCGGTCACGGCGATGGCGCCCAGGTCGTCGATGATCGCGATCGCGGTCAGCAGCACCTTCAGGCTCGCCGGCACGGACCGGCCGAGCAGGCTCAAGACCCCCAGCGCGAAGGCGATGTCGGTCGCGGTCGGGATGGCCCAGCCGCGCAGCGCCAGCGCGTCGCCCCAGTTGATCGCGGCATAGATCGCGGCCGGCACCGCCATGCCGCCGATCGCGCCGACCACCGGCAAGGCCGCCGCGCGCAGGTCGCTGAGCTCGCCGTCCATCATCTCGCGCTTGATCTCGAGCCCGACCAGCAGGAAGAACACCGCCATCCAGCCGTCGTTGAGCCACAGCAGGAGCGGCTTGCGGATCTCCAGCGCGCCGACGGCGACCGCCCCCGGCAGGTCGAGGAACGCCTGGTAGAGCGGCGCCAGCGGCGAGTTGGCGACGATCAGCGCGGCGATCGCGGCGAGCGCCAGCACGATGCTGCCCGCCGCCTCGAGCCGCAGGAAATCGCGCAAGGTCGGCAGCATGGCTTCTCCGGTGTTCGTCCGCGGGAACGGCCCGCCGCGACCTTGTCGCTATTGACGGGGCCGCGCAAGCGCGGACAATCCCCGACCCGTAACGCGAGGACACGTCATGACCAATATCTGCAGGATCGGCGTCGCCGGCGCGGCCGGGCGCATGGGACAAATGCTGGTCCGCGCGATCGCCACCACCGACGGCGCCAAGCTGGCCGGCGGCGTCGAGGCGCCGGGCTCGGCCGCGCTGGGCAAGGACATGGGCGAGGTCGCCGGCATCGGCGCGCAGGGCGCCAGGATCACCGCCGAGCCGGCGCCGCTTTTCGCCACCTGCGACGCGGTGCTGGACTTCACCGTCCCGGCCGCCACGATGAAGCACGCGGCGTTGGCCGCCGAGCGCGGGATCGTCCACGTGGTCGGCACCACCGCGCTGGAGCCCGAGCAGGTCACGCAGCTCGAGGCCTTCGCGCGCCGCACGCCGATCATCCTCGCGCCCAACATGAGCGTGGGCATCAACCTCTTGATGGCGCTGACCGAGCGCGTGGCGTCGATCCTGGGCGGGCAGGACTGGGACATCGAGATCGTGGAGATCCACCACAACAAGAAGATCGACGCGCCGTCGGGCACGGCGCTGGGCCTGGGCGAGGCCGCCGCCCGGGGCCGCAAGGTCGAGCTTTCCAAGGTGGCGCAGCGCGTGCGCGACGGGCTCACCGGCCCGCGCCGACCGGGCGACATCGGCTTCGCGGCGCTGCGCGGCGGCAACGTGACCGGGGACCACACGGTCATCTTCGCCGGCGAGAACGAGCGGATCGAGCTGACCCACAAATCCGCCAGCCGCGAGATCTATGCGCGCGGCGCGGTGCGCGCGGCGCTGTGGGCGCGGGGCAAGGCGCCCGGGCTCTACACGATGCGCGACGTGCTGGGGCTGTGACGCGCTAGGGCGCTCGCCGCCGCAGGTGGGTGACGGCGATGCCCCCCAGGATCATCGCCAGCGCGAACAGCGCGCGCAGGCTGGGCCGCTCGGCAAGGATGAGCGCGCTCCACCCCACGCCGGCGACCGGCACCAGGTAGTTGCTGAGCGCCGCGAAATTGGCGCCGACATTGCCGACGATGTGGAAATAGAGCGTGTAGCCGAGCCCGGTGCCCAGCGTGCCGGCGACCAGGACCGCGAGGACCGCGTCGAGCGGCGGCGGCTCGACCGGCGCGATCAGGAGCGCGAGCGGCACGGCAAGCGCCGCCGAGGCGCCGAGAACGCAGGCGGCGTTGGTCAGCGGCGGCAGACCCGCGATCCGACGCGCCAGGATCGTGTGGACCGCGTAGCAGAGCGCGCCGCCAGCGACCTCGATCTGCGCCAGCACGTTGCCGCCCAGCCCCTCCAGCACATCGACACCGACCAGGACGAGCATGCCGGCCAGCCCCATCAGCACGCCCGCGACGTGGCGCAGGGTCAGGGGCTCGCCCTGCGCGAAGAAATGCGCCAGCACCAGCGTGACCAGCGGCATCGACGCCATCAGGATCGCCGCCAGCCCGGCGTCGATGCCGCGCTGGCCATGCGCGATCAGGATGAAAGGCGCCACGTTGCCGATCAACGCGACCGCCAGGTACTTGAGCCAAATGTCCCGCCCGGCGGGCGGGCGATGGCCGGCGAACCAGGCGATCATCCCCATGAACAGCGCGGCCACCAAGAGCCGCCCGGCGGCGACGGCGGTCGCCGGCAGGTGCATGACGGCGATCTTGACCGCCGGAAACGTGCCGCCCCAAATCGCGCCAAGCAGGCACAGGAGCGCGACGTCGCGCAGCGTGGGTTTGCGCATCGGTTTGCCTGCGTCTTCGGAAAGCGGGGCGGCTCAGGCGGCGGCGACGCGCTGGCGCGCCAGCGCCTGTTCCAGCGCGCGCGCCAGGTCGACGCGCTCGTCGGGCGACAGGAAGGCGCCAACCGATTCCTCGCGCCCGTGCGAGGACAGCACCAGCCGACTCGACCGGCCGGGCGATTCGTCCAGCCTGAGCCGCAGCCAGTAGGGCTGGAAAGCGATGCGCTCGACCGTGCCGTCGGCCCGCACGCGGCGCAACTCCAACTCGCTGTCCGTCAAAAGGATGGTTTCGTAGCGGCGCAGGCTGCGGAAGTTGAGCCGGAAGCACCACCACACCAGCAGCACCTCGAAGCCGCAGAACCCCATGACCGGCCAGGCGCCAATGCTGAAGAAGGCCAGCCCGATCGCCGCGAACACCGCCACGATCGCCGCCATCAGCACGCGGAATCCCTGCGGCGACAGGCTGCGGTGCGGGCGCAGCAGGGCGTGGAACAGGACCGGGGAAGCGGCGTCGGCCATGCCAACCTATGTGGCACCGGGCGCTTCAATGGTAAAGCGGGGGCGCTGCGGTTTCGGTGCCCCGGCCCTTGCGAAAACGAATCAGCGACCGCCCAACATCTTGTGAATCGTTCGCGGACTATTCTTGGAATGTTTTCAGGATGTGCCGGCGATTCGCGTCCAAGAGACAATTGCAAGGTGCGGCCTTTCCTTTATGGTGGGGAGGCGGATTACTTACGGCATCTTGGGGGAGAGCCGTGAATTACCACAACATATCGATGCTGGACCCGCCCGCCTCGCCCTTCAGCCACGTGGTCGAGGCCGGCGACCTGGTGTGCCTGGCGGGCCAGGTCGCGGCCGACGGTCCGGCCGGACGGCAGGCGCTGGGCAACATCGCCGCCGAGACGCGGGCCGTCATGGACCAGATCAAGCAGACCTTGGCCGCGCGGAACCTGGGCTTCGGCGCGGTGATTCGGGTCGACATCCATCTGGTCGACCTGGACGACATGCGCGTCGTCGACCCGATCTACGCGGAATACTTCGCGCCCGGCCGGTTTCCGGCCCGGACCTGCGTCGAGGTGCGGCGGCTCTACGCCAACAGCCGGATCGAGGTGACCGTGCTGGCGCGGCGGGCGACGCAGGCGTGAAGCCTGCGGAGGTCGAGGAGTTCTTCCGCCGCCTGGCCGCCAAGACCCCGGCGCCGGAAGGCGAGCTCGACTACATCAATCCCTACACGCTGCTGGTCGCCGTGGTGCTGTCGGCGCAGGCCACGGATGCCAGCGTGAACCGGGCCACGGAACCGCTGTTCAAGGTGGCCGACACGCCGGCCCTGATGCTCAAGCTGGGCGAGGCCAGGCTGCGCGGCTACATCAAGACCATCGGCCTGTTCAACACCAAGGCCAAGAACGTGATCGCGCTGAGCCGGATCCTGCTGGAGAAGTTCGACGGCCAAGTGCCGCGTGACCGCGAGGCGCTGCAGACCCTGCCGGGGGTCGGGCGCAAGACCGCGAACGTCGTGCTCAACATCGCCTTCGGCGAGCCGACCATCGCCGTCGACACGCATATCTTCCGCGTCGGCAACCGTACCGGCCTGGCGCCCGGAAAGACTCCGCTGGACGTCGAGCTGAAGCTGCTGAAGCGGGTGCCCGAGGCCTATCGCCGCCACGCGCATCACTGGCTGATCCTGCACGGGCGCTACGTGTGCAAGGCGCGCAGGCCTGATTGCCCGGTCTGCGTGGTGAATTCGCTCTGCCGCTTCAAGGGAAAGACGATCGCATGAAACACCGGCGCGGCATCGGCTTCGCGCGCGAGCGGTCGCGCTGGCGCATCGCGCTGGCGGCGCTGGGACTGACGCTCGCGCTGGCCCTGCTGGCGTTCGAGGCGGCAAGCCTGGGCTGGATCTACCTGCAGCGCGGCGTGCTCTATTACGCGATCGCCGAGAAAGGCGCCGAAGACATGCCGGCCGCCTTGCAGGTGCCGGACGCGGTGTTCCATCCCTACATGGGCTTCATCCATCGCGTCGGCCGCAAGGGCGAGGGCTGGACCACGAACAATGTCGGCTTCCAGGTGGCCGCCGCGCCCGACGCCCGCGCGCCGGATTGCTGCGACTATCCGCGGGCGCGTCGCGAGGGCGAGTTGCTCGTGGGCATCTTCGGCGGCTCGGTCGCGACCGGCTTCGCGCTCAGCGCCCAGGAGTCGGACGCCTTGGCCGAGCGATTGGCGGCGATCCCCGCCTACCAGGGCCGCACGGTCCGCGTGCTGAACTTCGCCATGCCGGGCTTCCGCCAGCCGCAGCAGCTTGCGACGCTGGCCTGGTTCGCGGCGCTGGGGCAGGAATTCGACGTCATCGTCAATATCGACGGCTTCAACGAGGTCGTCACCACCGACAGGAACTGGCGCAGCGGCGTCGAGCCGGCTTTCCCGGCCGACACGCTGTGGGGGGCGTGGGGGCGCGATCTGGAACAGGCCGCCGGCCGCGGCGCGCCGACCTCGGCCGAGCGCGCGCTCGCCCTCTACTACACCGCGATGGCGGCGCGCCAGCGCCGCGAGGCGGGGCAGTGCGTGCTGGCCTCCTGCCACCTGGCCCGGCGCGTGCTGGCGCGGCTGGCGCATTGGCGCGCCGAGCGCCTGGCGCCGCCTGCCCGCCAGCCGGCCGACCAGCGCGCGACGCTGTTCCCGACCGCGATCCAGTCGCGCCTCGGCGACAACTTCGACGTGTTCGCCTACGCCGCCGAGCGTTGGCGCGATTCGTCGCGGGCAATGGCGGCACTGGCGCGCGCGCAAGGCGCCATCTACCTGCACGTGATCCAGCCCAACCAGTGGTGGCGCGAGTCGGGCGACTACCGGCCGATCGCCGCGGACCACATCTATGGTTGGGTGATCGAGCCGGTGAACAAGGGATATCCGGCGCTGCTCGCACGGGTGCCATCGCTACGCGCGGCGGATGTGGAAGTGCTGGATGCGACCCTGCTGTTCAAGGACCAGCCCGGTCGCGCGGTCTATATCGACGATTGCTGCCACTACACCGCGGAAGGCAACGAGCGGCTGATGTCGGCCATCGGCGCCGCCATCGCGACGATCCATGCCGAGGGACGCGCGCCGGCCGCGGCTCGCTGATCCGCGTTCAGCCTTTCGCGGTCTGCTGCGGCGCGGCGGGTCGCGGCGCGTTGAGGATCTGCGTGTAACAGCCGGCCGGCGGCCGGGCGTTCTCGCGCCGCGCCCGCAGCTCGGCATGGGTCACGCGCTGGCCGCCGTCCTTGCCGGCGTAGAGGAAGACGTCGAGCACGCAGGCCGGCGCGCGATACTGCCACAGCTCGGCCTCGCCCTCGCGCTTGAGCAGGAAGGGCTGGCCGAACAGGTCCTGCACGTCGTCGCGCCCCAGCCCCACCAGCTGGCGCGGCGTCGCCGACGCGCCCGCGGCGGCGCGCGCGGCGGCGGACAGCACGACGCCACTGCGCGCCGCCGACGGCTTGCGCGCCGTGCTGGCGGTCGGAACGGCGTCCGCGGGCGATGCGGAAGGTGGCGAAGGGGCGGGCGGGGCCGGGTTGGGATCGGGGTCGGGTGCGATCGCTGGCGCGGCGGCGACCACGGCGGCCGGTTCAGGCTCCTCGCTCGCTTGCTGCGAGCTGGCGCAACCGGCCAGCAGCGCCCCCGCCGCTAGTGCCAGCAGCGCGCGCCCCCTGCCCCCCGACATGGGAACGCGCTAGCGGTCGCCGGCGATGACGGCGGCGATCGGATCCTTGTCGTCGCTTTCGCCGAAGATCGGCGTGACGGTCGATCCGCGCTCGGCGCCGGACTGCAGCATCTGCACGTCGCCGCAGATCTCGCCGCCGCGCTCGACCTCGAGCTGGCGGTAGCGGATCTTGCCGGTGATGCGGCCGGTCGAGCGTACGACCAGCCGCTCGTGGCAGGTCAGCTCGCCGTCGAACTTGCCGCGGATCGACGCGGTCTCGCACTCCACCGCGCCGTTGAACGTGCCGGACTGCGCGATGTCGATGATCTTGCCGTCGGTCAGCGTCGCCTCGACGCTGCCTTCCACCAGCAGGTGGT
>JADZDN010000156.1 GCA_020851015.1 Alphaproteobacteria bacterium | reverse complement strand
TTCTTTCCTCTCTCACATAGCGTAACGCTAACGAAAGATACAAAAAACAGCAGATGCCCAAGCACTTCCAGCCCAGCACCCGCCGCCCACGTATCCCTTCCGATACTTCTTCTACTTTTCAAACATCGCAGCATAACGATCGGCCCAAATTGGACGGGCCGCTCGCCAGCCGTTCACATCGTCAAAGATTGCTTGCCCGATCCCTGCGGCGCGGACAAGGGCAGGTATAATAACGCCCGGCCCCAGGCCATGCAACGGGGAAAGCGGGGAAAACGCTGCGCCCGGAACCGCGCCGGTCACAAAAGCCCCAGCGCGCGCAGTTCCTCTTCCAGCGCCGGCGGCAATTTGTCGCCGCGCCGCCGGCCCGACGCGGATAGATCGGGCGGCGCGTCCTTGGTTTCAAGATAGCGCCAGCCCTGGAACGCCCGGTGCGGACGGGGCGACACCTCGACCAGCTTGGGATCGAGGCGCAATTCGCAGCGCGGTATCCCGTCCTCGTCGCGCCGCGCGACCAGGCCGATCAGGCGCTGGCGCACCCGGATGCGCCCGCCGATCACCCAGTAAAGCGACCCGCCGGCCAGCAACGCCTCGGACCGGCGCGGAAAGCTGCGGGTGACATGGATGTTGTAGCGGCGCTTGAGCTTGCGCCGGCGCTCTTTCTGCCAGTCCCCCAGCTCGGCGATGTCCGACACGCCGACGCAGAGCTTGATCAGGTGCAGCTCCGGCGCCGCGTCGACCGCCGCCGCCCGCCTAGGCTTCGCCGGCGCGGCCTTGCCGCGCGCCCCGGACTTCCCGGTCCCGACCTTCGATCCTGCCATCGCGTCCCCGCCGTCCCGTCCCCGCCGTCCCGTCCCTCTGCGCCCGTCAGCCGATCCGGCCCAAGGCCCGCCACCACAGATAGGCCAGCGGCGCCAGCACGGCCACCGTCGCCCCGCCCATGATCAGCGTCAACCGCATGCCCTGGCGCGCCGAGACCCCGCCGAGCTGCATCGCCACGACCAGCGGCCCCGACTGATAGGGCAGCAGGATCACGGCGAACCCGATGACATAGATCATCAGCACGGTCAGCAAGGGCAAGCCCGACGCCGCCGCGATGTCGCCGGCCAACGGCCCCAGGATGGCCGGGATCGGGATCACGGTGGTGGCAAGCCCGATCAGGACGCACAGCACGACGATCGCGCCGAAGTCGTAAGCGCTTGCCCCCGGCGCCAAGCCCGCGACCTGGATCAGGAGCGCGCCGAGCCGCGTGCCCAGGCCGGTATGCTCGACCACCCCGCCGATGCCGATGATCGCCGCGACATAGATCAGCACGGCCAGGTTGACCCGCTCGGAGAACAGCTTGGGCGAGACGATCGCGATGCCCGGCAGCAGGCAGGCCAGCCCGGCCGCCAGCGAAACCCAGGCGGGCGAGACCCCGTGCAGGAAGTCGAGCGCGTAGCCGAGCAGCGCCACGGCGAGAACCCAGCCCAGCACGCGCTCGTCGCGCGACATCGCGGTCGCGGCCTCGCGCTCGGCCTGCGGGCGCGGCGTGTCGTGGAACAGCCGCGCCACCACCGGCACCAGGATCGCCAGGTAGCCCAGCCCGAGCACCGGGAAATGCAGCAACAGGTACGGTCCGTAGGTAAGCCGGATGCCGTAGAGCTGTTCGGCCGCGCCGATCAGCACCGAGGTCGGCACGCTGGCCGGCAGGATGCCGGTCGCCGGCACATAGGTGCCGAGCGCGGCGGTCATCACCAGCCCGACCCGGCCGCGGCTGCCCGCCGGAAAGCCCAGCCGATCGGCCAGGGCCAGCACGATCGGCATCAGCAGCACGACCCGGCCCATGGTGGAGGGCATCAGGAAAGCGAGCGCGACGGCCGCCAGCGCGACGGCGGCGACCGCCTGGGCATAGGAGGCGCCAAGCCGGCCGAACATCGCCCGCGCCAGGCGCCTGCCCAGGCCCGTCCGTTCGACCCCCGCGCCGACGATCAGCCCGCCGAACACGAGCCACCACGCCGCCGAGGAGAAGCCGGCGAACACCGCCTGCGGCGGCGCCACGTGCAGCACCATCGCCACCAGGAAGAAGATCAGCGCGGTCGTGAACTCGGGCAGCACGACCAGCGCCCAGAAGCCCAGCGTCAGCAGCACCAGCCCGGCGGCACGGGCCTGGGCCGGTTCGAGCCAACCCTGGGCGAACGGCAGCGCGGGCAGCGCGAGAAAGATCGCCACCGCGGCGATCACCGCGGCGATGGCGGCGCGGCGCATCGGATCAGGTCGTCAGACAGGCGGCGTTCAGCACGCCGACGGCGACGGCGATGGCGCCCAGCGCGATGGCATGGGGATGGCTGCCCTCGGCGATCCGCCGCGCCAAGCCGCGCCACAGCCCGCAGACCACCGCATAGACGACGAGCTGCGCCAGCAGCGCCACCAGGGACCAGACCAGCAGGTCAAAGAGGTCGCGGCTATGCGCGATGGCGCTGCCGATCGGGACCGCCAGGCCGAGCAGCGCGCCGGCCAGGCTGATCGCCGCCGCGCCGTTGCCCGCCTCGATCAGCGCGAACTCGCGGACCGGCGTGATCGCGACATAGATCGCGATCGCGACGGCCAGCGCCACCAGGCTGGCGGCGAAGGCGGTGGCGAACTGCGGCAGAGTGGCAAGATAGGTACCCACGCGATCCCCCCAAGCGGCCGCTGGCGGCCGGCGTCAATTCTAGCGGAAGAAATGCGGCACGAAACGGCTGGTGTTGCGCGTGACCGGCCCGTCGTCCTCGCGCATG
>JADZDN010000155.1 GCA_020851015.1 Alphaproteobacteria bacterium | reverse complement strand
GGCGTGGAAGCAGATCAGCTACAATTTCCTGTTCTTCCTGGCCGGGCTGCAGTCGATCCCGAAATCGCTGATCGAGGCCGCGGCGATCGACGGCGCGGGGCCGCGGCGGCGGTTCTGGACCGTGATCTTCCCGCTGCTGTCGCCGACCGCGTTCTTCCTGCTGGTCGTGAACATCGTCTACGTGTTCTTCGACACGTTCGGGATCATCGACGCGGTCACCCACGGCGGCCCGGCCAAGGCCACCGAAACCATGGTCTACAAGGTGTTCCAGGACGGCAGGCTGGGCGGCGACCTGGGCGGTTCGGCGGCGCAGTCCGTCATCCTGATGGGGCTGGTGATCGCGCTGACCGCCGTCCAGTTCAAGTACATCGAGCGCAAGGTGCACTATTGATGCGCGGGACGGGCTGATGGTCGAGCAGCGGCCGCTGTCGAAGCTCGTGGCGCACGCGATCCTCTTGGCCGGCATCGCGGTCGTCGCCTTTCCCGTCTACCTGACCCTGATCGCCTCGACGCACGAGCCCGCCGACATCGTCAACGGCACGATGGGCCTCTTGCCCGGACATATGGGCGTCACGCATTATTTCGACGCGCTGTTCACCGGCACCAGGCAGATCAAGTCGACGCCGGTCCTGCAGATGATGGGCAACAGCCTGGTGATGGCGCTGGTGATCGCGATCGGCAAGATCGCGATCTCGATCATCTCGGCCTACGCGGTGGTGTTCTTCCGCTTCCCGTTCCGCATGTTCTTCTTCTGGACGATCTTCGTGACCCTGATGCTGCCCGTCGAGGTGCGCATCTACCCGACCTACAAGGTCGTGGCCGATCTGGGCCTGCTCAACACCTATGCCGGTCTCACCGTCCCGCTGATCGCCTCGGCGACCGCCACGCTGCTGTTCCGCCAGTTCTTCCTGACCATTCCCGACGAGCTGGTCGAGGCCGCGCAGATCGACGGCGCGGGGCCGCTGAAGTTCTTCCGCGACATCGTGCTGCCGCTGTCGCTCACCAACATCGCGGCGTTGTTCGTGATCCTGTTCATCTATGGCTGGAACCAGTACCTGTGGCCGCTGCTGATCACCACCGACTCCGGCATGGACACGATCGTCTACGGCATCCGCCGGATGATCGTGACGTCGGACGCGAACACCGACTGGCACATCGTGATGGCGACCACGATGCTGGCGATGCTGCCGCCGGTGTTCGTCGTCGTCGTGATGCAGCGGCTGTTCGTCAAGGGCCTGGTGGACACCGAGAAATGAACGGGCCGCAAGCCGGCGGGGGATTCTGATGGCCGAGGTCGAGCTGCGCTCGGTGCGCAAGAGTTTCGGCGCCACCAAGGTGATCCACGGCGTCGACATCAAGATCGCCGACGGCGAGCTGGTGGTGATCGTGGGGCCCTCGGGCTGCGGCAAGTCGACGCTGCTGCGGATGGTGGCGGGGCTCGAGACCGTCAGCGAAGGCACCGTCGCCATCGACGGCGTGCCGGTCAACGACCGCGAGCCCAAGGACCGCGACATCGCGATGGTGTTCCAGAACTACGCGCTCTACCCGCACATGTCGGTCTACGACAACATGGCCTATGGCCTGCGCAACCGCGGCATGGCCAGGGACGAGATCGACCGCCGCGTGCGCGCAGCGGCGCAGACGCTGGAGCTGGCCCATCTGCTCGAGCGCAAGCCGCGCCAGCTGTCGGGCGGGCAGCGCCAGCGCGTGGCGATGGGGCGCGCGATCGTGCGCGAGCCCAAGGCCTTCCTGTTCGACGAGCCGCTGTCGAATCTCGACGCCAAATTGCGCGTGCAGATGCGCGTGGAGATCAAGAAGCTGCAGCGCCAGCTCGGCGTCACCAGCCTCTACGTCACCCACGACCAGGTCGAGGCGATGACGCTGGCCGACCGGCTGATCGTGATGAACGCCGGCGTGGCCGAGCAGATCGGCACGCCGATGGAGCTCTACGCGCGCCCGGCCACCACCTTCGTCGGCGGCTTCATCGGATCGCCGGCGATGAACTTCTTTCCGGGGCGCGCGGCGAACGGTAGGGTCGAACTGGAGGGCGGCATCGTGCTCGCGATGCCGAACACGGTCCCTTCCGGCGACGTCACCGTGGGCATCCGGCCCGAGCACATGACGCTCGGCGGCGGGCCGGGTGCATCGCTGCCGCTCAAGGTCGAGCTGATCGAGCATCTCGGCGCCGAGGCCCTGGTCTATGGCCGCCTGCCCGGCGGCGCCGAGCTCACGGCGCGCATCGACGGCGAGAGCGATGTCGCGGTGGGGTCGCAGCTCGCCCTGTCGGTCGATCCGCGCCACGTCCATCTGTTCGGCAGGGCCGATGGCAAGCGCCTCGCCTAGCCGCGAGCGGCCCCCGCGGTTCAGCCTTCGTATCGCCGGTCCAGCTTGCCGAGCTGGCTGGTGAAGCCCATGACCTGCATCTTCGAGATCTCCGGATAGGGCATCGGCTGCAACGTCACCACCATGCGCACGCGATCGCCGGCGGGGCTGAAGTCGACCGACATCGTGGTTTCGAACGGCTTTACGCCAGGCATGAAGTCGATCACGTGCGTCAGCACCAAGCGCCTTGGCGGCTCGTAGACGGCAAACCAGCCGCGCGTCTTGTGCCGGGGCGCGTGGCCCATGTCCTTCATCGCCTTCACCGCCTGCGCCGTGTCGGCGATCATGTCGTAGTGAAGCGCGCCGCCCTGCCGCGACTCGATCTTGTTCACCTCGACGCGGAACTCCTCGGGACCCCACCAGGACTCGAAGCCTTCCTTCGTGGTCCACAGCGCCCAGAGTTCATCGACCGTCGCGCGATAGCTGCGCTCGATCACGACGGCCCGCGGCTTGGCGCCAGCGGCCGCCCGGTCTTCTGCGTTCATCGCGTGCTCCTATTTCCCGCGTCGCTTTTCCAGCGCGGTCGCGAACCGGTCGAGCCGCGCTTCCCACAAGGAACGATAATCCGCCAGCCAGCCGTCCAGTTCGCGAAACGGTTCCGGGCGCAGCGCGTAGTAGCGGTGCTGGCCGTCGGGCCGCATCGAGACGAATCCCGATTCGTGCAGGATGCGCAGATGGCGCGACACCCCGGACTGGTGGATCCCTGCCTCCGCCACGATATCGCCCACCGGCCGCTCGCCCAGCCGGAGCGCCGCGACGATGCGCCGACGGGTGGGGTCGGCCAGAACCTGAAAGGAATCTATCTGCACTTATATGTATATACACTATTATATATGTATCGGTCAAGCCCGCGTTGCGTCGCGCGCGGCAACGCGCTTCACTCTGATGACGCAAACTGCGGGGAGGCTCCGATGGGCGTTGTGCTGCAATCCTGGCAGGCCTGGGCCGTTCTGTCGGCCGTGTTCGCGGCGCTCACCGCGATCTTCGCCAAGCTGGGCGTCGCCGACATCCCCTCCGATGCCGCCACCTTCATCCGCACCGTCGTCATCCTGGCGATGCTTGCCGCGATCCTGGCCGCGACCGGCGAATGGCGGGCGGTCGGCCAGGCGTTCTCGGCCGGCGGCGTCGCCGGTCGTGCCCTGGCATTCCTGCTCGTGTCCGGGCTTGCGACCGGCGCGTCCTGGCTGTGCTATTTCCGCGCCCTCAAGCTGGGCGACGCGGCGCGGGTCGCGCCGATCGACAAGCTGAGCGTGGTGCTGGTGGCGCTGTTCGGCGCGATGTTCCTGGGCGAGCAGCTTTCGGTGCCGAACTGGCTTGGCGTCGCGCTGATCGCGGGCGGCGCGATCCTGGTCGCCTACAAGGGATGAGGCCGAGAGGCGAAACCGCCGAGGGGCGTCAGGTCTTGCGCTGGTCGTCCGGGAAGGCCGAGGCGACGCCGTGCAGCACGTGCTTGTCGACGTCGCCGGCGAACACATAGACGTAGCCGCCCTTGCGCCAGTAGATCATGCGCAGGCCGTTGCGCTTTGCCGTGGTCCATTCCGTGTCGCGGCGCTTGGTCTGCGCGATCGCCACGCTGACGATGGCGTCGCCGGTGACCGACTTGTAGAAGAACTGCGCGCCGGGCTGGCCCTCGATGAATGTCACGCGACCGCCCTGCATCTTGAAGCCCTGGTTTTCGAGCTTCGGCAGGCGCACGTCGCGCTTCAAGCGCTGGCCGAACCAGTTTTCCAGGTAGTCGACGTCCTCGGCATTGACGTCGACGAGGGACCGCTCGTCGCCCACCGCGGTCCGCGCATAGGCCTGATAGTAGTTCGCGACGCTGCTGAGCCAAGCATCCGGCGCATTGGCCGTGATCGTGTACGGCAGCTCGTAGCCCGTGCTCAAAGCAAGGCCGCCGCCCACGGCAACGATCGCGGCAACGGAGGCGGCCATCGCCAGCAGGCGTCGGCCGGTCGGCATGCGCCAGGGCTGGGCGCGCTGCGCACCCAGCGGCGCCAGCAGGCGCTCGGGCACCGGCTCGCGCATCGGCCCGTTGAACGCCGCGCGCAGGGCCGCATTGCTGTCCAGCAGATCGCGGACGTAGCGGGCGAAGTCCGGATCGGCCGCGATGACGCGCTCGACCTCGGCCATGCCGGCGTCGTCGAGCTCGCCGTCCACATAGGCCATGATCTGCGTTTCGTCCGGTCGCTGCATCCCCGCCATCGCTCGATCCGTCACTTCAACCTTACGACTTTTCCGTCCTCGGCGTTCTTGCCCCGGCGATCCATCAGGCGCATCAGGCCGGCACGGGCCCTCGCCAAGCGGCTCATCACGGTTCCGATCGGGATATCCAGGATATCCGCCGCCTCCTTGTAGCTCACGCCTTCGACCCCGATCAGCAGAAGCGTCTCGCGCTGCTCCTCCGGCAACTGGCCGACGGCCTCGCGGACCGCTTCCATCGTCAGCCGGGCTTCGATGTGGCGCTCGCCGTCGAAGACCTGGTCGCTCAACTCCTCCCGCTCGTGCGCCCGGTCGCGCACCTTGCGCGCCCGAAGGTCGTCGATCCATATCGTGCGGACGATCCGGATCAGCCAGCTGTCCAGCCGCGTGCCGGGCGTCCACTGCTCCATGCGCGCCAGCGCGCGCTCGCACGCCGCCTGCACCAAGTCGTCGGCGCGGTCGGCGCTGCCGGTGAGGCCGCGGGCGAAACGTCGCAGGCGCGGCAAAAGCGCCACCAGCTGGCTACGGAACAGAGCGTCCAAACGGTACCGCCCGACTTGTCGTCGTTCGTCGCAATTTGGCCGCTATTCCCCAAACGGCCATCCAACCCGTTTATTCCACGGCCGCGAGACAAGGGCAACGAAAACGACGTTATGCCAGGAAAATCAGCCGCTTGCCGTAATTCCGACCGGCCGCCACCCGGCACCGCCGCCCAGGAATAAAGCGGGTGCGGGTCGCGTTAGGCTGCTGACGGGCCAAACAGGCCCCGCCCCCAACCCCATCTGGAGATTTTCATGAAGAGAATCGCTTTCGCCCTGGCCGCGCTGGCCGTCATCGGTTTCGCAGCCTCGCCCGGCTTCGCGCAGGGCAAGGGCTGCGCCGACGAGATGAAGGCCCTGAAGGTGACCTGGGACAAGGCCGCCGCGGGTCCGAAGAAGGATGCCGCCGGCAAGGAATACAAGAATGCCGAGGCGGCCCTCGCCAAGAAGGACGAGAAGACCTGCCACGCCGCGGTGGAAAAGGCCAAGCTGGCGCTCAAGTAGAACGCATTCGTCCCCTCAGCTTCTCCGTCAAGCTGGACCCTGCCCGCCGGTCGGGCAGGGTCTTCTTGTCTTAGCGATCAATCCATCGCCGGCATCGCGAACGGGCGTTCGCGCTCGAACGCGCGGCTGGCGCGCAGCACCGCGGCCTCGCCATGGAGCGGGCCCACCAGCTGCAGCCCGATCGGCAGTCCCGCCCTGGTCAGGCCGCAGGGCACCGCCGACGCGGGCTGGCGCGTCAGGTTGAACGGGTAGGTGAAGGGCGTCCATTCGGTCCAGCGCTTCATGCCCGAGCCCGTCGGCGTCTCCTGCCCGGCGGAAAAAGCCGGGATCGGCAGCGACGGCGTCAGCAGCAGGTCATAGCGTTCATGGAACTTGTTCATCGCCATGCCCAGCTCCTCGCGCCGCTTCACCGCCGCCAGGTAGTCGAGCAACGAATAGCGGTTGCCCGCCTCGGCGATCTCCACCAGCCCGGGATCCATCATCGCTTTTTGCGCCGGGGTATAGCGCGCCAGCAGATTGGCCGCGCCCGCGTACCAGTGCACCGAGAAGTACGCGTGGCAGTCCGTGAACACCGACGTGCCGCCGCCCGGGTCCACCTGCTCGACCTTGGCCCCCAGCTTCTGGAACAGCTTCGCGCCGGCGGCCACGCTGGCGGCGATCTCGGGATCGACCTGGGCATGGCCGAGATCGGGGCTGAAGCCGATGCGCAGCCCCTTTACGCCCTTGTCGAGCCTCTTCGTGTAGTCGGCGCCATCCGCGGGCAGGGCGTACCAGTCGCGCCAATCCGGCTGCGCCATCACCGTCAGCATCAGCGCCGCGTCGGCGACGCTGCGCGTCATCGGGCCGATATGCGAGACCGTGCCGAACGGGCTGGCCGGGTAGGACGGCACGCGGCCGAAGGTCGGCTTCAGCCCGTAGACGCCGGTGAACCCGCAGGGGATTCGGATCGACCCGCCGCCATCCGAGCCCGTCATCAGCGGCCCCAGCCCCGCCGCGAGCGCCGCCGAGGCGCCGCCGCTGCTGCCCCCGGCCGTCATCGCCCGGTTCCACGGGTTACGCGGGACGCCGCACAGCGCGCTGTCGGTCAGGCCCTTCCAGCCGAACTCCGGCGTCGTGGTCTTGCCCAGGAACACCGCGCCCGCCTCGCGCAGCCGCGCGATCACCGGCGCGTCCTCGTCCCAGGGCTGGTTCGGATCGACGGTCTTGCTGCCGCGCAGGGTGGGCCAGCCCTTGGTCAGCATCAGGTCCTTGATGCCCAGCGGCACGCCGTCGAGCCGCCCGGCCGGCTTGCCCGCGCGCCAACGCCGTTCCGACGCCTTGGCCATCTTCAGCGCGGCGTCGCGGTCCACAAGGCAATAGGCGTTGACCTGGGGATTGATCCGCTCGATCCGGTCCAGGAGCGCCCGCGTCGCCTCCACCGGCGACAAGCTCTTGCGGCGATAGCGCCCAAGCAGCTCGACCGCCGTCATCCTTTCGATCGAATTGGTCATGTCCCCCGATTTCCTTCGCTCGACCCCGGACGGCCACAGTGGCACGCACGCAAGCGCCCCGTCGAGGCCCGTTCATCCGCGGTTTAGCTTCGGTTCAGGGGCCATTCAGTGCGCCGGTCCTATTGTCCGCGGCGAATGGCGCAAGGGTTTCCCGGGCGCCCGGCTCCGAACAAGGGGCCACACGACAAGAAAGGGGATGCCGCCATGATCACCAGCAAGCTCACGAAGTTCGCCGCCGTCCTTGCGCTCTCCACCAGCCTGGTCGCTGTCGGCGCCGGCTCCAGCCGGGCCGGCGGCCTGGAAAATCCGCTGCTCGGCGGGGCGCTGGGCGCGATGGCCGGCGCGGGCGCCGGGTTCGCCTTCGGCAAGGGCGAAGGCGCCGCGATCGGCGGCATCATGGGCCTGGCGCTCGGCGCGATGCTGGCCGACCATTTCGGCGGCAAGAAGCACCGCGGCGAGCCGATCTACGAAGGCTACGTCCCGCCGCCGCCGGTCTATGACCAGTCCGGCGCCTACCAGCCGGCCCCGGTCTATCAGCCCGCGCCCGTGGGCTACGACGTACCGGTCTACCAGCAGGCGCCCTCACGCTATGCCACCGCCAATGCCGGTCAGCCGTTCTGCCAGCCCTATGCGGCGACGGTAACCATCAACGGCGTCCCGCGCCCCAGCCAGGGCACCGCCTGCCTGCAGGCCGATGGCACGTGGCGGGTCGTGAATTGAGGCTGGCGGAGCCCGTGCCGCCGGGGCTGCGCCGGGGCTATCCGGCGCAGCCCCGGGCCCCCAACCGCATCGATCCACGGCGGTTTTCGGCCAGACTTAACGCAACGTTAAGTTTCCAATCCTAGGATTCGCGCTCATATGCCGCAGTCCCGGCGCCGCTTCGGCCGGCTCGACGGCGCAACATGGCAGGACCTTCGTTCGTCGGGAGCGACATGGCCAACGACACCACAGGGATGCCTGCCGCGGTCGACTACCCGGTCGAGGACCGGCGGCGACGGGCGCGCGGTTCGCAGCGCCGGGCCCATCCCCGCTTCACCGTGGTGTGGACCGGCCGCATCGTCGCGCCGCCGCGAACGCTCGACTGCGTCATCCTGAACATCTCCGCCGCCGGGGCGAAGCTCCGGGTCTTCGAGGCCCTGGACCTGCCGGTCCGCTTCACCCTGATCGTCGACAAGTTCGGGGATTTCCCCGCCGAGCTGGTCTGGCGCGACGGGCGCAGCGCCGGCATCAAGTTCATCGGCGACCCCGCGCAGATCGGCCAGACGTTCGCCGCGGTGCTGCCGGTGTCGCGCCTGTTCTCCGCCGACAGCTAGCGCCACAAAAGAAGGGGCCGTCCGGTTACCCGAACGGCCCAAGGGAGAGGGAACTGGGAGGGGATAGAACAACGCATCGCGTTGTTGACCTCCTTCTACGGCCTCCCGTCCCGATCAGCTGTGACCGCCCTCACCGGACCGCTGTGACGGCGCGCACGCCTCAGAAGAACGTCCGGATGCCGGCGACGATGTTGTAGTCGTCGTCCACCTCGTACAGAAGCTGCCACTTGTCGAACGTCGTGCAGGGATGCGAGACGCCGAACGACACCATGTCGCCGACCTTGAGCGGCGAGGACGGGTCGATCGCCATGTGCGTGTGCTGGTCGTTGAGGCCGGTGACGATGTTGTCGCCGGGAATGGCGACCGGCGCGTTGTGCAGGCCGGGCCGGTACCAGAGCTCCGGCAGCGGGTTGTAGACGTCCGTGCCGACATCGCGCCGGCCCATCGTCAGCAGGCACTTGCCCGGCTCGGGGCGCGACTGGACATAGCTCCAGACCTCGACGGCAGGCCGCAGGCCGAGGCCCAGCTTCTGCAGCGCGGGCGTGCGCGCCAGCATGTCGGTGAACAGCCCCGTGTAGTGCTGCGAATCGTGCGCCAGGTAGCAGCCGCTGCGCGTGATCACCTGGGTCGCGCTCTTCAGCCCCGCGCCGGCGAAGGTCTCGGCCACCAGGTCGAAATAGGCGCTGCCGCCGGCGGTCAGCAGGACCGGGCCTTGGGCGAACAGCCCCTCGCCTTCGACCGCGCGCGCGATCGCGACCAGGAAATCGAGGAACGCCTGCACGCCCTTGGCTGCGTCCTTGCCCGACAGCAGCCCCTCGAAGCCCTCGACGCCGCGCAAGGCAAGGTCGGGCGCCGCGGCCTTGACCGCGCGCGCCACCTTCATCGCCGCGGCCAGATCGCGCACGCCCGTGCGTCCGCCCTGCATGCCGCCCTCCAGCAGCACCTGCAGCGGCCGGCCGATCCTGGCGTCGCGGGCCGCCGCGGCCAGGGACTCGACGCCTTCCAGCGAGTCGACCAGGCAATAGAAGTCGAAGGATGGATCGCGCTTCAGCTCCGCGAGCACATAGCGGACGGCCTGGCGGCCGATCAGCTGGTTGGCCATCACGATGCGCTTGACGCCGTAGTGCCGCGCGACCTGGACCTGCTGCGGCGTCGCCAGCGTGATCGCCCAGGCGCCGTCCGCGAGCTGCCGGTCGAAGAGCTGGGGGCTCATCGGCGTCTTGCCGTGCGGCGCGATCCGCGCTCCGGTCCGCGCCAGGAAGGCGCGCATCCACTTGCTGTTGTGCTCGAGCGCCGAGCGCTTCAGGACGGCGGCCGGCAGCGGCACGTCCTCGCGCAGCAGGTTCCAGCCGCGCTTGCCGATCTCGCCCACCGGCATCGCGCCGATGCCGCCGGGAAACCCCTTGGTGCGCTCGTCCACCGTCGAGGCGAGGATTTCGCCGAGGTCGATCATCGTCCTTCTCCAATCCGTTCGCCGATCCATTTCGCGTAGCAAAGCAGGCGATAGTCTTCGCCCGCCGCCCCCATCGCCTGCACGCCCACCGGCAGCTTGTTCGCGCCGACGAAGCCCGGGAGGGTCAGCGACGGCAGGCCGGTGCCGGACTGCAGCCGGTTGAAGGTCGCGCCGCCCGTGCTGCCGAGGCCGCGCGGCGCCTCGCCCGGCGCGCTGGCGCACAGGACGACGTCGATGCCCTGCATCATCTCGGCAAGCGTCGCGCGGCAGCGCCGGAGCAGCGCCAGGCCCTCCAGGTATTGCCGGCGCGACGTGGCAAGGCCGCCCCCGATCTCTTCCCGCATCAGCGCGGAAAGCTTGTCGGGATGGCGCGTGCGCTCGTCGGCGAAGATCCGCGCGGCCTCGAAGCGCAGCACCATGGACTGCGTCTCGCCGAACGCATCGAACAGCACCGGCAGGACGATCTCCTCCACCCGCGCGCCGGCGCGCCCGACTTGGCCGGCCGCCATCTCCAGCGCGCGCGCCATGTCGGCGCCGGCCGCGCTCCAGTCGGGACCGCGCAGCAGGCCGACGCGCGCGGGTTTGGTCGCGTGGACCGCGCGCCGGTCGGGCGCATCGCCCGCCAGCACGGCCACGGCCAGCGCGCAGTCGTCGACCGACCGCGCCATCACGCCCACCGTGTCGAAGCTGGTCGCCAGCGGCTTCACGCCGGTGGGATTGAGCGTGCCGTAGCTCGGCTTGTAGCCCACGACGCCGCAATAGGAGGCGGGCCGGATGATGGAGCCGCCGGTCTGGGTGCCGAAGGCGACCGGCACCATGAAGTCCGCCACCGCCGCCGCCGAGCCGCTCGACGATCCGCCAGGCGTATGCGCGGGGTTGTGCGGATTGGCCGTGGGGCCGGGGTTGCGGCTCGCGAACTCGGTGGTGACCGTCTTGCCGAGCATCACCGCGCCGGCTTCCCGCGCCAGCGCGACGCAAGAGGCGTCGCTTGGCGGGCGATGGCCCTGGTAGATCGGCGAGCCGCAGGTGGTCGGCATGTCGTGCGTATCGATAATGTCCTTCACGCCGAACGGGATGCCGTGCAGCGGGCCCTTGTCGCGCGCGCGGTCGCGCGCCCGCGCCTCGGCCAGCGCGCGCTCGGGATCGGCATGCGCGAAGGCATGGACCACCGCCTCGCGCTGGGCGATGCGTTCCAGGCAGGCGCGCGCCAGCGCCTCGGCCGTCAGCCGGCCGGCGGCGATCTCGGCGGCCGCCTCGGTCGCCGTCAGTTCGTTGGGCGCTCTTGCCACCCGTCTCCCCCTCGCGGTCTGCCGCGTCGGCTGGTATCGTTGCCAGCGGGCGGCCGGGCTGGCAATGGCCGCAGCGCCGCGAGGGGGAAAAATGCCGCGAGTCCTGACTGTTGCCGCCGCCCAGCTCGGGCCCATCCAGCGCTCGGACAGCCGCGCGGCGGCGGTGGAACGCATGATCGCGCTGATGCGCGAGGCCAAGACGATGGGCGCCGACGTCATCGTCTATCCCGAGGCGGCGCTGACCGCGTTCTTCCCGCACTGGTTCATCGGCGACGAGCAGGAGATCGACAGCTATTTCGAGCGCGAGATGCCCTCGAAAGACAGCCAGCCGCTGTTCGCCGAGGCCAGGCGCCTCAGCATCGGCTTCCATCTCGGCTATTGCGAGCTCGACTTCTCGACCGGCAGGAAGCGCCGCTTCAATACCGCGATCCTGGTTGACAAGCAGGGCGCGATCATCGGCAAGTACCGCAAGATCCACCTGCCCGGCTACGTCGAGAACCGCCCGGGCGCGCCGTTCCAGAACCTGGAGAAGCGCTACTTCGAGGTCGGCGACCTGGGCTTCCGCGCCTGGCGCGGCTTCGGCGGCGTGATGGGCATGATGATCTGCAACGACCGCCGCTGGCC
This sequence comes from Alphaproteobacteria bacterium, assembly GCA_020851015.1. The sequence goes on along the minus strand of JADZDN010000155.1, from coordinate 8,028 downwards.
CGAAAGCTATCGCGTGCTGGGGCTGCAGGACGTCGAGATGATCTTCCTCGGCTACAATACGCCGGTGCACCACCCCTTCACGCCCGAGCACGACCGCCTGGGCCATTTCCACAACGAGCTGTCGATGCAGGCCGGCGCCTACCAGAACGGCACCTGGGTGATCGGCGTCGCCAAGGGCGGCATCGAGGAAGGCGTGGACCAGATCGCGGGCAGCGTGATCGTGGCGCCGACGGGCGAGATCGTGGCCCGCGCGCTCACCAACGGCGACGAGCTTGTCGTGGCGCGCTGCGACCTCGACCTCGGCAGGTCCTACAAGGAGTCCACGTTCGACTTCGCCAAGCACCGGCGCGTCGAGCACTACACGATGATCGTGGAGCGCACCGGGGCGATCCCGCCGAACTGATCCGTCACGCTTCCGCGACGACGCGCCGGAAGTGGTCGGCGTCGCCGAACATCTTCTCCAGCACCGTGAGGCGCTTGAAGTAGCGCCCGGCGGGGTACTCGTCGGTCATCGCGATGGCGCCGTGCAGCTGCACGCCCTGCTGCGCCACGAAGCGCGACCAGCGCGCGACATGCGCCTTGGCGGCGGCGATGTCCTTCAGGCGCGATGCCGCGTCCGCGCGATCCGCGGCGATCGACGCCAGTACCGCCATCGACCGCGACGTCTCGACGCCCATGAACATGTCCACAAGCCGGTGCTGCACCGCCTGGAACGCGCCGATCGTCGCGCCGAACTGGCGCCGCTGCTTCGTGTAGGCCAAGGTCAATTCATAGAGCGCCGCCATCGCGCCCGACGCCTCGGCGCAGGCGCCCGCCGTCGCCCGATCGATCGCGCGCTCGATCGCCGGCAGGGCCGCGCCCGGGTCGGGCAGGACATCCGCCGCGCCGACCGCCACGCCTTCCAGGATCACGTCGCCCGCACGGTGGCCGTCCACCGTGGGATAGCCGCGCACGTGCGCGCCCTTCGCCTGCGGGTCGACCAGGAACAGCGCGATCCCCTCGCGCGACGCGGCGTCGCCGGCGATCCGCGCCGATACGATCAGCGCGTCCGCCGCGTCGGCCCAAGGCACGACGTGCTTGGCGCCGTCCAGCACATAGGAACTGCCGCGCTTCGTGGCTTTCGTCGCGACATGCGCCAGATCATAGCGCGCGGCGCGCTCGGTATGGGCGAGGATCGGCAGGCGCTCGCCGGCGGCCAGGCCCGGCAGGATTCGCGCGCGCTGTTCCTGTGTCGCAGCGCCGTCGAGCAGTCCCCCCGCCAAAACCGTCGCCGCCAGAAAGGGCGATGGCACAGGCCCGCGTCCCAGCGCCTCCAGCACGACCATCGCGTCGACGCAGGACCCGCCGGCGCCGCCCGACGCGTCCGCAATGGGCAGGCCCAGCACGCCGAGTTCCGCGAGCTGCTTCCATGCCGCGCGCCAGTCCTGGCCAGGCTTAAGCCCCGCGACCAGCTTCGCCAGCGTGTCCTTGAGCTGCTGCTGTTCCCAGGAGAGCGAGAGGTCCATGTCGGATTGTCGTTCTTGTTTCGGTAAGTCCGAGCGAGGCGTCACCCCCACCCCAACCCTCCCCCATCAAGGGGGAGGGGGCAAGAGGGCACCGCGTGAAGACTAGAATCCGCTTCGCTTTTGTCCCCACCCCCCTTGTGGGGGAGGGTCAGGGTGGGGGGCTTTCGACCGTTCGAGTGCGGAGTCTTTCAGAACGAAATTCCGGATCGTTTCCAAAACGCCTTCGGTATTCGACAGCACCTCGTTGTTCCAGAATCGCAGCACGCGAAAGCCCTGCAACTCCAGCCACGCCGTACGTGCCGCATCGCGACGCTCGGCAGTCGCGTGCTGCCCGCCATCGACCTCGATGATCAGTTGAATCGGAAAGCAGACGAAATCGGCGATATAGGCACCGATCGGCGCTTGCCGTCGGAACTTTAGGCCCCCGAGCTGCCCGTATCGAAGTTTCGACCAAAGACGCCGCTCGGCATCGGTCGGCAGCGCCCGCATCGAGCGCGCATGGGCCAGGTGCTTCCGCGTGGCCGGCAAGCGAAGACTACTTCTTCGCGGCCTTGCTCTGCTCGATCAGGCCGATGAAGCGCTTGAACAGGTAGTGGCTGTCGCGCGGGCCGGGCGAGGCTTCGGGATGGTACTGGACCGAGAACACCGGCTTGTCCTCGAGCTTCAGCCCCTCGAGCGAGCCATCGAACAGCGAGACATGCGTCTTGGTGACGTTTTTCGGCAGCGATTCCGGCACCACCACGAAGCCGTGGTTCTGGCTGGTGATCTCGACCTTGCCGGTCTCGAGGTCCTTGACCGGATGGTTGGCGCCGCGATGGCCGCGGTCCATCTTCGCGGTCTTGCCGCCGAGCGCCAAGCCCAGCATCTGGTGGCCGAGGCAGATACCGAAGATCGGCAGGCCGGTGTCCACCAGGGCCTTGATCGTCGGCACGGCGTATTCGCCCGTGGCGGCGGGATCGCCCGGCCCGTTGGCGAGAAAAATCCCGTCGGGCTTGTGGCGCAGCACGTCCTCGGCCGTGGCGCTGGCCGGCACCACGGTCACCCGGCAGCCCGCGTCGGCCAGGCAGCGCAGAATGTTGCGCTTGATGCCATAGTCGATCGCGACGACGTGGTGCTGGGGCGCGTCCTGGTGGCCATAGCCCTTACCGAAGCGCCAGCCCGTCTCGTCCCAGCCATAGGTCTGCCGGCAGCTCACGTCCTTGGCCAGGTCCATGCCTTCGAGCCCCGGCCAGTCGAGCGCGATCTGGCGCAGACGCGCGACGTCAAGCTCGGCGTCCTCGCGCCCCGCCTCGGCGTGGCAAAGCGCGCCCGTGGGCGGGCCCTGGTCGCGGATCAGCCGCGTGAGGCGCCGCGTGTCCACGCCGGTCACGCCGGGCAGGTTGTAGGATTTGAGCCAGTCGTCGAAATGCCGCGTGGCGCGGTAGTTCGACGGCTCGGTGATCGACTGGCGCAGCACGCAGCCCCGCGCCGCGGGCGTCACCGTCTCGATGTCCTCGGCGTTGGCGCCCACGTTGCCGATATGCGGGAAGGTGAAGTTGATGATCTGCCCGGCATAGGAGGGATCGGTCATGATCTCCTGGTAGCCGGTGATCGAGGTGTTGAAGCACACCTCGCCCACCACCGTGCGCCGGGCGCCGATGCCGTGGCCCCAGAACACCGTGCCGTCGGCCAGCACGAGCGCCGCCGTAGCCCCGGGCGGGCGTCGCGAAACGCCCCGCGCGGCCTGGGTGCCGGGCAGGACTTTCGGCGGCGCTGATGCGGGCATGTCGGTGGCTCCATAAAAGGCCCATCGGGCAGGCGCCGGCGCGCGCTGCGAGGGCATCGCCGGTCGGCACGGGGCGCGGCGCCAGGATCGGCGCGTTGTAAAGCAATTGCCGTGCCGGCGTCAAGCCATGGGGACAAAAGAAAATAGCGACTTTTCAACAGGTTACACCTAATTCGCCGTTTGCCAAGGCGGGGGAATTCCGATAGTTTCGTTGCTTTATTGCTGCGATTTGTGCCCCATGCTGCGCCAGACCATCACCGACTCGCTCAAAGCCGCCATGAAAGGGAAGGACGAGGCTGGGACCTCGTGCTTCCGCATGATCCTGGCTGGCTTGAAGGAGCGCGACATCGAGGCCCGCGCCAAGGGCAATACCCAGGGCATCGGCGAGGCCGAGATCATGTCGATGCTGCAGAACATGATCAAGCAGCGGCGCGACAGCATCGAGCTCTACGACAAGGGCGGGCGCGCCGACCTGGCCGCCAAGGAAAACGCCGAGATCGCCATCATCCAGAAGCTCCTGCCCCAGCAGCTCGACGAGGCGGGGACGGCCAAGGTGGTCAAGGAACTGATCGCCGAGCTGGGCGCAACGTCGATCAAGGACATGGGCCGGGTGATGGCCGCGCTGCGCGAGCGCCATGCCGGCAAGGTCGACATGGCCAAGGCCGGGGCCGTCGTGAAGCAGGCCCTTGCGCCAAGCTGAGGCGGCGCGCCGCCCGCGTGCTGCGCCGGTCCGCGGAGCGGACCGGGAAGGAAGGTTGCCGATGAATCTCCATCGCCTGCTCGCCCGTCGCCTGCTCGCCGCCATTCTGGTGCTGGGCGCAACGCCGGCCCTGGGCCAGCAGCCGCCCGCGCTGGCCCCGGCCAACCGCTACGAGATCCGCACGGACGTGCATTTCTACGACACCGACATCCTGCGCGATGCCTATGCCCGCGAGCCCTACAAGACCACGATCATGGTCGACCGCCAGACCGGGCAGACCTGGGTGCTGATGAAGGTCGGCGAAAGCCGCGTGGTGTGGTCGGCGGTGGAGTTCCGTAACGCCGACGGCAAGCTGGTCGCGCGGCCGCAATAGGATGGCGTTTCCTCCGTCATTCCTCGACGAGCTGCGTGCGCGCACGTCGCTGTCCGGGCTGATTGGCCGGCGCGTGCGCCTGACGAAGAAAGGGCGCGAGTTCTCGGGCCTCTGCCCGTTCCACAACGAGAAGACGCCGAGCTTCACCGTCAACGATGACAAGGGCTTCTTCCACTGCTTCGGCTGCGGCGCGCATGGCGACGTGATCGGATTCGCGATGCGCAGCGAGAGCCTGTCCTTCCCCGAGGCCGTCGAGCGGCTGGCCGGCGAGGCCGGCTTGGACGTGCCGCGCGCGAGCCCGGAGGAGGCCGCGCGGTTCAAGGCGCAGGCCACGCTGCGCGACGCCACCGAGGCCGCGTGCCAGTGGTTCGAGAGCCGGCTGCGCGCGCCGGAGGGGCGCGCGGCGCTGGCCTATCTGCGCGGCCGCGGGCTGGACGACGAGACCATCCAGCGCTTCCGCCTGGGCTATGCGTCGGAATCCGGCGAGGCGCTGAAGCGGGCAGTCGCCGCAAAGAACATCACCGAGGCGCAGCTTCTCGAAGTCGGCCTGCTGAAGCGCCCGGACGACGGACGGCCGCCCTTCGCGTTCTTCCGCGACCGCGTGGTGTTCCCGATCGCCGACCGGCGCGGCCAGGTGATCGCCTTCGGTGCGCGGGCGCTCGGTGACGCCCAGCCCAAGTATCTGAATTCCCCCGACACGCCGCTGTTCGACAAGGGGCGCACGCTCTACGCCCTGTCGCTTGCGCGCACCCCCGCGGCGGAAAAGGGCGAGATCGTCGTGGCCGAGGGCTACATGGACGTGATCGCGCTGCACCAGGCGGGCTTCGCCAACGCGGTCGCACCGCTGGGCACGGCGCTCACCGAAGCCCAGCTCGACGCCCTGTGGAAGGTCGCCCCGGAGCCGATCCTGTGCTTCGACGCCGACCAGGCCGGCCAGCGCGCCGCAGCCCGCGCGGCCCAGCGCGCCCTTCCCCTGGTCGGCCCCGGCCGGTCGATCCGCTTCGCCACGATCGAGGCCGGCAAGGACCCGGACGAGCTGATCCGCGCCAAAGGGTCGCAGGCCATGCGCGGCGTGCTGGACCGGGCGCGGCCGCTGGTCGACTTCCTGTGGGGCCTGGAAACCGCCGGGCCGCGACCGCGGACGCCCGAGCAATGGGCGGCGCTGCAGCATGCGCTGGAACAGCGCACCGCCCAGATCGAGCACCGCGAAACCCGGACTATCTATCGCGATCAATTACTTAGCCGCTACCGCCAGTGGTTGCGCCAGACCGACCGCGAGGCCTGGGCCAAGCTGCGGCAGAAGGCCTTCACCCCGGGCCAGCCCGGTTCCGGGCGCCGACTCCCGGCCGCCCTGCCCGGCCAGCATCTGCGCTCGGATTTCGGCGCCAGCAGCCGGCAGGCCCCGCTGGATGCCTCGCTGGAGCGCTGGCGGTTCCTGCTGGCCGCCCTGATTAACCATCCGCCCTTGGTCGACGAGCTGGGGGAGCGGCTGGCGGCCCTTCCGGCGCCCAACGAGATGCTTGACAACCTGGTCCGGGAAATCCATATCGCACGGTCCTTCGAGCTTGATTCCACGGGATTGCAACGCCACCTCAACGAACGAGGCTTCGTGGACGCGGTGTCCGGCGTGCTGGCGGAAGAGGTGTATGCGATGGCGCGCGCCGCCGGCCCCGACGCCGCCGTCGATGATGCCCGGGCCCTGTGCCTGGACGCGCTCGACCACCTGGAGCGGGCGGCCATCGACGATGAAATTGGCGCCCTGCAGGCGAAGGCCGAGGCGGAGCCGAGCGAGCAGAACCTGGTGCTCCTGCTCAATGCCCGGCGCCTGCGCCTCGAGATGGTTTCGCGCCAAGCCGCGGGCGAAGACGAGGGGACGACCGGCTTCGTCCTGGGACACGGCTAGGAAATTGACGGCGGACGGCGCGCCCAGGGCACGCCCAAGGCAGCGCGTCCGTCGGACCTGTTAAGGAGCGGATATGAAAGCCAAGGAAGCAGCCAAGACCGAGACCGCCAAACCGCGCCGGCGCCCCCTGCCACCCGCGCCGGCGAGCTCGGCCGCGAAGGCCGCGCCAGCCGCCGCCGGCGCCGCCAAAATGGCCGCCGCCGCATCCGGCGAAGCGGGCGCGCAGCGCGAGGAGACCTCGGACCAGCCCCTGCTCGACGGCATCGCCGCCGCCGTCAAGAAGATGATCGCGCGCGGCCGCGAGCGCGGCTACGTGACCTATGACGAGCTGAACGCCGCGCTGCCGTCGGACCAGGTCTCCTCGGAGCATATCGAGGACACGATGGCGATGCTGTCCGAGATGGGCATCAACGTCGTGGACAACGAGGAGCAGGACGAAGCCGCCGCCGCCCCCGCCGCCGAGGATTCCGGCGAAAGCGAGACGCGCGCCACCGGCAACCTGGACGACGATATCGGCCGCACCGACGACCCGGTGCGCATGTACCTGCGCGAGATGGGCAGCGTCGAGCTGCTGTCGCGCGAGGGCGAGATCGCGATCGCCAAGCGCATCGAAGCCGGTCGCGAGATGATGATCGGCGCGATCTGCGAAAGCCCGCTGACGCTGCGCGCCGTCGTGCTGTGGTACGAGGCCCTGTCCGAGGGCCGCATGCTGCTGCGCGACGTGATCGACCTCGACGCCACCTATGGCGGCGGCCCCGGCGCCCAGGGCAACGGCCAGGCCGGCATCCCCGCCCCCATCCCGGCCGCGGGCGAGCTGCCCGCCCCGGCGGCCGCGCCCGCGGGCGAAGCGGCCGAGGAAGGCGAGGGCGAGGCGCCGGAAGGCGGCGACGGCGAGGATCCCGACAGCGACGAGAACAATATCTCGCTCTCGGCCATGGAACTGGCGCTGAAGCCGCAGATCCTCGAGACCTTCGGCAAGGTCGCCACGGCCTATTCCAAGATCCACCGCACGCAGCACACCCGCCTGTCGACGCTGCAGAAGGGCGAGTCGGTCGCCAAGACCACCGAGCGCCGCTACGAGAAGCTGCGCGTCGAGCTGATGAGCCTGATGCAGACGGTGCGGCTGAACAACGCCCGCATCGAGCACCTGGTCGACCAGCTCTACGGCCTCAACCGCAAGCTGACCCAGCACGAAGGCAAGCTGCTGCGCCTGGCCGAGAGCCGGGGCGTGAAGCGCGAGGAGTTCATTTCCCAGTACCACGGCCACGAGCTCGACGCAGGTTGGCTCGAGCGCGTCGGCAAGCTGCCGGGGCGCGGCTGGAAGACCTTCGCCGCCAAGTCGACCGACGAGGTCGCGGGCATCCGCGCGGAGATCGGCTCGATCGCCGCGGATTGCGGCCTGCCGCTGCAGGAGTTCCGCCGCATCGTCGGCACCGTGCAGCGCGGCGAGCGCGAGGCCAGCCGCGCGAAGAAGGAGATGGTCGAGGCCAACCTGCGCCTGGTGATCTCGATCGCCAAGAAGTACACCAACCGCGGGCTTCAGTTCCTGGACCTGATCCAGGAAGGCAACATCGGCCTGATGAAGGCGGTGGACAAGTTCGAGTACCGCCGCGGCTACAAGTTCTCGACCTACGCCACCTGGTGGATCCGCCAGGCGATCACCCGCTCGATCGCCGACCAGGCCCGCACCATCCGCATCCCCGTGCACATGATCGAGACGATCAACAAGCTGGTGCGCACCTCGCGCCAGATGCTGCACGAGATCGGCCGCGAGCCGACGCC
>JADZDN010000154.1 GCA_020851015.1 Alphaproteobacteria bacterium | reverse complement strand
CGGCACCGGCGCCTTCTCGATGGTCGAGAACGAGGTCGGCCGCCGCTCGGTGTTCAAGGCGCGGCCGAGCTATTGGGGCGGCGGCCCCTATCTCGACACGCTGGAGATCGTCGACCTGGGCGACGAGGTCGCGGCCAAGATCGCGGCGATGGCGTCCAAGCAGGTCGATGCGCTCTATCTGGGCGAGATCACGATGCTGGAGGCGATGAAGGGCCTGCCGCACGTGCAGCTCTACGATTCGGTCACCGCCTACACCGCCACCGCGCGCTTCCAGCCGGTGAAGCCGTTCGACGACAAGCGCGTGCGCCAGGCCATGCGCTGGGCGATCGACTCCAAGCAGGTGCTCCAGGTCAGCCACAAGGGCCTGGGCCTGCCCGGCGAGCATCACCACGTGTCGCCGGTGCATCCGGAATACGCCAAGCTGCCGCCGATGGACCGCGACGTGGCCAAGGCGAAGAAGCTCCTGGCCGACGCCGGCCATCCCAACGGCATCGACGTCGAGATCGCCTGCCGTCCGCAGCCGGACTGGGAGCTGATCGCCGTGCAGAACATGGTCGAGCAGTGGAAGGACGCCGGCATCCGCGTCAAGATCAACCAGATGCCCTCGACGCAGTACTGGGAGGTATGGACCAAGGTGCCGTTCGGCTTCACCACCTGGGCGCACCGACCGTTGGGCGTCATGAGCCTGGCGCTGGCCTATCGCACCGGCGTGCCGTGGAACGAGGCCAACTGGTCGAACAAGGAGTTCGACGCGCTCCTGACCCAGGCCGAGGCCACGTTCGACGTCGAGAAGCGCCGCGCGATCATGGCGAAGCTGGAGACCATCCTGCAGGACGACGGCCCGATCGTGCAGCCGGTGTGGCGCGCCCTGTTCACCTGGATGGACAAGAAGGTGCAAGGCTTCAAGATGCATCCGACGGGTTACATGTTCGCCCACCAGTGGTCGATCAAGGCCTGATCCGTTGGCGGCCCTCATGGTTCGACAGGCTCACCCTGAGGGCCCCCTTTCAGCCTCATCCTGGGCTTGTCGAAGGATGCTGTGAACCAATCCGAACGATCATGTTCGTGTGAAAGGGCCCCGGCAGCGGGGCCCTTTCTCGTTTCAGGCTTGCCAAAAGAACTTGCAGCATTCCCGCAGGGCCTGTGCGCGCGTCAAGCCGATGTCGCGCAGTCCGTGCGCGTCGAGCGTCGCCAGGAAATGCCGCTGGCGCCGCCGCTCGGCCGCGGCCCGGCACCAGGCGGCGAAGCGCCCCAGCGCGCCTGCCGCCGCCCGGCCCGGCCCCGTCGTCGCCGCCGACCCGGCCTGCTCCAACCGTGCCACCGCCCTGCTCCTTCGCGTCCCTTGAACCGACGCGACCATGCCACCGTCCGACCCCGAAGCGGTGGCCGATCGCTTCGGTGCGGACCGAAGCGATGCGCCATGACGCCCGCGCGGGCGGCGGCTACACTTGGCGCCATGAACCAGACCGGTTCCCCGTTTCCGATCGCCGAGATCGGCGCCCTGCTGGGCGACCCGGCCCGGGCGAACATGCTGCTGGCGCTGATCGCCGGCCGCGCACTGACGGCCGGCGAGCTTGCCTGGTGCGCGCGGGTGACGGCGCAGACCGCGAGCGGCCACCTGGCCAAGCTGACCGAGGCCGGGCTCCTGAAGGTGCAGAGCCAGGGACGGCACCGCTACTACCGGCTGGCATCGCCGCTGGTCGCGCGGATGCTCGAAGGCATGCAGGTGGTGGCGGCCGTCGAGGGCCCGCCGCGCTATCGCCCGAAGTCGCGGATCGACGAGGCGCTGCGTGCCGGACGCACCTGCTACGACCACCTGGCCGGGCGGCTGGGCGTGGCGATGGCCGATGCGCTGGTCGACCGCGACCACGTCGTGCTGTCCCATGACGGCGGCGAAGCCACGCCGGCCGGCATCGCGTTCCTGCGCGGGTTCGGCATCGACACGACGCCGCGCCGGGGCAAGCGCTGCTTCTGCCGGCCCTGCCTGGATTGGAGCGAGCGCCGACCGCATATAGCGGGCCAACTGGGGGCGGCGCTGGCGGATCGCTGCTTCGAGCTCGAATGGATCGAGCGGCTGCGCGACAGCCGCGCCGTCGCCGTCACCCCTAAGGGCCGCGACGGGCTGAAACGGGTGTTCGGCGTCACCGGCGAGGCGCTGATGCCCGAGGCCGATCCCCCGCCGGTTCCGCTCAAGACCGCCGTCTAGGCGCAGCCTCCTCTCCTCCCCACCTGGACACGGCGCGCGGACTGTTGTTCGCTGGCGCACCGCCGGCATGCGGGGGACGCTGGTTCATGGACTTCGCGCTCAGCGACGAGCAACGCCAAATCCGCGAGCAGATCGCGAAGCTGTGCAGCCGCTTCGACGACAACTATTGGCGCGCGCAGGACGAGGCGGCGGCGTTTCCGGAAGACTTCTACCGCGCGGTCGCGAAGTCGGGCTGGCTGGGCGTGGCGATGCCGGAATCCTGCGGCGGCGCCGGGCTCGGCATTTCCGAAGCCGCCGTCATGATGCGCGCCATCGCCGAGTCCGGCGCGGGCATGGCCGGCGCCTCGTCGGTCCACATGAACATCTTCGGGCTGCAGCCGGTCGTGGCCTTCGGCACGCCCGACCAGCAGGCGCGCATGCTGCCCCCGATCGTGCGCGGCGAGGTGAAGGCCTGCTTCGCTGTCACCGAGCCGGATACCGGCCTCGACACCACCCGGATCAAGACCACGGCCGCGCGCGAGGGCGAACACTACCTGGTCTCCGGCCAGAAGATCTGGATCTCGACCGCCCAGGTGGCGAGCCGGGTCATGCTGCTGGCGCGCACCACGCCGCTCGACGCGGTCAAGCGGCGCACCGACGGGCTCAGCCTGTTCTATACGCCGATCGACCGGGCGAAGGTCGAGATCCGCGCCATCCGCAAGCTGGGCCGGCATGCCGTCGATTCGAACATGATGTTCTTCGACGGCATGCGCGTGCCCGTGGAGGACCGCATCGGCGCGGAAGGCGAAGGGTTCCGCCTGATGCTGCATGGCTTCAATCCCGAGCGCATCCTGATCGCCGCCGAGGCGGTGGGCATCGGCTTCGCCGCCCTCGCCCGCGCCGCGCAATATGCCAAGACGCGCGTCGTCTTCGGCCGGCCGATCGGCATGAACCAGGGCATCCAGCACCCGCTGGCGCGCCATTGGATGGAGCTGGAAGCCGCGAACCTCATGGTGATGAAGGCGGCCGGCCTTTACGACCGCCGCATGGAGTGCGGCGCCGAGGCGAACGCCGCGAAATACCTGGCGGCCGAGGCCGGCTTCGCCGCCTGCGAGACGGCGGTGATGACGCATGGCGGCATGGGCTATTCGAGCGAGTACCATGTCGAGCGCTACCTGCGCGAAAGCCTGATCCCGCGCATCGCGCCGGTCAGCCCGCAGATGATCCTGAACTACATCGGCGAACGGATTCTCGGCCTGCCGAAGTCCTATTGATGGAGAGAGAACGCATGGCCTCGGAAGGCGCGCTGGCCGGCCTCAAGGTCGTCGACCTGACGCGGATTCTCAGCGGACCCTATTGCACCCAGCTGCTGGGCGACCATGGCGCTACGGTCATCAAGGTCGAGCCGCCGCAGGGCGACGAGACGCGCGCCTGGGGCCCGCCCTTCGTCGACGGCACCGCCTCCTACTACATCGGCGTCAACCGCAACAAGCAGGGCATCGTGCTGGACCTGTCGCTGCAGGCGGGGCGCGATGCGCTGCTCGCGCTGCTGGCGGATGCCGACGTGCTGGTCGAGAACTTCAAGCCGGGCACGATGGACAAGTGGGGCATGTCGCACGCCGCGCTGGAGCGGCGATTTCCGCGGCTTGTGCATTGCCGCGTCTCCGGCTTCGGCGCGGACGGGCCGCTTGGCGGCCTGCCCGGCTTCGACGCGGCCGTGCAGGCGGTCGCGGGACTGATGAGCATCAACGGCCAGCCCGACGGCGAGGCGACGCGCATCGGCGTGCCGCTGGTCGACCTGGCGGCCGGGCTCAACGCGGCGGTCGGCATCCTGATGGCACTGCACGAGCGCGGACGCAGCGGGCGCGGACAGCTGGTCGACATCGCGCTCTACGACTGCGGCCTGTCGCTGCTGCACCCCTATGCCGCGAACTACTTCGTGTCGGGCAAGGTGCCGGCGCGCGTGGGCAACGCGCATCCCAACATCACGCCCTACGACACGTTCGCGACACGCACGACGCCGATCTTCCTGGCCGTCGGCAACGACGCCCAGTTCCGCAAGCTCTGCGCCCATCTGGGCCGGCCCGAGATCGCCGACGATCCGCGCTTCGTCAACAACGGCGAACGCAACCGCAATCGCGCGGCGTTGAAGCCGATCCTGGAAGAGCTGCTGCGCAACCATGATTGCGCCCCCCTCGCGGACCAGCTCATCCGCCTGGGCGTGCCCTGCGGCGCCGTGCTCGACGTCGCCGAGGCGGTGGCGAACCCGCACACCGCGCACCGCGGGATGGTCGTGGAATCGGGCGGCTACAAGGGCATGGGCTGGCCGATCAAGCTGTCGCGCACGCCGGCCGGCCTGCGCCACGCGCCGCCGCGCCTTGGCGAGCACACGGACCAGGTGTTGGGTCCTGGTACTCCTGCTCGGCGCGGCGAAGCCTAGACGGCGTCGCGCCCCAGCACGCCGGTCAGACAGCCGATGGCGCCGGCAGCCTTGGCCAGCTCGTCGGCCGACGTGGCCGTGACCTGGATGCCGAGGTCCGCGAAGAAGCGCTGCGTCACCGGGTTGCCGCCCACCATCAGGATACGGCGCGGCGACAGGGTGACGAAATTGAGCGCGCGGTTGGCCTGGGCCTCGTCCTGGTCGGGCAGGAATTCGGTCCGGTAGCCGCGCTCGCGCAGCGCCATGACCGCGGCATGCGGCGTGCGCCGGGGCCAGCAGATCGCCAAGTCCCGGTCGGCGATGCGCAGCATGCCCATCAGGTGCATCGTGCCGAACGGCAGGTCGACCGCGATCATCCCCACGCCCTGGTCGGCGAGGCAGGCCGAGACCTGGCGGATGCCCTCGTCGTTCGTGCGCAGCCCGCGGCCGATGATCACCGTGCGGGCATCGAGCCACATCGCATCGGCACCCTCGAAGGTTGCCGTGCCCTGCAGCGTGCGCAGGATAGGCACGCCGAGCGCGGCCAGACGCCGCGCCACGCGGCGCTCCTCGCCCGCGCGCACCGTCGAGGCGGGCCGGGCCAGGATCGCGCCGCCCGGCGTCATGAACATCAGGTCCGCGCAGAACATCTGGTTCGGCTGCACGGCGCCGCCGGAGCGGTCGTTGTCCGGCTCGACGTAGTGCACATCGACCCCGGCGGCGCGATAGGCCGCGGCGATGCCGTCGTGCTGGGCCTGTGCGCGCTTGAGGTCGAGCGGCGCCAGCATCTGGACCTTGTCGTGGTCGGCCGCCGACACCGCGATTTCCGGCCCGGGCCGGTGCATGACCACGGCGCGCAGCGTCGTCCATTCGCTGCCGACGCCGTGGCCGGCCCAGATCGTGCCGACCTCGGCCGCGTGCGACAGCACGCGCGGCGACCAGTTGTCGCCGCCATAGGCGGCGGTGCCGAAACTGGAGGGCGGCGCGCTACGGCTGGACATGAGCTGCCGCGTGGCGGATCGGCGGCGCGCCGGTACGGTTGAGCAGCGCCAGTTCGGCCGCCGGGATGTGGCAGGCGATGCGATGGCCGTGGCCGAGCTTCTGCTCGGGCGGCGGCGTGGTTTCGCAGATCATCCCGACCTTGCGCGGGCAGCGGCTGGAGAACGGGCATCCCGGCGGCAGGTCGGTGGCGCTGGGCAGCGCGCCCTCCAGGATGATGCGCTCGCCCTGGCGGTTGGGATCGGGCACCGGCGCGGCGGACAGCAGCGCTTCGGTATAGGGATGGTAGGGCGGCTCGAACACCTCGGCGGCGCGGCCGAACTCCACCACCTTGCCCAGGTACATCACGGCGACATGGTCGGCCATGTAGCGCACCACGGCAAGGTCGTGCGAGATGAACATCAAGGTAGCGCCGCGCTCCTCCTGCAACTCGTTCAGCAGGTTGATGATCGCGGCCTGCACCGACACGTCGAGCGCCGAGACCGGCTCGTCGGCGATGATCAGCTCGGGATCGCCGGCCAGCGCGCGGGCGATGGCGATGCGCTGCTTCTGCCCGCCCGAGAGCTGGTGCGGTTTACGGCCGGCGAAATCGCCCGACAGCTTGACCACGTCGAGCAGGCGATGCGTCTCGCGCTCGGCCTCCTGCTTTCCCAGCCCCTTCAGGCGACGCAGCGCGCGGCCGATCACGTAGCCGACGCTGTGACTGGGGTTCAGCGTGCTGTCGGGATTCTGGAACACCATCTGCAGCTTGCGCTTCAGGGCCTGCG
>JADZDN010000153.1 GCA_020851015.1 Alphaproteobacteria bacterium | reverse complement strand
CCGGGCTCGCCTGGACCACCAGGCAGATCAAGATGACGAGCGACGGCACGCCCTGGCGCCCGCTGGTGCATGTCAACGACATCTGCCAGGCCGTGGCGCTGGCGCTCGAGGCGCCGGTGGGACAGGTGCACAACCAGATATTCAACGTCGGCGACGACGCGCAGAACTACCGCATCCGCGAGATCGCCGAGATCGTCGGCAGGATCTTCGACGGATCGACCGTGACGATGGGCAAGCCCGGCGGCGACAACCGCAGCTATCGCACCTCGTTCGCCAAGATCCGCCGCCACCTGCCGGAATTCCGCTGCCAGTGGTCGGCCGAGCGCGGCGCGCGCCAGCTCCACGACATCTTCCGGCGGATCGGGATGACCAAGGAGATGTTCCAGTTCCGCGGCTTCACCCGGCTGGAGCAGTGGAAGCACCTGATCGGCACCGGGCAGATCGACCGGGATTTCTATTGGCAGGCGCTGGACGAGCCGGCCGCCAAGCCCGCCGCCCAGGCGATGGCCACGGCGTCGCGCTAGGCGAACAGCTTCTCGCTGGCCCGCGAAGCCGCCTCGGCGGGCGGCAGCTTGGGGTCCCAAAGCCGCGCGACATAGCGCCCGCCGGTCATGCCGTTCGACTCGTCGGCGCAGAGCCACAGGATTCCCGGCCGCATGACCGAGACCGGCAGCATGTTGCCGGCGCGGCGGCGCGATTCCGGCAGGATATCGGTATCAGTCGCGGCGCCCGGCAGGAAAACGTTCACGTCGACGCCGGTTCCTTCCAGGTCGACGGCCCAGATGCGCGACAGCGATTCCATCGCCGCCTTCGACGGGCCGTAGGGCGACAGGCCCTTGCGCGTCAGCACGCCGGTGCTGGTGGAGATATTGATGACCTTGCCGAAGCCGCGCGCCACCATCGGCGGCACGGCGATCCGCGCCATGTAGAACATGCCGTTGACGTTGGTCGCGATGATCTCGTCCCACACCGCGGGGTCGGCGTCGTAGAACCGCGGCGGGATCTCCATGTAGGATTCGCTGATCCCGCGCATGCCCATGCCGGCGTTGTTGACCAGCACGTCCACGCGCCCGAAATGTTCGATCGCGCGCGTGACGGCGCGCGTGCATTCGGCCATCGACCGCACGTCGGCGACCAGGCCCAGCACGCTGCCCCGGCCCGATTGCGCCGCGATCTCGGCGACCGCGTCCTTCAGGGACTGGCTGTCGCTGCGGCCGGTGATCGCCAGCTTGGACCCGGCCGCCGCCAGCGCCAGCGCCATGTCGCGCCCCAGCCCGCGCGAGCCGCCGGTCATCAGGACGACGCGGCCCTTCAGCGATTCGTACATCAGAACACGACCTTGCTGGCGAAGAACGCCTCGGCCAGGCCCTCCGGCGCGTTGCAGCCGATGCCGCGCAGCCGCGCCAGGCCCAGGAACGTCTCGTCGGTGAACCAGCCGCGCCCGTGCTGGCTGGGGAAATGCCGGGCCAGCAGGGCCACCTTGCGCGCGGCCTGCGCGCGGCTCAGCGGCACGAAGAAGTTCGGGCTTCCGGTGTCGCCGTCGTATTTCGGGATCTCGTACTGGAGCACGAGGTGGTTGCGAAACGTGTTGCCGGTCAGTTCGGACACGATGCGATGGTCCTGGTGCGCGTCGCCGTTCCAATGGGTAAGCACCAGCGAAGGATCGAAATCGCGCTTCAAGGCCTCGAAGCAGTCCTTGATCTCGGCGTGCTGCGAGGGGAAATACCCGTCGCGGAACTTCATCACCTCGACCGCGTGCGCGGCACTGCCGGCCAGGAAGTCGGCGGCGCTGGCCCGCGCCTCGGCGTCGCGCCGGCCGTCGCCGCTGAAGACGACCCACCGCACGACGACGTCCGGCCGTTCCGCGACCAGGCGCAGCACCGTGCCGCCGCAGCCGATCTCGATATCGTCGGCATGCGCGCCCAGGCAGAGCAGCTTCAGCGGCCGCGCATCGTCGGTCGGCAGTACGAGCCGCAGCAAGCGTCCCGCCCGCCTACAGCACGGCCAGTTCGGGGATCGGCACGATGAACTTGGCTCCCCACTGCCGCACATAGGCAAGCTGCGCCACGATCTCGTCCTTCAGGTTCCACGGCAGGATCAGCACATAGTCGGGCTTGGTCGCGGCGATCCGGTCCGGCGCAAAGATCGGGATATGCGTGCCCGGCAAATACTTGCCGTGCTTGTAGGGGTTGCGGTCGACCGTGTAGTCGATGAAATCGGCGCGGATGCCGCAGTAGTTCAGCAGCGTGTTGCCCTTGCCGGGCGCGCCATAGCCGGCGATCGTCTTGCCCTGGCGCTTGGCATCGACCAGGAAGGCCAGCAGATTGCGCTTGGTCGCGCGCACCTGCTCGGCGAAGGCGGCATAGGTCTCGAGCTTGTCCAGCCCCGCATCGCGCTCGCGCTGCACCAGCGCCGGGACCGACGGCAGGGTCGGGCGCGCGCTGTTGCCGGCGTGGCAGAGATGCACGCGCAGCGAGCCGCCATGGGTCCAGAGTTCCTCCACGTCGAACAGCCGCAAGCCGTGCGCGGCCGCGATCTTCTCGGTGGTCAGCGCCGAGAAGTAGGAGAAATGCTCGTGGTAGATCTGGTCAAACTGGTTGCCCTGCATCGTCTTCAGCAGGTGCGGGTACTCGATCGTGCAGACCCCGGTCGGCTTCAGGATGATGCGGATTCCCTCGACGAAGGAGTTGAGGTCCGGCACCTGCGCCAGCACGTTGTTGCCCAGCACCAGGTCGGCCTGCAGCCCCTTGCCCACCACTTCGCGCGCGGTTTCCGTGCCGAAGAAGCGCACCAGCGTCGGCACGCCGCGCGCCTCGGCCGACTTCGCCACGTTGGCGGCAGGGTCGATGCCGAGGACCGGGACGCCCTTCTTCACGAAATACTGCAGCAGGTAGCCGTCGTTGCTGCCGAGCTCGATCACCTGGCTCTTCGGACCCAGCGCGTACTTGGCGCTGATCGTCTCGACGTACTGCCGCGCATGCTCCAGCCAGGCATCCGAGAAGGCGGCGAAATAGGCGTACTCGGTGAAGATATGCTCGGGCGTGACGTATTCCTGCAACTGCACCAGAAGGCAGTCGCGGCATACCGAGGCCGCCAGCGGGAAGAACGGCTCCATGGTGTTGAGCTGGCTCTTCGCGAGGAAGCTCTCGCAGAGCGGCGACATGCCGAGGTCGACGAACTCGACCAGGGGACCGCCGCAGAAACGGCAGGCGGCGTCGGCTTTTGCGGGCGTGCTGGACACGGGAGTCGAGGCCCTTTCAACGGCAAGCTTCGTTGACGGAATGCAGACCTGGCTTGCGGCCTGTTTTGCGGGGCCAAGGTAAAAAAATCGCTAAAAATCCTAGCTTTAGGGGAATCCGTCGTCAACATCGACGCTCGCGGCGACGCGCTCGACCCTTGCCTGCTCGGGCGCGACCGGCGCCCCGGGTTCGTCGGCTACGCGCTTGCCCGCCGGCGGCCGAACGCAGGCTGCGGCACCTCGGCCAGCCGACGGACCAGGCGCGCAAGCAGCCGCTCCAGCCGCGCCCGCTCCCCGGCTTCCAGCTCGGCGGTGAACCACGCCTCCCAGGCGCGCGCCAGCGCGACGAGCCTTGCGTAGGCGCGCCGTCCGCGCGGCGTGAAGTCGAGCGCCAGCAGGCGGCGATCGCGCGGGTCCGGTTTCCGCGTCAGGAATCCCAGCCGCAGCAGCCGCGCGACCGCGCGGCTGACCGTCGCCTTGTCCATGCTGGTGTGCTGGACGATCGCGTTCGACGACACCGGGCGGTAGAAGCCCAGCACCGTCATCACCCGCGCTTCCGGAAGCTGCAGCCCGATCGCGCGCTCGTACTCGCGGGCCAGGTTCGCGGTCACTTTCGAAGCGAGAATCGACAGGTGATAGGGCAGGAACCGGTCGAGCCGCAGCGCTACGCTCTCCTTCGTCCGCTGCGCCGATCGCGTCCGTCTCCGCTTGGCCGCCTGGCTTGACAACTGTTTCACTTGGAACGACCATCCCGTCAATGAAGCTGCGCCGGAACGACGCGGCGCGCCGACAACGCGGAGGAAACACCATGGCGACGCGCCGTACAAGCGCGCGCAATAACGTGACGGCGCTCCAGCGCCGCATGGCCCGCCCGCGCGTCAGCCAAGCCGAACGCGAAACGCGCGTCAACCTGGCCGCCTGCTACCGGCTGGCCGCCCATTACGGCATGACCGACCAGATCTACAACCATATCTCGGCCCGCCTGCCGGACCAGCCCGATGCCTTCCTGATCAATGCCTATGGCATGCTGTTCGAGGAGGTGACGGCAAGCTCGCTCGTCAAGATCGACGGCCACGGCACGATCCTGGAGGATGCGACCGGACTCGGCATCAATCCGGCGGGCTTCGTGATCCACAGCGCCGTGCATGCCGCACGGCCCGAAGCCGCCTGCGTGATTCACACGCATTCGCGCGCCGGCATGGCGGTATCGGCCCAGAAGGACGGTCTGCTGCCGCTCACCCAGCACGCGATGCGGTTCTGGAACCGCATCGCCTATCACGACTACGAGGGTATCGCGTTGGATATCGACGAGCGGGCGCGGCTGGCGCGCGACCTGGGCGATCGCGATGCGATGATCCTGCGCAACCACGGGCTGCTGACGCTGGGCACGACGATCCGCCATGCCTTCGAATTGATCTACTACCTGGAGCGCGCCTGCCAGGCGCAGGTCGACGCCATGGCCGGCGGCGCCAAGCTGAACCTGCCGCCGCCCGAGGTCTGCGAACACACGGCGCGGCTGTTCGAGCGGCCGAACCGCCCGGCCCTCACGCGCGATTGGCCCGCGCTGCTGCGGCTGCTCGACCGCGGCGACGGTTCCTATCGCGACTAGCGCTCGACTTCATCCTCCGGAAGGACCTGCCGCATGATGCAATCGATCGACGTGCACACCCATATGCTGAACCGCGACTGGCTGGAATTGCTGCGCCAGCACGGCAAGCCCCGCTTCGAGCTGCGCAAGAGCCTGGACGCGGCGGAGGGCATCATGATGGACGGGGCGCCGTTCATGACGCCGATGCCCGGGCATTTCGACTATGCCTATCGCATCGAGCGGATGAACGAGGCGAAAGTGGACATGGCGATCGTCTCGCTGACCTGCCCGAACGTCTATTTCGGCGGGCCGGAGATCAGCCTGAAGGCGGCGCAGATCGTCAACGATTCGATGGCGGCGGCGCAGAAGACCTATCCGTCGCGCATCCGCTGGATCTGCTCCCTGCCCTGGGAGTATCCGGACCTTGCCGTGCGGGAGCTCGCGCGCTGCTGCAACCAGGGGGCGGTCGGCGTGATGGTGCTGGCCAATATCGGCAACCGTTCGCTGACCGACGAGCTGTTCCAGCCGATCTGGAAGGCGATCGACGATCGCGCCCTGCCGGTGCTGGTCCATCCGACCGCGCCGGCCGGAACGCCGGTCATGGACATGCGCCAGTTCAACCTGATCGCGTCGATCGGCTTCATGTTCGACACCAGCCTGGCCTTCGCGCGCATCTTCTTCGACGGGTTCCTCGACCGCTACCCGAACCTGAAGCTGATCGCCTCGCATGCCGGCGGCACCCTGCCCTTCCTGGTCGGGCGGCTGGACCAGTGCTTCGACAACATGAACGCCGCGCGCACCAAGACCCAGACGCGCCCCAGCGACTACCTGCGCCGCATCTACTACGACGCCGTGACCTATCGGCCCGAGGCGCTCCGGATGTGCATCGACGTCGGCGGCGGGGACAAGGTGATGTACGGATCGGACTACCCGCACAACATCGGCGACATGGTCGGCTGCCTGAAGCGCGTGGACGAGCTGCCGGCAGGGCAGCGCGACGCGGTGCGCGGCGGCAACGCGCGGCGGATCTTCAAGCTCTAGGGCAGCGAACGCCCGCTAGTAGGTCGCCTTGATCGAGGCGGCGGCCGCCCCGCCTTCCTGCCGCACGACGCCGACGGCCGCGCGCAGGTCGGTCAGGTACTCGTCCAGGCTGGGCGCGTGGATCAGCGACATCATGCGGTGGATCGCGCGCGGCTTCTGGACCAGGCCGGGCACCCAGCCCTTGACCGCCATGACCTCGCTGACGCGGAACACGTCGATGTCCTGCGAGCCGAAGGCGACGATCGAAAGATGCGGCCTGCCCAGCACGCGCAGCCCGTCGATCGTCTCGACGCCGGTCTTGTAGTCCTGGACCATCTTCATCAGGTCCTTGGCGATGGCGCGATAGCCGGCGCGGCCCAGGAACTGGAACGTCGCCCAGGCCGCCGCCACTCCGCCGGCCGGGCGGGTGCCGACGATGGTGTTGGTGGCAAACCGGCCGTTCGGCCACTGGTCGAACTCGAAGGCATGGAAGCGCGCCTTGTCGGCGGAGGTGTAGAAGACGGTCGAGGCCGGCTTGGGGCAGAAGCCGAACTTGTGCAGGTCGGCCGACATCGACGAGACGCCGGCGACGCCGAGGTCGAAATCCGGCACGTCGAAGCCGATCTCCTTCACGAACGGCGCCACGTAGCCGCCGACGCAGGCATCCACGTGCAGCCAAAGATCGCGCTTGGCCGCGACCTGGCCCAGCGCCGCGATCGGGTCGATCACGCCGTGCGGGAAGCTGGGCGCCGAGCCGACGATCATCATCGTCCTGTCGTCGATCGCGGCCTCGATCGCCTTTACGTCGGCGCGCAGGTCGGGCGCGGTCGGCACGCGCCGCACCTCCAGGTCCATCAGCTTCGCCGCCTTGTTGAAGGCGGGATGGGCGGAATCCGAGGCCACGATGTTCCCGCGTCGGGCCGGCTCCTTGCGCCGCGCGCGGTCCCAGTCGCGGCAGGTCTGCACCGCCTGGATGATGCTCTCGGTGCCCCCCGTGGTCATGAACCCGGTCGCGTCGGCCGGGGCATGGAACAGGTCCAGCGCCGCCTCGACGACCTCCTTCTCCATCTGCCCCACGCTGAGGAACGCCCGCCGGGCGCCCAGCGCGTTCTCGGAGAAGAATTCGAAAAACGCATCGCGGCCCATCTCGTAGACTGCGTCGGTCGCCTTGAACACGTAGAGCGGCGTGCGGCCGTGCTGCCAGTCCGCATCCTTCGCTTTCATGGCGCGCAATTCGGCGATAACGTCGTTGCGGGGGCGGCCTTGGGCGGGAAACGGCTTGCGCATCGCGTTCTCCACAGGGCTAGCGGGCGACATTCTTGACCTAGCAGACAGCAGCCCGCTACAGTTCGTCAATGCCTAACAGCGGTTCGTCTAATGCGAATGCCCGCGGACGGTCCGGCCTCAGCCGCGGCCTGGACGTGCTGGAGCTTCTCTCCGGCGGCCAGGAGGGGCTGGCGCTGGGCGAGATCGCGCGGCGCCTGGACATGTCCAAGTCCGGCACCCACGGGGTCCTGTCGACCCTCGCGCGCCGCGGCTTTGTCGAGCGGCTGCCGGGCGGCGTCTACCGCCTGGGCATGAAGGCCTGGCATGTCGGCAACGGCGTGCCGAACGCGGACATGGCGCGGATCGCGATGCCGCTGATGGAGCGGCTGGTGCGCGATACGGGGGAAGGCGCGATCCTGGGTGTCCTGGCCGGGTTCGACGTGGTCTACCTGTGCCGCGCCGAAAGCTCGCAGGCCGTGCGCGTGCATGCGCAGGTAAGCGACCGGATCCCCGCCCACTGCACCTCGACCGGCCTGGTCCTGCTCGGCTTCCAGCCGCCGGGCTACCTCGATTCGGTGCTGCCAACCGCGCTTACCGCCTTCACCCCGTCCACCATCGCCGACGCCGAGGGATTGCGCCGCGAAATGCGGCGCGTGCGCGCCCGCGGCTATGCGATCAACCTGGGCGGCTGGCGCGCCGATGTCGGCGGCATCGCGGCGCCGGTCCTGAACGACGAGGGCAACGCCATCGCCGGCCTCTGCGTGGCGGCGCCGCGCTATCGGATGAACAAGGCCTGGTTCGCCCGCGTGGTCCCGGCGACGCTGCGCGCGGCGCAGGCGATCGCGCGCGACTATGGCCCGCGCGCGCCGGCGCGCGGCCGGGTGGCGGCATCGTGAGCGGCGGCGGGCACTGGCGCATCGGGGTCGATGTCGGCGGCACCTTCACCGACATGATCCTGGTCGACCGCGGCGGCGACATCCGGGTGGTCAAGGTGCCGACGGTGCCGGCCGACCCGGCCGCGGGCGTAATGGAGGCGGTCGGCAAGGCCGCCGCGCAGATCGGCGTCACGGTCGAGGGCCTGCTCGCCGACTGCGCGCTGTTCGTCCACGGCTCGACCATCGCGACCAACACGGTGCTGGAAGGCCGGGGCGCGCGGGTCGGCATGCTGACCACCGACGGCTTCCGCGACGCGCTGGAGATCCGGCGGGGCCATCGCGACAATCCCTGGGACCATCGCACCCCCTACCCGCCCGTGCTGGTGCCGCGCTACTTGCGCCTGCCAGTGCGCGGGCGCGTCGACCGCGCGGGCGCCGAGGAGAGCCCGCTCGAGCTCGACGACGTCGACGCCGCGATGAAGGTATTCAAGGCCGAGGGCGTCGAGGCGGTCGCGGTCTGCCTGTTCAACAGCTACGCCGGCGACCAGCAGGAACGCGCCGCCGCGCGCCGGGCGGAATCGGCAGGGCCCACGAAATGGGTGTCGATATCCAGCGCGGTGGCGCCGATCGCGGGCGAATACGAGCGCGGTTCGACCACGGTGCTCAACGCCTATGTCGCGCCGCGGACCGTCGGCTACCTGCAGGCGCTGAACCGGCGCCTGGAAGAAAAAGGTCTGCAGAGCCCGCTGCTGCTGATCCAGAACAACGGTGGCGCGGTGACCGTGGCGCACGTGGCCGACCGCCCGGCGACCCTGCTGCTGTCGGGTCCCGCCGCCGGCGTGGGCGCGCTTTCCTACTACGCGGCGGCGGCGGGCACGTCGGACCTGATCTCGATGGAGATCGGCGGCACGAGCTGCGACGTCATCCTGATGACCGCCGGCAAGGTCGCCTTCACCAGCAACCTGGACATCGGCGGCTATGCCTGCGTGCTGCCCTCGGTCGAGGTGCATACGATCGGCGCCGGCGGCGGCACGATCGCGCACGTCGACGCGGCCGGCATGCTGCAGGTCGGTCCCCAGGGCGCCGGGGCGCGCCCGGGCCCGGTCTGCTACGGGCTGGGCGGCACGGAGCCCACGATCACCGACGCGCAGGTCGTGCTGGGCCGCCTGAAGCCGGGTACCTATGCCGGCGGCGCCGTCGCGATCGACGCCACGCTCGCGGCCAACGCGATCGAGGCGAAGATCGCCAAGCCGCTGGGCATTTCGACCGAGCGCGCGGCGGCGGGAATCATCCGGCTGATGGACCAGAAGCTGCTGCAGGCCGTGCAGCGCCTGAGCTCCGAGCGCGGCCACGATCCGCGGCGCTTCACCCTGGTTGCCGCGGGCGGCGCCGGTCCGCTTCACGGCGGCACCGTCGCGCGGGCGCTGGGCTGCAGGCGCGTCTATCTGCCGCGCCTGTCGGGCGCGTTCTGCGCGCTGGGCATGCTGCATTCCGACGTCCGGCACGACTACGTGCGCGTGCATTACACCGATCTCGACCGCGCCGACCCCGCCAAGCTGGAAACCCTGTTCGCCGGGCTGGAGCGCGAGGCGATCGCGACCCTGCACAGCGAGGGCTTCGTCGACGGCGCCGCGCGGTGCGAGCGGGCGCTGGACCTGCGCTATGTCGGCCAGCAATGGGACATCACGGTGCCGGTGGGCGCCGGCTTCGATCCGGCGGCGATCCGGCGCGACTTCGACGCCGAGCATGACCGGCTGTTCGGCCATATCCAGCCCAGCGGCATCATCGAAATCACCAAGACGCGCGTCGTCGGCGTGGGCAAGCTGCCGCCCCTCCGTCCCGGCGCGCCAGCCGCGGCGTCGGGTGCCGCGCGGCCGATCGACCGGCGCAAGGTCTGGATCGACGAAGCGAGCGGCTGGCGGGAGACGGCCATCTACGACGGCCGCGGCCTGGCCCCCGGCCATCGCGTCGAGGGGCCGGCCATCGTCAACGAGCAGACCACCACGCTGCTGGTCGGCCAGGGCGACGTCCTGGCGGTCGACAAGTCCGGCAACTACAGCATCGAGCTGGGCGGGGGGACGCGATGAGCACGCTCGATCCGATCACCTTGGCCCTGGTCCAGAACCGGCTCGACCACGTGGCGCGCCAGATGGGCTGGGTGATGATCCGCACCTCGCGCAGTCCGATCTTCAACCAGTCGCACGACTTCTCGTGCTTCATCACCGACGCGGCCGGGACGCTGGTGTCGCAGGCCGACGGCATTCCGATCCACACCGGCGGCGGCGGCTTCGCGGTCCGCGCGCTGCTGGGCGCCTTCGCCGGCCGGATCGACGAGGGCGACGTGTTCCTGCTCAACGATCCCTACGTCGCCGGCGGCAACCACCTGCCGGACTGGGTGATCGCGCGGCCGGTCTTCGTCGAGGGGCGGCTAATCGCCTTCACCTGCAACCGCGCCCACCAGTCGGACATCGGCGGCGGCGCCGCCGGGACCTACAACCCCCAGGCGACCGAGATATTCCACGAGGGCATCCGCCTGCCGCCGCTGAAGCTCTACGAGCGCGGCCGGGTGCGCGACGACCTGTGGCAGCTTCTGATGATCAACACGCGCACGCCGCATCTGCTGGACGGCGACCTGCGGGCGATGATCGGCTCCACCCGCATCGGCGCCGAGGAAGTGGCGGCGACGGTGCGCGACCTGGGCATCGAGGCGGCGCTGGCGAATTTCGAGGGCATCCTCGATCACGCCGACCGCCGCCTGCGCGCGGCCCTGGCGGCGCTGCCCGACGGCGTCTACCGCGCCGAGGAGCGGTTCGACAACGACTGCTTCGAGCCCAAGGACATCCCGCTGGTCGCGACCCTGACCAAGACCGGCGAGCGCCTGACCGTCGATTTCACCGGCACCGCGCCGCAGATCAGGGGGTTCAAGAACTCGTCGGTCGCCAACACCTACTCGTCGGTCTACGCCGGCATCGCCTCGTTCTTCGACAGCGACCTGCCGCGCAACGAGGGCACCTTCCGCTGCGTCGAGATCATCGCGCCGGAAGGCTCGATCGTGAACGCCCGCCCGCCGGCGCCGATGACGATGTGCACGGTGTTCCCCGCGCACGAGATCATGCACATGATCTGGTGGGCGCTGGGCCAGGCCGAGCCCGCGCGGTCGCTGGCCGGCTGGGGCAAGAACAGCTTTCCCAACGCCTCGGGCCGCGACGCCGGCGGCCGCACCTGGGTCATGTACAACTGGGGCGGCAATTCGGGCGCCGGCGCGGCGGGCGGCCGCGACGGGTTCAACCAGATGGGCCCGATGATCACGCTGGGCGGCCTGACCATCCCCAACGCCGAGACCTACGAGCAGCTCTATCCCGTCAAGGTGCGGCGCCACGAGCTGCGCTGCGACGCGGCCGGGCCCGGCACCTATCGCGGCGGCACCGGCGTCACCTACGAGGTCGATATCCTCACCGATGCGGAATACTCGTTCCGCGCCGAGGGGCTGACGCGGCCGACCGGGCTGGGCGTGCGCGGCGGCAAGGCCGGCGCGCTGGCGACGATCACCCTGACCGAGGCCGGCGGGTCGCCGCGCCGCGGACCCAGCTATGGCATCTGGCGGCTGAAGGCCGCGCATCTCAAGATCGAATCGCCGGGGGGCGGCGGCGTCGGCGACCCGATGCAACGCGATCCGGCGCGCGTGCTGCGCGACGTGCGCGACGGGCTGGTCAGCCCCCAGGTCGCAGCCGAGACCTATGGCGTCGTGGTCGCGCCGGACGGGCGGTCCGTCGACGAGGCCGCAACCGCGCGCCGGCGGGCCGAGCACCCGCCCGCCCAGCGGCACGAATCGCCAGCCCCGCTGATCCGCGCGACGACATGAGCGCAAGCCGCATCGGCAATTTCTGCTGGCGCCTGGCCCTGCCGGCGTTGCTGATCGCGGCGTGGTATTTCGCGACCGAGATCAGGCCGATGCTGCATCCGACCCTGCTGCCGTCGCCGCTGGCCGTCCTGCGCATGTTCTGGAAGCTGCTGTGGAACGGCGAGCTGTTCGTGCATATCGGCGCCAGCCTGCTTCGCATTTTCTACGCCAACCTCGCCGCGCTGGCGCTGGGCGTGCCGCTGGGACTGGCGATGGGGCTGTTCCGCCCGGTCGAACGCCTGCTCGACGGGTTGCTCAGCATCTTCCGGCCGATCCCGCCCTTGGCCTGGGTGCCGCTGTCGATCCTGTGGCTGGGGATCGGCACGACCTCGGTGGTGTTCATCACGTTCCTGGCCGCCTTCTTCGCCATCGTCATCAACACCATCGCCGGCGCCCGCGCGGTCGACCGGCTGCACATGCGCGCCGCCCTGTCGCTCGGCGCCAGTCGACGGCGCATCATGACGCATGTCGTGCTGCCGACCGTGGCTTCGTATGTGTTCACCGGCCTGCGCATCGCCATCGGCGTGTCGTGGATGAGCATCGTGGCGGCCGAGCTGATCGCCGCGTCGAGCGGCCTCGGCTACATGATCACCTACTACCGCGAGGCGCTGCGCACCGACGCCATCATCGTCGGCATGCTGACCATCGGCGTGATCGGCCTGGCGATGGACCTGGCGACTCGCCGCATCGAGCAGTGGCTGATGCCCTGGCGCACCGGATACCACCTGGCATGACCGCCGCGGGCGCCAAGATCTCCGTCCAGGGCGTCGCGAAGACGTTCCAGTCCGCGTCCGGCGACGCGGTCAGCGCGCGGGGCGCGGTCGACCTGGACATCGCGCCGGGCGAGTTCGTGTCGATCGTCGGGCCCAGCGGCTGCGGCAAGTCCACGCTGCTCAACGTCCTGGCGGGGTTCGAGGAGCCGAGCAGCGGCGCTGCGCTGATGGACGGACGGCCGATCCGCGGACCGGGGCCCGAGCGCGGCGTGGTGTTCCAGGAGTACGCGCTGTTCCCCTGGCTGACCGTCGCGGGCAATGTCGCCTTCGGCCCCGCCAGCCGCGGCGTCGCGGCCGCCGAGATCGACGCCTGCGTCCGGCACTACGTGGCGATGGTGAAGCTGGACGGCTCGGAGCGCAAATACCCGCACGAACTTTCCGGCGGCATGCGCCAGCGCTGCGCGCTCGCGCGCTGCATCGCCAACGATCCCGACGTGCTGCTGATGGACGAGCCGCTGGCCGCGCTCGACGCCCTGACCCGCTTGTCGCTGCAGGACGAGCTGCTGCGGATCTGGAGCGAGGCGTCCCGCGAGCGGCCGAAGACCGTGCTCTACATCACCCACGCGATCGACGAGGCCATCTACCTGTCCGACCGCGTCGTGGTGATGAGCGAGCGGCCGGGCCGCATCCGGCGCGTGATCCCCGTGCCCTTCGCGCGGCCGCGCGCGCCGGAAATCCGCACCGATCCGCGCTTCCACCGATTGTCCGACGAGATCTGGCTGCTGCTGCGCAGGGAATCCTGATCAGAACACGGAGGAGGAAATGAAAATCCGATATCTCGCTGCCGCCGCGGTCGCGGCCGTCCTGGCCGTACCGTCCGCTTTCGCCCAGAACAAGCAGGTCAACGTGCGGATCGGCTGGAACCCGTTCGCGGGCAGCACGCCGATCACCGCGACGATGATGAACGACAAGCTGTTCGAGCAGGAAGCCAAGAAGCACGGCTACGACGTGACGACCGAATGGATCCAGTTCACCGCCGGCGGACCGCCGGCCAACGCCGCGATGGTCGCCGGGCGGCTGGACATCGACGTAGACTTCGGCTCGGCCGCCATGGTGCCGCGCATCAAGCAGAAGGTGCCGATCCTGATCTTTGGCGTCCACGCCAGCCACCTGTCGAACGCGCTGGTCGTGCGCCCGGGCAGCGACGTCAACGACATCGCCAAGCTGGCCGGCAAGACCGTCGGCGTGCCGATCGCGACCTCCGCCCACTACACGCTGGCCAGCATCGCGCAGTACCAGCTCGGCAAGTCGCTGCAGGAGCTGGGGGTGAAGCTGGTCAACATGCCGCCGACTGAGGGCATCAAGATGCCGCCGGGCATCGACGCGGCCGGCGTGTGGGTGCCGTTGCGGTTCATGGGCAAGCCGCTGGGCACGGCCGAGCTGCTGATCGACTCGAGCGGCTTCATGGGCGCCGGGCACCGGCTGGGCGTCAAGCGCACCGACGACGTGAAGAACGCCTGGGCCTATCCCGAGGGCTACCTGGCCGACCGGCTCTATCTCTGCGCCCGCGACGGGTTCGCCAAGGAGCATCCGAACCTGCTGGTCGCGTTCCTGCGCGCCCGCGTGCAGGCGCAGAAGATCGCCAACGACAACAAGGACAAGGCGCTGGCGATCGCCAACGAGTGGTGGAAGCTGGATCCCGCCGTCGCGGCCCAGGCGCGCGACACCTATCCCGAGAACACCAACATCCGCAACGCGCCCTACATCCTGGAATACGACGCGCTGGCCATCATCAAGACCTCGGAGTTCTTCACGTCGATCGATACGATCGACGCGCCGGTCACCTGGGCCGAGCTGAAGCCGGTGCTGGCGCCGGCGGCCGCGATGCAGAAGGCGGCCTGGGAGGAAGGCGGGGCGAAGCCCTCCGTGGCCGAGATGGAAGCCCATTTCAAGGGATCGAACCCGACCTGGCCGGAGCTGAACGTCGCGGCCGGGCGGCCGGTGTGGATGTGGGACGAAACCCCGAACTGGGGCGAGCGTCAGTACAAGCCGGGACCGTTCACGATCAAGAAGTGACGCGGCCTATCCGCCCACCAGGCGCGGCAGCAAGAAAACCTCGCTGCCCGCCGGGATCGGGCGGAACTGGTCGTCGCGGTAAATCTGCCCGTCGATCGCCACGGCGACGCCGCGGTCGATCAGGGGCTTCAGCTTGGGATGGTCCCGGCCGAGGCGCGTCAGGAGCTGGTGGATGTTGATGGCCTCCACCTCCACCTCGGCGCGCCCTGCTGCCTGCTTGAACGAGCCCGACAGCCTGACCTGGACCATTACCGCCGGGCCTTGCCGTCGATCGCCTTGAGCACGCGCGGCGGCGACATCGGCAGCTCGGTCAGGCGCACGTCGGCCGCCGCCGAGACCGCGTTGGCGATCGCGGCCAGCGGGGGCACGATCGAGGTCTCGCCCACCCCGCGCACGCCGTAGGGATGGCCGGGATTGGGCACCTCGACGATCACCGTGTCGATCATCGGCAGGTCGGACGCCACCGGGATGCGGTAGTCGAGGAAGCCCGCATTCTGCAGCCTGCCGTCCTTGCCGTAGACATACTCCTCGTTGAGCGCCCAGCCGATTCCCTGGGCGGCGCCGCCCTGGAACTGTCCCTCGACATAGCTGGGGTGGATCGCCTTGCCGGCGTCCTGGATCACCGTGTAGCGCTTGATCAGCACCCGCCCCGTCTCGGGGTCGACCGCGGCGTCGGCCAAATGCACGGCGAAGCTGACGCCGGCGCCGTCGGCGTTGACCTCGAAGTGTCCGGCGATCGGCCCGCCGGTGTTGCCCGCCTTCTTGGCGATGTCCGCCAGGGACAGCGGCGCGAAGTCGCCCGCGTTCGGGCTCGACGGCTTGGCGTGGCCGTTCTCCCACACCACGGCCTCGGGGCTGATGCCCCAGGTCTTCGCCGCCCTGGCGCACAGCTTGCCGATCGCGTCGCGCGCGGCCTGGATCGTGGCCATGCCGGTCGAGAAGGTCACGCGGCTGCCTTCGGAGATGTCGTTGTAGCCGAGCGAACTGGTATCGGCGACGATCGCCCGCACCTTGTCGTAGGGGATGCCCAGCTCCTCGGCCGCGATCATGCACATCGACGCGCGCGAGCCGCCGATGTCGGGCGTTCCCACCGCCAGCGCCACCGTGCCGTCGATGTTGACGTTCAGCGACACGCAGGTCTGGCCGCCGAAGTTGAACCAGAACCCCGCCGCCATGCCGCGGCCCTCGTTGGGGCCGAGCGGCGCCTTGTAGTGCGGGTGATTGCGCGTCGCCTCCAGGCACTGCCGCAGGCCGATGCGGTTGTATTTCGGCCCGTAGGACGACTGGGTTCCTTCCTTGGCGGCGTTCTTCAGGCGCAGCTCGATCGGGTCCATGCCGATCTTCCGCGCCAGCTCGTCCAGCACGCTTTCCACCGCGAAGGCGACCATCGGCGCGCCCGGCGCGCGATAGGCGGCCTGCTTCGGCCGGTTGGTGACGACGTCCCAGCCCACCGCCTTCACGTGCTCGAGGTCGTAGCAGGCGAAAGCCGACATCGCGCCCAGCTCGACCGGCGCCCCGGCGAAGGCGCCGCCCTGCATGCGGATCTCGGCAAGCGCGCCGGTGATCCGGCCCGCCTTGGTCACGCCGATCTTGATGTCCATGCTGGAGCTGGAGGTCGGGCCGGAGGCGCGGAACACCTCCTCGCGAGACATCACGATCTTCACCGGCTTGCCGGCCTTGCGCGACAGGGCGAGCGCCACCGGCTCGATGAACACCGTCGTCTTGCCGCCGAAGCCGCCGCCGATCTCCGACGCCGTCACCCGCAGCTTCGACACGTCCATGCCGAGCAGCGCGGCGCAGGTGTTGCGGACCATGTAGTGGCCCTGGGTGCAGACCCACAATTCGCCCTGCCCGTCCGTGCCCATGCTGGCAAGGCAGGCATGCGGCTCGATGTAGCCCTGGTGCGTCGCCTCGGTGCGGAAGCTCCGCGCGATGACCACGTCGGCCTGCCTGAAGCCGGCCTCGGGGTCGCCGTGGCCGAACTCGCAGCGCGCGGCGACGTTGGACGGCTTCTTCGGCGCCGGATCGACATTGGCCGTGATCATGTCGTCGTGCAGCAGCGGCGCGCCGGGCTTCATCGCCTCGTCCACGTCGGTCACGTGCGGCAGGATCTCGTAGTCGACCTGGATCAGCTTCAGGGCCTTGCGGGCCACTGACGCGCTGGTGGCGGCCACCGCCGCCACGGCATGGCCGTCGTAGAGCGCCTTGCCGCGCGCCATGACGTTGCACAACACGTCGCGCAGCGCGCGCTTGCCCTCCTTGAAGTCCGCGGCGGTGACGATCGCCTTGACGCCGGGAAGCTTGGCGGCCTTGGCCGTGTTGATCGAGCGGATGCGCGCGTGCGCGTGCGGGCTGCGCAGGATCTTGCCGACCAGCATGCCCGGGGCATTGGCGTCGGCGCCGAACTTCGCGCGCCCCGTGACCTTGTCGACGCCGTCGGGCCGCAGCGGCCGCGTGCCGACGAGGTTGAACTTGTGGGTTGCCGGATCGAGGTTGTCGTCAAGCGGCATGGTTCAGCCCTTTCTCATTTCCGCGGCGGCGGCCTGGACCGCGCGCACGATCTTGTCGTAGCCCGTGCACCGGCACAGGTTGCCGGCCAGCGCGAAGCGGATCTCGGTCTCGCTGGGATCGGGATTGCGGTCGAGCAGCGCCTTGGCCGCGACCAGGAACCCCGGCGTACAGATTCCGCACTGCAGGGCGGCGAACTCGAGGAACTTCTCCTGCAGCGGATGCAGCTTGTCGCCCGCCGCGATCCCCTCCACCGTGCGGATGTCGCGCCCCTCCGCCTCGGCACCCAGCACCAGGCAGGAGCACGCGACCCGGCCGTCCAGAATTACGCTGCAGGCCCCGCAATCGCCGGTGCTGCAGCCTTCCTTGCTGCCGGTGAGGCCGAGGCGGTCGCGCAGCACGTCGAGCAGCGTCTCGTCCGCCTCGCACAGATAGTCGACGGCGTCGCCGTTGATGGTTGTCGAAACCCGGACCGTGGACATTACTTGCTTCCCCCCGCGCGCTTCAACGCTGCCTCGGCCGCCCGCCGCGCCAGGACGCCGGCGACCTTGATACGGAATTCCTTGGTGCCGCGCTTGTCGTCGATCGGCCGGCACGCGGCCGAGGCGGCGGCGGCCAGGCGCTTCAGCGCGGCGGCATCCACCTTGGTGCCGACCAGCGCGGCGGCGGCCTCGGGCACCAGGATGACGCGCTCGGCGACCGCGCCCAGCGCCACCCGCGCCGCCGTGCAGACGCCCTTGCCGTCCAGCGTCAGGTTGACGCCGGCGCCCACGACGGCGATGTCCATCTCGGTGCGCGGAATGAAGCGCAGATAGGCGTCGCCGGATCGCGGCGCGCGCTTCGGCAGGATGATCGCCTCGACGATCTCGCCCTTCTTGAGGGACGTCTTGCCCGGTGCGACGAGGATCGACTCGACCGGCACGGTGCGCTTGCCCCGCGGCCCCGCGATCGCGGCCGTGGCGCCGGCCGCCACCAGTGCCGGGACGCTGTCGGCGGCGGGCGAGGCGTTGCACAGGTTGCCCGCCAGCGTGGCCCGCGACTGGATCTGGGTCGAACCGATCAGGTTCGCCGCCTCGACCACCCCGGGCCAGGCCTTGCGGAGCGCCTTGTTGGCGCCCAGTTCGGCGCCGCAGACGGCCGCGCCGATCCGGAAGCCGCCCGCCTTGGACGCGATCGTGCGCAGGGCGGGGATGCGCTTCACGTCGACGATCAGGTCCGGCGCCACGCGGTCGGTGCGCATCTGGACCAGAAGATCGGTCCCCCCGGCCAGGACGCGGGCCTGGCCCGCCTTCCCCGCCAGCAGCTTCACGGCCGCATTGATCGTTGTCGGTGCTTCGTATCGCATATTGGTCCCCTCAGCACGGCCGGACGGAACTGGGCCGCTGGTCAAACAGTAGCAGGTCGGCGGGCAACCTGCACGGGATCGACCCGCCAGGCAATCCGGTCGCGATCGGGCACCTGGTCGACCCCGCCTGGACAGGCGGGCGCCGGCCCTGCCCTACTGCGCGGCGAGCGCCGGGCGCTGGCGCAGTTCGGCCACCTCGCCCTTCAGCCAGTCGATGAAGCTGCGCACTTTCGCCTGCGCCCCGGCCGCCTCGGAATAGACCAAGTAGTAGGCCTGGCCGGTGGTCAGCGGCGTGTGGAACAGCGGCACCAGCCGGCCCTGCTCCACATCGTCGTGGATGAACATGGTCTGCGCCATCGCGACGCCCAGCCCGTCCGCCGCGCCCTGGTAGACCAGGCCCGAATATTCCAGCTTCAGCCCGCTGTCGGGATCGACTTTCGTCGCGCCGACCACGTCGAGCCAGGACTTCCAGTCGTCCGGCCGGCGCAACGCGTGCAGCAGCAGGAACTGTTCCAGGTCGTCCGGCGCGTTCACCGTGTGGCCGGCGATCAGCGCCGGGCTTCCCACCGGCACCAGTTCCTCGAAGAACAGCGGCTCGCAGATGAGGTTCGGCCAGTCGCCGTTGCCGATCCAGATGGCGATGTCCAGCTCGACATCCGGATCGTTGGGCCGCGACGAGGTATAGGTGTCGACTTGAAGCTGCAGGTCGGGGAAGCGCTGCTTGAAGCGCGCCAGGCGCGGCACCAGCAGCCGCATGGCGAAGGTCGGCAGCACGCCGATGCGCAGCAGCCCGCGGTCGGGATGGGCGTCGAAATTGGCCAGCGTCGCCGCCTGGAGCTGGTCGAACAGCACCTGCAGCCGCGCCGCATAGGCGGCCCCCTTCTTGGTCAGGATCACCTGCTGGTGCTTGTGCTCGAACAGCTTGGCGTTGAGGAATTCCTCCAGCTTCGCGACCTGCCGGCTGATCGCGCCATGGGTGACGGCCAGTTCCTGCGCCGCGCGCGAGAGATTCTGGTGCCGCGCCGCCGCTTCGAACGCGCGCAGGGAATTCAACGGGGGAAGCCTACGACCCGGCATTCGATCCGCTCGCTTGCGCTCTGCGCCGTTCCGCCAGCGCGGTAATCTAGGACGGAACCGGGCGGATGCCTATCCAAGAAGCGTTAATATTTCAACCGGTTAGCCCCGCCGTACCGCCGCGGCCTAGCGCGCGGCCGGCGCCATTGCCCGGACCGGCTTGCCGTCGAGAAAGGCCACGGCGTTCTCGACGCTCTGCCGATAGAACTCCTGGAATGTCTCCGTGGTGCCGTAGCCGAGATGCGGGGTCAGGACCGTGTTGGGAAGCGCGCGCAGCGGATGGCCGGCGGGCAGCGGCTCCTCGTCGAACACGTCCAGGCCCGCGATCAGGCGGCCGGCGCGCAGCGCGTCCACCAGCGCCTGCTCGTCGACCAGCGGCCCGCGCGAGGTGTTGATCAGCACGGCGCCCGGCTTCATGCGCGCCAGGTCGCCGGCGCCGACGATGCCGCGCGTGCGGTCCGACAGGACGAGGTGCAGCGTGACCACGTCCGCGTCCGACAGCAGCGCGTCCTTGGCGACGAACGTGGCGCCGGCGGCGCGCGCGGCCTCCGCGGTCAGGTTCTGGCTCCACGCGATCACCCGCATGTCGAGCGCCTGGGCGTAGCGCGCCATCAGCCGGCCGATGCGTCCCAGCCCGATGATGCCGAGGGTCTTGCCGGCCAGGTCGAAGCCGGCCGCGACCCCCTCCTGGAACCGTCCGGCGCGGATGGCCGCGTCGCCGGCGGGAATGCGGCGGACCGCCGCCAGCAGCAGGCCCAGCGTCAGCTCGGCCGTGTTGGTGCCCGCGCGCCCGCCGCCCGTGTAGCAGACGGTGATGCCGCGCGCCATCATCGCCGCGGTGTCGATCGAGGCCGCGCGGGCGCCGGTCAGGCCGAACATCCTCAGCTTGGGCAGGCGCTCGACCAGCGCGGACGGGAACGCCGTGCGCTCGCGCATCGCCAGGATGATCTCGAAATCCGCCAGCCGCGCGGCCAGGGCATCGATTCCCTTGGTGGCGTCCGGAAAGAACGCGACGCTGGCGCGTTTCTCCAGCGCGCTCCAGTCCGCGCTGGACCGGGCCAGGTTCTGCCAGTCGTCAAGGACCGCTACCTTTGTCATCGCCTCATCCCGCCGCTAGCGCTTCAATCCGTGGACGAACCTGGCCTTCTCGGCGCCGGCGCCGAGCAGGAACGACAGGTCCGCGCCGATCGACACGTAGCGCGCCCCCTGCGCCACGAAGTCGGCGATCAGGTCAAGCCGGGTCGCCAGCCCGCCGACGCCGACATGCTTGCCGCGCGCGCGGCAGGCCGCGATCGTCCGCGCGTAGGCGTCGCGCACCAGCGGGTGGTCGAACTGCCCGTGGATGCCAAGCTCGCCGCACAGGTCGTTGGTGCCAATGAACAGCATGTCGACGCCGTCGACCGCGGCGATCGACTCGACGTTGTCCAGCGCGTCGCGCGTCTCCATCATCGCAACCACCATCGTGGCGTCGTTGGCGGCCTGGTTCGCCTCGGCGGCGGGGAAACTGCGGTACTGGTATTGCGGCAGCGGCCCGCCGGCCGAGCGCTCGCCCCGCGGCGGGTACTTGGCGCAGCGCACCAGCGCCGCCGCCTCCGCGGCCGTGCGGATGTGCGGCGCGATGATGCCCAGCGCGCCGCCGTCCAGCGCGCGGCACACGTATTCGGGCCCGTTCGCCGGCACCCGCACGAAGGGCGTGACGCCGGCATCCAGCGCCGCGATGCAGATCTGGCTGGTGGTGTCGATCGAGAAGGTGCTGTGCTCGACGTCGACATAGATCGTGTCGAAGCCGCACGTGGCGGCGATGCGCGCGATCTCGACGTTGCGGACCAGCCGCACCGTCATCGATGCGACCACCTCGTCGCGCGCCAGTTTCTCCTTCACGGTGTTCCGCAGGATCTGCTTCAGCGATGCCGGCATTCGCTCCCCCTCTTCGTGTTCACGACGCTTGCGCGGCGGACCGCGCCGCGGCGCTTGACGCCGCGCGCACCCCGCACGGATACTCGCCCGCCATCCGATGCCATCGGCTGAACGCCGCGGGGAACGCCATGATCGAGCGCGACGTCGTCGTCACGACCAAGCACGGCAGCATGCCGTGATGGCGATGAACTGGCCGCGACCGTAGGAGACCGCGCCGCCGAGGAAGCCGACCATGATGAGGAAGACGGGCGAGGTCTCGTCGAATCCCATCAGCAGCGAGCTGCCGAACATCGATCGCAGCAGCGTGTTGGCGAAGACGATGGCGACCTCGGCCACCAGCGCGGCGTTGAGCAGCAGGATCACCAGGCGGTCCACCGCGCGCAGCCAAGCCGGCAGGTCTTCGAGGGCGCCCCCGACAGCCGCCGCGGGCAGGTCGATCGCCTGGGTGGCGGAATCGGCCTGCATCAGCCCGTCTTCCTACGCATTGCCCGTCTTCCTACGCATCGAACGTCACCGCGGCAGAACCGAATCCTTCGAACGTCGCCAGCACGCTCTGCCCGGCTTTGGCGAAGGTAAGGCCGGTGAACGTGCCGGTGGTGACGATCACGCCGGCCGGCAGCCCGCCCTCGTTGCGGCGATCGTTGGCGAAGGCAACCGCGGGCAGCAGCGGATCGCGCGTCGCGTGCCCGCCGGACTGCCGCGCCACCGTCGCGCCGTCGATCGCGAGCGAGGCCGTCAGCGACGCAAGGTCGATGTCGCGCCAGTCCGCGCGCACCGTGCCGCAAACGAGGCCGCCGTTGGAGACGCAATCGGCGATCTTGTCCAGCATGGGCGCGCCGGCGTAGTCGGCGTAGCGGGAATCGACGATCTCGATCGCCGCCAGCGCCGTCGCCGCCGCGGCCACCTCCTCGTAGGTATAGTCCCGCGCGCGGCCCGGCAGGCCGTGGTCGAAGCGGAACGCGATCTCCGCCTCGACTCCCAGCAGCGGCATGTCCGCGGCGCGCACCGCCGCCGGGCTGCCGAAAATTCGCGAGCGGAGAATGGCGCCCCGCACCAGGCGCCCCGCGACCGGCGCGCCGACCTTCCATGCGCCGACGGGCCATGCGCCGACGGGGTCTTCCAGCAGCGCCACGGTCGCCGCCTGGATCGCCAGCGCGTCGTCGACCGTTGCTGGCCGGCAGGATGCGGGCAGCCCGTCAAGCCGGCGCCGCGTCCGCCGCGCTTCGGCGAGGAGGCGCGCCGCCCTGGCGATCGATAGCTGGTCCATGGATCCCCTGCTGCTGGCGGCGCCGCATGCGCGCGGGCCGCAGTCGAACCCGGCGATGTTACCGGGTACGACACGAAATCGCAGCACGCGCCGCGCGGATTACCGCACTGCACACAGCATTTTTTCTCACACAGATTCCTCACGCCGTCCGCGCGCCGGCGGAATTCGCCGCCCTCGCGCAATTCGCGCTTAACGGCAAGGCGGACTTGGACATAAAGTCGCGGCACCGAATTCCATCGGCAAGGGGTCGCTCCAACCACCATGGCCGTCGCCCGCAAGCGCCGCCTCGATCTTCTGCCCTATGCGATGATCGCGCCGATCGCCGCTCTGCTGCTGGCGATCAGCGTCTATCCCGCGATCTACGCCGTGTGGCTCGCCATGACCGACGCCTCGCTGCTGCGGCTGGCGCGCGCCCAGTTCATCGGCCTGGGCAATTTCGCACGCATGGCCGGGGACACGGTGTTCCTCGAGGGGCTGTGGCGCACGCTGCGCTGGGACCTGGCGGTGGTCGCCAGCGAGCTGGCGATCGCGCTGCCGATCGCGCTGCTGCTCAACGCCGCGTTCCGCGGCCGCGGCATCGTCCGCGCGGCGATGATGGTTCCCTACATCACGCCGCCGGCCGTCGTCGCGCTGCTGTTCTGCTACATCGTCGACGCGAATTTCGGCGTGCTGAACGACCTGCTGGTGCAGCTGGGAATCCTGGACCAGTATTTCTCGTTCCTCAGCGATCCCGCGGCCAGCTTCTGGGTGATCGTGTCGGCCATGGTCTGGTACGGCACGCCGCTGATGGCGCTGATCCTCCTGGCCGTGCTGCAGACCATCCCGGGCGAGCTCTACGAGGCCGCGCGCGTGGACGGCGCCGGCGCCTTGCGCATGTTCTGGCACATCACGCTGCCGCACCTGATGCCGACCGTGTGGTTCCTGGTGCTGCTGCGCATGATCTGGATGTCGAACCACATCGACATGATCTTCATCATGACCCAGGGCGGGCCCGGCTTCAGCAACTACACCGAGGCGGTCTACAGCTTCAAGCTGACGACGCAATTCGAGATCGGCTATGCGTCGGCGGTCGCCGTCGCGCTGTCGCTGCTGCTGGTCGCGGGCTCGGCGCTCTACGTGCGGCACCTGGCCCGTCGGGTGCTGGCGTCGTGATCGCCGCCAGGGCCCGCGCGATCGACGGCAAGACGCTGTGGCTCTATGCCGGGGCCGGCGCGGTGCTGCTCTATTCGCTCGGCCCGTTCCTGTGGATCTTCATCGCCTCGATCACGCCCGAGGCCAAGCAGGGCTTCGGCATGATCAGCAGCAAGCGGGTGGAATACCTTCCCGCGGCGCCGACGCTGAAGAACTACGTCACGCTGCTGGAAAGCACGCCGTTCGTGCAGTACTTCCAGAACTCGGCGATCATCGCCACCGGCAACATGCTGCTGACCCTGGCGCTGGCCAGCCTCGGCGCCTACGGCTTCGTCCGCTTCCGCTTCCGCGGCCGCAGCACGGTGCTGGTCGCCATCCTGGTGACCTACACCATCCCCAGCGTCGTGCTGCTGGTGCCGCTGCTGGTGATCTTCCGCCGCTACGGCCTGGTGAACACGCATCTCGGGATGGTGCTGGCCGAGGCGACGCACAGCGCGCCGTTCGTGCTGCTGCTGATGATCAACTACTTCGCGACCCTGCCGGCCGAGCTCGAGGAGGCCGCCCAGGTCGACGGCTGCAGCCGCCTGGGCGCGCTGTGGCGCATCGTCGTGCCGCTGGCGGTGCCGGGGCTGGTGGCGGGCGGGCTGCTCGCCTTCATCATGACCTGGAACAACTTCCTGTTCGCGTTCCTGTTCACCACCACGAACGCGGTCAAGACGCTTCCGGTGATGATGCGGCTGTTCGCGATGGGCGAGCCGGCGGTCTGGAGCGTCAGCGCGGCGGGCGCGGTATTCACCACCCTGCCGGTCGCCCTGATCTTCCTGCTGTTCCAGCGCATGCTGATGAGCGGTCTCGCCGCCGGGGCGGTCAAGGGCTGAGCGGCAGGAACCACGGAGCAACGACAACGATGCAGAGGAGGAAGCAAATGGCTGGAACGGACAAGGAGAAGAAGGCGTCGCGCGGCCTGTCGCGGCGGCGGACGCTGGCGCTGATGGCCGCGGCCGGCGGCACGCTGGCGGCGGCGCGGCCGGGGATCGCCCAGGTCGCCGCGCCGGCGGTGCGCAAGAAGGTGAAGCTGACCTACTGGAACTGGGCCGACAACCCGGTGCACCAGAAGATCTCCACCGATTCGGTGGACATGTTCAACAAGTCGCAGAACCTGATCGAGGTCGAGGTCGACGCGACGATGGCGGTGATGGAATCGCGCAAGAAGCTGGTCGTCGCCCACGCCGCCGGCGCGCCGCCCGACGTGATCATGACGGTGCAGTACTGGGTGCAGGACTACTTCGACAACGGCATCCTCCATCCGATCGAGGACTACTTCAAGAAATGGGACCAGGCGCCCGATTTCTTCCCCAACGTGATCGAGCAGACGCGGTCCAAGGCCGGCCAGCCGATCATGTTCGTGCCGCAGACCAGCATCCCCTACTTCCTGTTCTACCGCGCGGACTGGCTGAAGGAGGCGAACGTCGGCGTGCCCGACACGTTCGACCAGTTCGTCGCCGCGGCCAAGGCCATCACCAAGGCGCCGGACCGCTATGGCATCGCCATGCGCGGCCAGACCTACTCGGCGATCCAGGTCATCCTGCCGATCTGGTTCAGCGCGGGGGTCAAGTTCGCCGACGCGAAGGGCAACGTCGATTTCGACTCGGCCGCGGCGATCGACGTGACCGAGAAATGGGTCGGCATGTTCACCAAGGACAAGTCGGCCCAGCCGAGCGCGGTCAACGACGGCTATCGCGAACAATACGCGCTGATGGAGAAGAGCAAGTGCGGCTTGTGGTTCTACGGCCCGCACGCCAGCCCGGCGATGATGCAGGCGCTGGGCGACGCGATCCAGCCCGCGGCCAATCCGCGCGTGGGCCCGAACAAGTACATGCTGGCCAACCCCGAGGGTCCAATGATGACCACCGGCTGCAAGGAGCGCGAGGCGGCCTGGGAGTTCATCAAGTTCATCACCTCGGGCGACGCGCTGCTGCTCTACACCGCCGGCCGCGCCGTGCCGCCGGTGCGCAAGACGACTTCGCTCAACCCGGTCTTCCAGAACAACCGCTTCATCAAGTTCGGGCTGGACGAGGTGCAGACCTGGTGGACGCCGCCCTATGAGTTCAAGAACTGGGCGAACTTCCAGGACAAGATCCCGCCCTTCTGGCAGGAAGTCCTGAGCCAGAAGATCACGCCGAAGCAGTTCAACGAGCAGGGCGCGAAGTTCCTGCGCGGGCAGGCCTGATTGGGCGTTCGCTAGCTGGCCGGGCGCAGGCCCGGCCGGGCGCTATGCCTCGGCCGGAAACAGGACCGTGTTGGCCGCGGTCCAGCCCAGGCGGATCGGGGAGCCGATCGCCGCGGGCGCGCCCGCGCCTTCGGTCAGGCGGCGCGCGGTGATCACCGTGCCGTCCGCCAGCCGGACGTAGTAGCAGGTGATGCCGCCGACGAAGATCACGTTGCTGACGGTGCCGGAAACCTCGTTGCACGCATTCTCGGACGCCTCCAGCGGCCGCAGGTGCTCGGGGCGCACCAGCATGCGCATCGCTGCGCCGGCTGCCAGCCCGACCGGCGATTCGGTGCGGATCGCGCACCCGCCCGGGCCGCGGACGGTCGCCGCCGGGGCCGCGTCCGCGAGCGTGACGTCGAGCAGGTTCGATTCGCCGAGGAACGTGGCGACGAACGGGGTGGCGGGTCGGAAATAAAGCTCGTGCGGCTTGCCCAGCTGCTCGATCCGCCCGCGGTTCATCAGGCAGATGCGATCGGACAGCACCATCGCCTCTTCCTGGTCGTGC
Source organism: Alphaproteobacteria bacterium (assembly GCA_020851015.1). Next base: position 16,916 of record JADZDN010000153.1, on the reverse strand, counting down.
GTGACATAGAGCACGGTGATGCCGAGCTGCGCGTGCAGCCGCTTGATCTCGAGCTGCATCTGCTCGCGCAGCTTGCGGTCGAGCGCGCCGAGCGGCTCGTCCATCAGGATCAGCGAGGGATTGTAGACCAGGCAGCGCGCGATCGAGATGCGCTGCTGCTGCCCGCCGGAAAGCTCGCGCGGCTTGCGCTGGGCCACGTCGGGAAGCTGGACCAGGCGCAGCACCTCCTCGACCTTGGCGCGGATCTCCGCCGCGGGCATCTTGCGCACGCGCAGCGGGAAGGCGATGTTCTCGAACACCGTCATATGCGGCATCAGCGCGTAGTTCTGGAACACCATGCCCAGGTCGCGCTGGCTGGGCGGAACGTCCGTCACGTCGCGCCCGCGGATGAAGACCCTGCCCGAACTGGCGGCGACCATGCCGGCGATCAGGTTCAGCAAGGTCGTCTTGCCCGATCCGCTCGGCCCCAGCAGCGTGACGAACTCGCCCTTCTCGACCGACAGGTCGACGGCGGACAAGGCGACGACCGGGCCGTAGCGCTTGCTCACCTGCTCCAGTCTTACCATCGCCATGCGGCGTTTCCCCGCGCTATCGCCTTCTTGTCCGGACGGCCGATCAGGCCCGCGTCCGCTCTTCCTTCGGATCGTACAGCGCGCCGCCGATCACCGTCGCCGGCCGCTTCTCGCCCTTGATCAGGCAGTCGAGGATCGTGCCTTCGCGCGCCAGGCCGGCCGGCACATGCGCGAACGCGATGCCCGTGCCCACGCAATGGCCTGGGCTCGAACTGCGCACCAGGGCGATCGGCCGATCGCCGTGAAAGAGCACCGCGCCGTTCGCGTTCTCCCCGCCGGCCAGTTTCAGCTTCAGCCAGGTCGCCGACGGCGCGTCGCCGCCCTTGCCGGGCGTCGCGGCCTTGCCGTTGCCGTTCCGCGCCGCCACCTCGAAGGTCAGCTCGCTGCCCCACTGGGCGTTCGCCTTCTCCAGCCGCAGCGCGTCATGGGCGCGGAAGCCGATATCGGCGATGCCGGCCTCCGCCCCCGCGTCCTTGAGCGCGGCATGGATCGCGCCGAGGTATTCCGTCTCGACATGCAGCTCGAAGGCCAGCTCGCCGACGTCGGAGATCCGCAGCGCGCGCGCCCGGGCATAGCCGATGTCCAGCATGCGGCCGGTGGCGGCCGGAAACTCCGCCCGTCCGATCTTCGCGTCGGCCACCTTCGCCAGCACCTCGCGCGAAAGGGGCCCGGCCAGCATCAGCGCCCCGTACCGGCCGGTGACGTTGTCCAGCGTCACGCTGCCGTCGCGCGGCAGGCGCCGTTCCAGCCCGGCCTGGTGGTTGAACTCCGCCTCGGGCACCGCGGTGAGGTAGTAGTGCCGCTCGGAAACGCGCAGGACCGTGAACGCCGCCTCGACCCGGCCCTTGGGCGTGGTCAGCGCGGCGCGTTCGACGGCGCCGTCCTCCCGCAGCGCGACGCCGAGCTGGCCGGCGGCGAACGCCGCGGCGCCGGGTCCCTTGAGCTCGAACTTCGCCAGGCTGGAGAGATCGAGCAGGCCCGCGCGCTCGCGGATCGCGCGGCACTCCGCGGCGACCGCCTTGTCCATGCTGGGCGCGTCGGCGGTGCGGAACCAGGACGGGCATTCCCAGCCCAGCCGCACGGTGAACGCGGCGCCGGCGGCCTTCTGCTGGAAATAGAGCGGCGAGGTCCGCGCCGGGCGGCCGGCCGCGCGCTCCGCGTTCGGGTCGATCGAGCCGTAGGTATGCGCCTCGGCCAGCATGGATCGGATGTAGCGCTTGTTGGCATAGGGACCGAAGCGGTTGACGTCGAGCGGCGACACGTCGATCGAGGGCTCGCCCTCGACCATCCACTCGGCCAGGAGCTGGCCGACCCCGCCGCCGTGCGAGATGCCGGCGCTGAAACCGGCCAGCACCCAGAAGTTCGGCGCGCCGGCCAGCGGACCCATCAGCCCGTTGAAATCGGTCGTGCGGCTGGTCGGCCCGCAGATCACCCGCTTGATGCCCACCTTGCCCAGCGCCGGCACGCGCTTGATGCCTTCCTCGATGCAGGCCGCGCCGCGATCGAGATCGGGCGGCAGCAGCTCCTGGCCGAAGTCGTCGGGAATCCCGTCGACGAAGCAGTAGGGCGTGTGCGGCTCGTGCACGCCCATGATCAGGCTGTCGCGCTCCTGCCGGAAATAGAACGGCACGTCGTAGTCGCGCAGGATCGGCAGCTCGAACCCCAGCTTGCCGATCTCGGGCACCGATTCGGTGACCAGGTACTGGCGCTCGGTCGGCAGGATCGGCAGCGACCGGCCGATCAGCCCCGCGACCGTGGGCGCCCACATGCCGGCGGCGTTGACGACATGCTCGGCGACGATGTCGCCCTTGCTGGTCTGGACCAGCCATTCGCCGCCGGACCGGCGGACCAGGCCGGTGACCTTGGTCTGCCGGTTGATCTCGGCGCCGCGCGCGCGCGCGCCGCCGGCGAACGCCTGGGTCGCCATGCTGGGATCGATGAACGCCTCGTCGGGAACCCAGGACGCGCCCTCGAGCCCGTCCGTCTGCATCAGCGGGAAGCGCTTCTGCGCCTCGACGGGTCCCAGCATCTCGTAGCGAATGCCGTGGAACTGCATCTTGGGCGCGAGCGCGCGGTAGCGGTCGAACCGCGCCCTGGTGCGCGCCAGGCGCAGGCTGCCGACCTTGTGCCGGCCGATGCTCTGGCCGGTATCGGCCTCCAGATCCTCGTACATGCGGCAGCTCAGTATATTGAGCCGCGCGATCGCCGCGCTCTCGTCGACCAGGATCAGGTGGCCGGCCGAATGCCAGGTGGTACCGGCGGTCAGCTCGGTCTTCTCGAGCATCACCACGTCGGTCCAGCCCAGCCTGGTCAGGCGGTAGAGCAGGCTGCACCCCACGATGCCGCCGCCGATCACCACCACCCGCGCGTGACTCTTCATTGCAACCTCCCTGCGCGCCGGCGGCGCGAAACTAGCTGAGCAGCCACTGCTTGAACCGCTTGTTCGACTCGGCGAAATTGTCGGCCCACCAGTCCATGTCGACATAGGCGGTCTGCGGGTCGTCGGGGTTCGGCAGCAGCGCCTTGGCCTTGCCCGACAGCATGGGAATCGCCGCGCGCGCGATCGGGCCGTTGCCGGGCAGGCGGTTGCCGTACTCCGCCTGCATCTCGGGCATCGCGAAATAGGACATCAGCTTCATCGCCGCGTCGCGGTTCTTGCTGCCCCGCGGCATGCCGATGAAGGTCGAGATGATCAGCGGCTGGGCGCTGGCGAACTCCATCGACAGCCCCTCGCTTTGCGCCGCGGCCACGCGGCCGGCGAAGGCGTAGGAGAAGTCGATCTCGTTGGTCTGCACCAGCGAGATGGTCTGCGGCGTCTGGGCGATGAACTTGGCGACGTGCGGCTTGATCCGGTCGAGCGACTTGAACGCCCGGTCGACGTCGAGCGGGAACAGCTTCTTCGGCTCCACCCCGTCGGCCATCAACGCGATCTCGAGCATCTCGTCGGCGCGGTCGCGCAGGCCCCGGCGGCCCGGGAACTTCTTGGCGTCCCAGAAATCGGCCCAGGTCCGCGGCACCTTGTCGGCGGGCACCCGCTTGGGATCGTAGGCGATGCCGCCCCAGTAGGTGTAGAAGGGGAAGGTAGCCTCGCGCTTGGGCTGGATGCTGTCGGGGTACTTCACGACGGAATAGTCGACCTTCTCCAGCAGCCCCTCGCGCTCCGCGCCGACCGCCAGGCCACTGCTCATCGTCATCAGGTCCCACTCGACGTTCTTGGTCATGACCTGCGCCTTCAGCTTGGCCAGGTCGACGCCCGAGGCCATGATGACCTTGACGCCGGTGTCCTTGGTGAACTGGGCGCACATCAGCTGCTCGTAGACGTCCTGGTTGACGCCGCCGTAGCCGACGAACACGACCTGCTGGGCGCCCAGCGCGCGGCCCGGCACGATCACGTAGGGTCCGACCGCCGCCAGTCCCGCGCCCGCCGCCAGCAGCTTGCGCCGGGACAGCAGCAGATTCCGCATCGTCGTCTCTCGCGTCATGTCTTCCTCCTTCTTAGGGCGTTCCGCGCGGCCGGGCTCAGGACGGCTTCTGCATCGCCGCCGAGACCAGGCAGATGAACAGGGACAGCAGGGTCAGCAGCGTGGACACCGCCGCGAGGACCGGCGACACCTCCCACTGGATGCTGCTGTACATCTTGACCGGCAGGGTCTGCGTCGACGGGCTGCTGACGAACCACGAGATCACGACCTCGTCGAACGAGATCAGGAACGCGAACATCGCGCCCGCCATCAGCGCCGGCCGCAGCAGCGGCAGGGTCACGCGCCGGATCACCGTCATGCGGCTCGCCCCCATCAGCTCGGCCGCGCGCTCCAGGTTCGGGTCGACGTGCCGCAGCCCCGCCATCAGCGTGACGATCACGAACGGAACGGTGTGCACGCTGTGCGCCACCACCAGCGCCGCGGTGGTGCCGGTGATGCCGATGGTCGAGAAGTAGAGATAGGTGCCGAGCGCGACGATGATCACCGGGACCAGCGCGGGACTCAGCAGCGCCAGGTTGAGCAGGCGCTTGCCCGGAAACTCGTAGCGCACCAGCGCATAGGCGGCGAAGAAGCCGGCGACCAGCGAGATCGCGGCGCTGAGGATCGCGATCTTCAGGCTCTGCATCGTCGTCGCCATCCAGGTGGAGGCGAAGAAGTACTCGCGATACAGGTTGAGCGTGAAGTTGCCGGGCGGGAACATGATCTCGCGCTTGTCGCCGAACGACATTGGCACGACGATCAGGCTGGGCATCAGCAGGAAGAAATAGACGCAGGCCGCGAAGGCCGAATGGCCGCGGCGCCAGGCGCGCGTCGCGGGGGTCAGGTTCAGCCGCTCGTCCGTGCCGGTCGTGTCCATGCGCCTAGCCGACGTCCTCGCCGCGCCGGACCCAGCTCAGCATCGCGATCAGCACGCCCGACAGCGACAGCAGGACCGCCGCGATCGCCGCGGCGCCGTTCCAGTCGAGCGTGTCGCGCGTGTAGAAATCGATCAGGTTGGCCATCATCATGTCCGACTTGCCGCCCAGCAGCGTCGGCGTGACGAACACGCCCAGCGATATCACCATCGAGATCAGCCCGCCGGCGACGACGCCGGGCATGCTGAGCGGCAGGGTGATGCGCAGGAAGATGCGCACCGGCCCGGCGCCCATCACCTGCGCGGCGCGGCGCAGCTCGGGGTTCTGCGCCAGCAGGCTGGCGAGGATCGGGAACACCACGAACGGGATCAGGAAATGCGCCATGCCCACGATCACGCCGACCCGGTTGAACAGCATCTTCACCGTGGCGGCATCGCCCAGGGTCCAGCGCAGCCCCTGGTTGATGATCCCCTGGTTGCCCAGGATGACGTAGAAGGCGAAGCTCTTGACCAGGATGCTGGTCCAGAACGGCAGCAGCACCAGGATCATCAGCAGCGCGCGGCGCCGCGGCGGCTGGCGCGAGAGGTGCAGCGCGATCGGATAGCCGAGCAGGATGCTGAACAGCGTCGCCTGCAGCGCGATGTCGAACGAGGTGCCGAGCACGCGCAGGAAGAGGCTGCTCCTGGCAAGGCTGACGAAGGCCTTGGCCGTGAAGCCGTTGTCGTAGACGCTGTAGTAGAGCACGAAGCACAGCGGCACGAAGAACACGAGCACCAGCAGGGTCGCGACCGGCGCAAGCAGAAGCGGCAGTTCCCCGGTCGATCCGGGTCGACCCATCGCGGCCGTCGCCACCCCTGCCTCCATCTCGATCGCGTCCCGGCGATGGAAGGATTATTGCATACACCATTGTATTGTCGCCATGCGAATCTACGGTAATCTGACCCTGTACAAATACACTGCAATGCTGCCGGGCATCGGCATTCGATTTTCGATGATTGGACTGCCCGCTGCCTTTGGCGGGCCGGACGTCGAGCAAGGTTGGGGGACGGCGATGAAGGATGCGGCGCGGGTTGTCGTAATCGGCGGCGGCGTCATCGGATGCAGCATTCTCTACTATCTGACGAAATTCGGCTGGACCGACGTTGTGCTGGTCGAAAAGGCCGAACTCACCGCCGGCACCACTTGGCACGCCGCGGGCAATGTCCATCTTGCCGAGGACAGCCCGGCGTTGAACCGCATCAACTGGCTGAGCTGGCGACTCTATCGCGCGCTGGAGGCGGAGACCGGCGAAAGCCTCGGCTGGCACCACACCGGCTCGATCCGGATCGCCAAGATGCGCAAGACCCTCGACCACTATGCCGAGATCGCGAAGAGCGTCCGCCATGTCGGCATCGAATACGAGATGATCGGGCCGGACGACATCAAGCGGCTGCACCCGTTGGTCGAGCTGGATGGCATACTGGGCGCTGCCTATGTCCGCGATGATGGCGTGCTTGATCCCAGCATGACCACGCACGCCTTCGCGCGCTTGGCCCGCGCTCGCGGCGCCGAGATCTACCGGCAGACGCGCGTGACGGCGCTCGAGCAGAAGCCCTCGGGCGACTGGCGGGTGGTGACGGATAAGGGGACCATCCGGGCGGAGGTCGTCGTGATCGCCGCCGGCTTCTGGAGCCCTGTCGTGGCGGCAATGGCCGGGGTCCACGTTCCGATCGTACCCACCGAGCGGCAATACCTGGTGACCGAGGCCATTCCGGCCGTCGCGGCGCTGGGTTTCGAGCTGCCGATGTTTCGCGACTTCGAAGTGCCCTTCTATTTCCGCCAGGAACAGAAGGGCATGCTGATCGGCGTGCACGAGGCCCACACGCCCTACTGCTTCGTCGATGGAATCCCGGAGGGCTTCGCGCAGGAACTGTTTCCAGTCGACCTGGTGCGCGGCGAGCACAGCCTCAAGGCCGCGCTGGCGCGGATGCCCGTGCTGGGCCAGGTCGGCATCAAGAGCGAGATCTGCGGACCGACCAGCCGCACGCCGGACCTCAGCGGCCTGATGGGTCCAGTGCCCGACCGCCGCAACCTGCACATCGTGGCCGGCTACACGGCCGGGATCAGCCACGGCGCCGCCATCGGCCACATGGCCGCCGAATGGATTATCGAAGGCGAGCCCGGGATCGATGCCTCGCCGCTCGATATCGGCCGCTTCGCCGGCTATGCGACAAAGCGCTACATCCGCTCCATGCTGGGCGAGGCACATGTGTTCGGGACGATCGACCGATCAGCCGAACGCCAAGCGGGCAGGCCGGCGCGCGCCAGCCCGCTCTACCATCGGCTGAAGCAGCGGGGCGCCGTCTATGGCGCACGAATGGGGTGGGAATGCCCGATGTGGTTCGCGGGCAAGGCGAGCGAATCGGCGGCACCCGACGACGCCCAGGCCTCGCTTGCGGCCACGATCGGCGAATGCCGCGCGGTGCGCGAGGGTGTCGGCGTCATGGACATCACGGCGACGGCGAAATACGAGGTGTCCGGTCCGGGCGCGGATGTCTATCTCGACCGGCTCTGCGCGAACCGCCTGCCGCCGCAGGGCGGGATCGCGCGGTCGCCGATGCTGAGCGAGCGCGGCCGGCTGAGCGGTTTCTTGACCATGGCGCGCATCGGCGCGCAGCGCTTCTACCTGACCGCGCCCGCACTGGCCGAGCTGCACCTGCTTGCCTGGATGCAGCGGCACTTGCCAGCGGACGGGACCGTCCGCGTGGAGAACGTGACCGCCCGCTATGGCGCGCTGCTGGTCGCCGGGCCGAAGGCGCGCGACGTCCTTGGGCGGATCAGCGATGCCAAGCTGGCCAATGGCGCGTTTGCCTGGAATACGGTGCGCGAAATCGACGCCGGCTACGCGCCGACCATTGCGCTGCGGTTCAACGCGATCGGTGAACTGGGCTGGGAGCTGCACCACGGCATGGAATTCCACGCGGGCATCTATGACGCCCTGGTCGACGCCGGCGCCGACCACGCGATCGCGGATTTCGGCCTGCGCGCCCATGACGCGATGCGGCTGGAGAAGGCCGTGCCGGCATGGGGCGCCGACTTCACCGCCGATCAGGCGCCGCTCGCGGTCGGGCTGAGCGGGTTCGTGGCCTGGGACAAGGGTGCATTCATCGGCCGCGATGCCTTGATCGCCGAACGCCGCAAGGCCGAGCCCCCGACCCTCGCCTTCGTCGCGATCGACTCCGACAAGCCCTGTTCCGATATCGGCCGGCTCGCATTCGACGGCGACCGATCCATCGGCATCGTGCGGTCGGCCGCCTACAGCGCGACCTTGAAGAAGGCGCTCGCCTTCGTGGCGATGGAGCACGGCTACGGTCGGCCAGGCTCGTCGGTCGCGTTCGAGATCGCCGGCAGGCTGGCGCGCGGCCAGGTCGTTTCCGGCGCGCTCTTCGACCCCGACGGCGTTCGCATGGCAGCTTAGCCGACGCGGCTACGCGCCCTCCGCCCCGCGCGCGAATCGCCGGTCGCGCCACGCGATCGCGGCCTGCAGCCCTTTTTCCTTGCTGATGCGGAAGAACTCCGCCCGCTCGGGCCCGCCGGTCGCGGACACCAGCGTCGCGGTGTCGAAGGCCGCGTCCAGCGCCTGGCGCAGCTTGCGCGCCTCGAGGCTCCGTTGCACCGCCCGGCGCGTCAGCGCCAGCGCGTTGTCGTTGACGGCGGCGGCCGCGCGCGCGAGTTCGATCGCCGCGGGCAGCAGCCGGTCGCGCGGCACCACGCGGTTGACGATCCCCAGCGCCTGCGCGCGCGGCGCCGTCAGCGCGTCGCTGCCCGTCAGCAGCAGTTCCTTGGCGGCCTTCGGTCCCACGAACCACGGCAGCAGCAGGCAGCCGATGCTGGCGCCGAACCGCACCTCGGGGATGCCCAGCCGCGTGTCGTCGGCGGCGACGGTCATGTCGCAGGCCAGCGCCATGTCGAACGCGCCGGCCAGGCAGTAGCCATGGATGGCGGCGACCGACGGCTTCGGCGAATCCCAGAACCGCATGATGAAGTCGAAGCTCTCGCGCAGCGCCGACCACACCTGGCCGGGGCCGAACAGGTCGCGCGCCGCCGCCTCCTTGAGGTCGAAGCCCGGCGAGAAGGCCCGGCCCGCGCCGTGCAGCACCAGCACCCGCAGATCGGCGTCGCCGGCGACGATGTCCCAGACCCGCGCGATCTCCCGCTTCATCAGGCGGTTGATCGCGTTCAGGCGCTCGGGCCGGTTCAGCGTCGCGATCGCCAACGGCGGCTCCAGCCGCAGCTCCAGCGTTTCGAACACGGCATCCCGCATGGAAGACCCTCCCCGCCCCGCCGCCGCTATTTCAGCTTGCCGCGGGCGGCAATCGGCCAAACCGCTTCGATGCGGCCGCCGCGGACGGCGACGATCTCCTCGTGCAGGTGGACGGTGGTGTCGGAATAGCCCACGACCAGTTCGATCTTGTCGCCGACGCGCGGCGTGCCGCTCGGCGCCTGCAGGTCGATCCTCGTGTGCTCGGCCGAGAGCTTGACGCTTTCGACCGGCGGCAGGCCGGCCGGCGCGGGCATGGCCGCGTCGCCGCTCATCGCCTTCTTGCCGGCGTCGGTCACGATGCGCGCCGGATTTGGCCGGCTCGTCACCGTGGTCAGGATCGTCAGGGCCGGCGGGAAATCCAGGTGATAGTTGGTGCGGTAGTGCATGTCGCTGAAGATCGCGCCGCCGACCTGCACCTCGGTCACCCCCGGCTGCTCGATGCAGAAGGGAAACGTTCCGGTCCCGCCGCAGCTCACGATCTTCACCGCGAATCCCGCCTCGGCGCAGGCCTTCGCGCTGGCGGCCAGCCGGCCGACCGCCTCGGCGACGACGCGGCGCTTCTCCGTCATGTCCGCGATGGTCGCGGCCTGGCTTTCCCATCCCAGCACCCCGACGAATTCCAGGCTGGGCCGCTTCGCGATCTCCCGCGCGAACGCGACGACGGGCGCGCCCGGCTCGATGCCCGCGCGGTTCATCCCGATATTCACCTCGATCGCGACCTTAAGGCGCCGCCCGGCCGGCCGGAATGCCGCCTCCAGCGCGTCGAGGTTCGCGATGCTGTCGACGCAGACCACGGGATCGGTGCGCGCGCGCAGCGCGACCAGCCGGTCGATCTTGTCCCTGCCGACGATCTGGTTGGCGATGACGATGCCCTCAATCCCGGCCGCGGCCATGACCTCGGCCTCGCCCAGCTTGGCGCAGGTGATGCCGATCGCGCCGGCCGCGATCTGCCGCAGGGCAATCTCCGGCGTCTTGTGGCCCTTGCTGTGCGGCCGCCACGCGACGCCCCACGCGCGGCATGCCGCGGCCACCCGGGCCATGTTGGCTTCCATGAGGTCGAGATCGACGAGCAGCGCGGGCGTGTCGGGCGCAGTCCTGGCCTGGCCGACCAGCGGGTGCGGTGCGATCGCATGCGTATCCATGGCTTCAATTCCCCTGTCTGTCGGGACGGTGCGTGCCGGCCGCCCAGTAGGCATGCTCGACCAGCCGCAGCGTCTCCAGATTGTCGGCCGGCCCGGTCTCGAAGGGCGCGCCGCTGGCCAGGCAATCGACGAAATGCGCGATGACGCCGTCGAAGCTTGCCTGATAGCCCTGGTCGTCGTCGTACGCGACGGCCCGCGGCCGCGGGCCGAGCAGGCGGAGCTGGCCGTCGAACGCGGCGCTGGCCTTGGTGCCCACGATCTCCAGCCGGTCGGGCGGGCGGGCCACATAGCCGGCCGCGGCCAGGCTGCCCGTCACCTCGACCGGCGCGCCGGACGCGGTTTCCAGGAAGATCGACGCCACCGTCTCGCCCCGCACGTCGGCCACCGTGCGGGCCGCCCGCGCCGAAATCACCCGCAACTCGCCGCACAGATAGCGCATCGTGTCGAGATGATGGATCAGCACCTCGGCGATCATCAAGCGGTCTTCTTGCTGCATGAACGGCTGGCGGACCAGGGCCGCGCGCTTGCCCTGCGCGTCGGGCAGCAGGCCGGAGGCCAGCATCGCCATGCGGGCCAGGACGATCTCGCCAAGTTCGCCGGCCTCGATCCAGCCCCTGAGGTCGCGATACCACGGGCGGAAGCGCCAGTTCTCGTGCACCATCAGGCGCGATCTGCCTTCGACCCGGCGGACCAGCGCCTCGGATTCGGCCAGGGTCGGCGTCATCGGCTTCTGGCACAGCACGTGGATGCCGCGATCGGCCGCCGCCTCGACCCAGGCCGCGTGCGTCTCGCGCGGCGAGGCTATGTCGATGGCGTCGAAGCTTTCCGCCGCGAACATCGCCTCGGGCGTCGCGTAGACCGTCGGGATCGCGAATTCCTGCGCGCGCAGCCCAGCCTTCGCCTGGTCGGGGTCGCAGACCGCCACCAGGCGCACCCGGTTGCCCAGCTTGCGCCACGCCTGCAAGTGGAACCAGCTGATCATGCCGGCACCGGCCAGCGCGACGGTCAGGGGCGGACGATCGGTCATGGCGGTCAGTCCTTGAAGCCGAAAAGATTCCGGGGATTTGCCGACAGGATGCGCGCCCGGTCGCCCGGATCGGGAAACCAGCGCGCCAGCGGCGCCACGGTCTCGGCATAGGCCGGGCGCTTCGGCACGTTGGTGAACGGCCAGTCCGATCCCCACACGATGCGCTCGCGCGGGAAGGCGGCCACCAGCCGCTCGGCGTAGGGGTCGATCTCGGCATAGTCCCCCATGCGCGGCGAGACGCGGAACGGCGACGAGAATTTCACCGCCGCCCGGCCGTCGCGGCCCAGCGCCAGCACCGCCGCGAAGCCCTTCTGGGCGGGCCCGCCATCGACGTCGCGCACGCCGAAATGATCGACCAGCACCTTGACCCCGCTCGCCTTCAGGATCGGCGCCGCCTCCTGCCATTGCCGGTCGTCGGCATAGACCTGGGCGAACCAGCCCAGCGCCTTGATTCGCTGCAGCAGGCGCGGCGCGTCGGGCCGCAGCAGCGCCTGCGGATCGTAGCTCGGCAGGTTGAAGCGCACGCCGACCACGCCGCCGCGGGCCAGGTCCTCGAGCTGCCGGTCGCCGAAGCCCGCGTCGATCACCGCGATGGCCTTGAAGCGGCCCGGATAGGCCGCGATGGCGTCCAGCAGCGGCCGGTTGTCCGTGCCGTAGCCGCTCAGCTGCACCAGCAGGCCGTTGCGGACGCCATGGCGGTCCAGCACCGCGCAGAACTCCTCGCGCGTGCCACACTCGTCCGCCAGGGGTTTGTAGCCGCCGCCGGCGGGCAGCGGAAATCGCCGCGGATCGATGATATGGGCATGGCAGTCGGTACTGGTTGCCGGTGTCGGCGTCATGGGGCTCCTGGCGGATGGCGTTGGTCGTGGCGGCATCGAACAGGTGAAGCCGCGCCGCATCCAGCACCACCGCGGCGCGATCGAGGGCGCGCAATTCCGTATCGCGGCCGATGCGGCACCAGCAGGGTCATCGGCGGGCGCGCTTCGCCAGGACCGGAAGCATCGGCCCTACAGCAGCGCCACCTGGTGGCGCTTCAGCAGCCGGTAGATCAGCGCCAGCGGCACCACCGTGGCAAGCACCAGCACGGTGGCGGCGGCCGCGGCGGCGCCGGCGCTGGCCCCCTCCAGCGCTTGGAACATCAGCACGGTCATCGTGCCCCAGGCGCCGCTGTAGAGCACGACCGTGGCGCTCAGCTCCGACGCGATCGTGACCCAGGTCAGCACCGCCCCGCCGATCACCCCGCCCATCATCAGCGGCACGGTCAGCGTCAGGAAGGTGCGGGCGGGCGACACGCCCAGGTTGACCGAGGCTTCCTCGAGGCTGGGGTCGATCTGGTGCAGGATCGCCGCGCTGGCGCGCACGTTGAACGGCAGCTTGCGCACCATGTAGGCGATGACGAGGATCAGCCAGCCGCCCGTCAGGATCAGCCAGCCGCTGTTGAACGAGATCACCAGCCCGATGCCCAGCACCGTGCCGGCCACGGCGAAGGGGGCCATCGCCAGCACGTCGAGCACGCCCGCCACCCCCGTGCGGTAGCGCGTCAGCACGTAGCCGATCGGCACGCCGATCAGCGCCGCGCCCGCCGCCGCGGCGCTGGCCAGGGTGATGGTGTTGATCAGCGGCCGCTGCCCGCGGTCCAGCAGCACGGCAAAATTGCCCAGGCTGAACTCGGGGTGCATCACCGGGCCGCGGAACTTCATGAACGAGATCACCACCACGGCGAGGAACGGCACCAGGGCCAGCAACACCACCCCCCAGCAGAACACGGCGCCCAGGATGCGCAGGGGCGGGGCCACCTTCAACTCGGGCGGCGCGGTGCGCGCGCCGGTGGCGAACCGGCGCTTGGACAGGTAGTGGCGCTGCAGCAGCAGGGCGGCAGTCGTGCAGCAGATCAACAGCACGCCCAGCACGCCGGCCGCGGCCGGGTTGGCGCCCATCTCGCCCACGAACAGCTTGTAGGCGGAAACCGCCAGGACCGGCATGTCCTCGGCCAGCACGAAGGGAACGCCGAAATTCTCCAGCGTCTCCATGAACACCAGCAACCCGCCGGACAGCACCGAAGGCATGACGACCGGCAGGATCACCAGGCGGAAGGTTCGCCAGCGCGATGCGCCCAGGTTCTGGCCGGCCTCCTCGATCGAAACGTCGACCGCCTTGAAGGCGGCGAGCGTGGGCAGCAGCACGTAGGGAAACGTCTGCAGCGCGAAGACCAGCACCAGGCCGGGCTTGCCGTAGATCGTGACGCCGGCGATGCCGATCGTGGCCAGGAACTGCGAGACGATGCCCGAGCGGCCCAGCAGCAGCACCCAGGCATAGGCCGCGACGAAGGAAGGCAGCACCAGCGGCAGCGCGGCCAGCGCCAGCAGCACCGGCTTGCCCGGCACGGGCAGGCGCGCCACGCAGAACGCCATCGGCACGCCGATGGCGATCGCCGCCAGCGCGGCCATGGCGCCGATCGCCAGGCTGTTGGTCAGTCCCGAGCGGTAGAACGGCGTGGTCAAGACCTTCACGTAGTTGGCCAGCGTGAACGCCTGGCCGCCGGGGTCGAGGAAGCTGGCCCGGAACACGCTGGACAGCGGATACAAAAGGAAGCAGCCGAGGAACAGGAACGCGCCCAGCGTGACGACCAACGGGAAGGCCGAGCGGGCGGCCATCAGTCGCCCGGGCCGGCGAAAGCGGTGACGAGCGCGGGGTCGTAGGCCACGGCGACCGGCCCATCGCGCATCGCCGGGGACGGCAGATCGACCGCCGCGGCGTGCAGCACCAGCCCCTCGCCCAGGTCCAGCTCGACCCGGGTCAGCGCGCCCAGGAATTCGACGCGGCGGATGCGCGCCTCCAGCCCGGCCCAGCCCGCGGGCGGCGGCGTGCCGGCGGGGGCCAGGCGCAGCGCCTCGGGGCGCAGCGAGAAGCTCAGCTCGGCGCCCGGGGCGGCATCCTTGACGGCGCCGCCGGCGACGGCGAAGTCGCGCGCCCCGGCGCGGACCGTCGCCACGCCCGCCGCGCGGGCCGCCAGCCTTCCGCGCAGCAGGTTGGTCGTGCCCATGAAGCGCGCGACGAAGGGGGTGGCCGGGCGGCGGTAGATCTCCCAGGGCGCGCCGAGCTGCTCCACCTGGCCCGCGCGCATCACCGCGATGCGGTCGGAAATCGACATCGCCTCTTCCTGGTCGTGCGTGACGTAGAGGGCGGTGATGCCCAGGCTCTTCTGCAGCTGCCGGATCTCCCCCCGCATCTCGACGCGGAGCTGGGCATCGAGATTCGACAGCGGCTCGTCCAGCAGCAGCACGGCCGGCTCGATCACCAGGCAGCGGGCCAGCGCCACGCGCTGCAACTGCCCGCCCGAAAGCTGGTGCGGCCAGCGCTCCGCGTAGCCGCCGAGCTGCACCAGCTTCAGCGCGCGGGCCACCCGCTCCGCGATGGCGGCCGGCGGCACCGCCCGGGCCTTCAGGCCATAGGCGACGTTCCCGCCCACCGTCAGGTTCGGGAAGATCGCGTAGTTCTGGAACACCATGCCGGCGTTGCGCTTGTGCGGCGGCACCGTGTCGATGCGCCGGTCGGCGAAATGGATCGAGCCGCGGTCGAGGTCGCAGAATCCCGCGACCATGCGCAAGAGCGTGGTCTTGCCGCAGCCCGACGGCCCGAGCAGCGTGAAGAACTCGCCGTCGCCGATCTCCAGCGTGACGTCGCTGACGGCGGCGACGGCGCCGAAGCTCCGCCCGACGCCGGCGATCCGGATCGCGGTCATCCTTCGAGACGCTCCCGCGACCGCATCCTGAGGAGGCATCCGTCTCGAAGGACGAGGTCGCGGGAGCCCCTCAGGATGAGGATGTCACTTGGCACTCTATTCAGCGCGTCTTGGCGATCAGGTCCTGGATGCGCTGCATCGTCTCGGGCCGCGCCTTGGTCCAGGCTTCCTCGTCATAGGAGGCGAGCTTGATCGACGCCAGCGCCGGCATGCCGCCGGGCATCTTCGACAGGTCGATGTCCTGGCGCGCCGGCCGGCGGAAGGTCTTCGACAGGATCAGCTCGCGCGTGTCCTTCTGGTTGATGAAGTCGACGAAGGCCTTGGCCGCCTCGGTGTTCGGCCCGCCCTTGATGACGGCGCAGCCCTCCATCTGGGCGATGGTGCCGTCGCCGGGATAGATCACCTTCACCGGCGCGCCGTTGTTGGCCCACAGGTAGCCGGCATATTCCAGCGACACGGCCAGCGGATACTCGCCGCTGCCGACGCCCTGGAACACGAGGGACGAGCGGTTGAGCATCTTCATGTTGGCGAAGACCTGCTCGACCTTCTTCCAGCCCGCCTCGCCGCCGCCGAACAGCTGCACCATCAGCGTGACGGTGCTGTAGGCCGAGCCGGAATTGGCGGGATCGGTGAAGGCGATCTTGCCCTTCCATTTCGGGTCGGCCAGGTCGGCCCAGGTCCGCGGCCCCTCGCCTTCCGGCAGCGCCTTGGTGTTCTGCAGGATCACCAGGATGTGCAGGTTGTTGCCGATCCAGCCGTCCTTGGCGTCGCGGTACTGCGCGGGGATCGCGTCGACGTTCTTCGAGCGGTAGGGATCGAAATAGGTCGTGTTGCCTTCGAGCAGCGAGCGGCTGACGCCCCAGATCACGTCGCCCTGCGGCCGGTCCTTCTCGGACTGGATGCGCTTGACGACGACGCCCGAGCCGGCGGAGACCGGCTGGACCTTGATGCCGGTCTTCTGCTCGAACGCGCCGAAGGCGAGCTGGTTCAGCGTGTCCTCGTTCGAGGTGTAGACCACCACCTGCTTGTTCTGCGCCGCGGCCGGATGGCCGGCCGCGAGGCCGGCCAGGCACAGCGCGAAGATGCGTGCGAGCGACATGGCGCCTCCCCTCCCCCGGGATTCTTGTCCAGGACCGCGCGGCTTGAAGCGCGCGGGCCGTACTATCGCCGGCCCGCGGGCGATTGTCGAATCGCGCCGCGCCTAGTTCGCCGGGGCCGGCGCCTTGGCCATCGACAGGTCGGGCACGTTCTCCGTGTCGCCGACCTTGCGCTGCTGCTGCGCCCGCCGCGACGCCTCTTCCTGCGCCCGCTGCTGCTGCGCCCGCCGGGCCGCCTCTTCCTGCTGGCGCTGCTGCTGCTGACGCGCCTGCTGTTCGCGCTGTTGCTGCTGCGCGCGCTGCTGCTGTTGTTGCTGCTGCTGGCGCATCTGAGCCTGGCGCTGCTGTTCCTGTTGCGCGCGCTGCTGCTGTTGTTGCTGCTGCTGGCGCATCTGCGCTTGGCGCTGCTGTTCCTGCTGGGCACGCTGCTGCTGTTGTTGCTGCTGCTGGCGCATCTGCGCCTGGCGCTGCTGTTCCTGTTGCGCGCGCTGCTGCTGCTGTTGCTGCTGCTGGCGCATCTGCGCCTGGCGCTGCTGTTCCTGTTGCGCGCGCTGCTGCGCCTGCTTCTGCTGTTCCTGCTGTTGCTGGCGCTGCTGCGCCTCGCGCTTGGCCTGTTCGAGCGATTGGACCTTGGCGTTGTCGGGCACGCGGTCGCGATAGCGGTTGTTGTCGCTCTGCTTGTTCGCGTTCCGCATGT